>DATGVJ010000528.1:0-37791 GCA_035300505.1 Xanthobacteraceae bacterium
TTTGCCGATGCTGGCCGGGTTTGACGAAGACATAACCGCCGCAATCCCGAATGGCGTCGAGATCGAGGTGTGTCCCGCCAGCAACGAGCTGCGCGTGGTGGAATAGCATCTGAGCGCCAACTCGATATGGTAGTAGCGCGGCCTCGGGGTCATTCCACCGTACGAAGCCTTGCCGACCCGGGCTACAATGCCGTCGACTTCACGTTGGAATCAACGCCAATAGCGCGAGGAGATGTCACCGTGGCCAAACCCGTCATTTCAAGCGAGGTAAATGCCGCATCCTTCGACGCGACAAGGGACGATGTCTTCAACCGCATCGCCTCACGCTACGACCAGCTGAGCGACCTGTTCAGCTTTTGCATCCAGCTTGATGTCGCGGCAGGTACGGGAGACATCGCATTACGAGTCGCTAAGAAGCTCGGCGCCGAAAAACAACGCAACTGCATCGTGTCGGACATCTGCCCGGCCATGCTCGACATTGCAAGACGGCGCGCCGGGCGTCTGGCTAACGCGCTGGAGTTCCAGACTCTCGACGCACATTGTTTGTCGACAATCGAAACCGCAAGCATCGATCTTTATTCAATGTCGCTCGGCATGAAAATCTGCGATCGAAAGCTGGCGCTCGCGGAAGCGTGGCGCGTACTACGACCGGGCGGCACCTTCATATGTCTGGAGGCTTCGGAGATCCCCATAAGGTTCCTGCATAGTGCGTATCTTACCTATATGAGACTGTGCATGCCGGTCGTCGGCTGGGCGGCGACGGGAGGCGACACGTCCGCATACGACTACCTTCTCAAAGGTGTGCGCGAATTCCCGGGCGCCGATGGATTCGCCGACGAAATCGCCGCGCAAGGCTTCATCGAGGTGGCATATGAGCGCCTGTCACCGGGCATCGTGGCAATTCATTTCGCGCGTAAGCCGCGGGCTGTGCCACCAATGATCCGAGAGTGACGCTTGGTACTCAAGCGTCAGACTCGGACTACCAGCAAACTCTACTTTGTCGTTCGATGCCGATCATCAACTTATCTGAAGGTTCCCGACCAGCACCAGCGTCCATCTGCAATGCCGCCTTTCTAACTTGCATGCTCCAGCAGTGCGATTAGTCCCTTCAAGAGTTCGGTCGGCGATGGCGGACAACCGCGAATGTGCAGATCAACCGGAATTGCGTCGTTGACGCCGCCGGACACCGCGTAGCTGCCGGCAAACATGCCTCCATCTACCGCGCAGGCGCCGACGGCGATGACCCACTTTGGATCGGGCGTGGCGTCGTAAGTACGCCGCAGCGCCTCGCGCATGTTCCAGGTTACCGGACCCGTGACCATGAGCACGTCGGCGTGGCGAGGCGAAGCGACGAAACGAAGCCCGAAGCGTTCGAGATCATAGAACGCGTTATTGAGCGCATGAATTTCCAGCTCGCAGCCATTGCATGAGCCGGCGTCCACCTGGCGGATCGATAGCGAGCGGCCGAGGCGGCCGCGCGCCGCCCGATCAACGCTATTTGCAAGCTCGGCAAGCATTGCCTCATCGGGCTTGGGCGGCCGCTCCGTGAGCGGACCGTGGACGAGGCTTTCGAAAAACGTCGTGCGCATCGGCGAACCCTAGCTATCGTGTCCCGAATAAGAACAGTTGAAGGATTTATTGCAGAGCGGAAAGTCGGCGACGATGTTGCCTTCGATCGCCGCCTCCAATAGGGGCCATTGAAACCAGGAAGCGTCGCGCAGATGGCAGCGCGCCACGCGCCGATCGCCATCAAGCCGCAGCCAGACCAGGACGTCGCCACGAAACGCTTCTGCGAGGCCCAAGCCTTCTGTGGGGTCCAAGCCTTCGCCCGGTCCCGCACCGGATTCGATCGTGGTTACTGTATCACCGGCGGGCAAGGAATCGAGAATCTGATCGATCAGTGCCAGACTTTGCTCGCATTCGCGAATCCGGATCCACACCCGCGCATTGACGTCGCCGGCTACCAAGACCGGAACCTCAAAGGCGAGAGCGTCATAGGGCGCATAACCCGGCGTGCGCCGCGCATCGAACGCGCGTCCGCAAGCACGGCCGACATAGCCGCCGGCACCAAACTGTCGAGCGTAATCCCGCCGAACGATGCCGGTGGTCACCGTGCGATCCTGCAGCGAGGCAGTGTTGTCATAGAGATCGATGAGCCGCGGAAACACGCGATGCACTTCGGCAAGCAGCGCCTGCACCTGTGGGATTCCCTCCGCAACGATATCGCGCGACACCCCACCGGGCACGATCATATCCATCATCAGGCGGCTGCCGAAACAGGCGTTCGCCGCGCGCAGCGTGCGTTCGCGCAGGATCCCACATTGCGCATGCATGAGGGAGAACGAGGCATCGTTGCAAATGGCGCCGATGTCGCCGAAATGATTGGCCAATCGCTCCAGCTCCGCCATCAGGGCACGGAGGTAGAGAGCGCGCGGTGGCACGGTCACTTTTAACGCTGCTTCGGCTGCCTGGGCAAACGCGTAGGAATAGGCGACCGCGCTGTCGCCCGAAGTGCGACAGGCAAGCTTCGCCGCGTTGTCGAGCGAGGCGCCCGCCATCAGAGATTCGATACCCTTGTGCACATAGCCAAGCCGCTGCTCCAGCCGCACAACATGTTCGCCGTTGGCGGTGAAGCGAAAATGACCTGGCTCGATGATCCCGGCATGGACCGGGCCGACCGCGATCTGATGCAACGCCTCGCCTTCCGCCGGCAGGAACGCATAGGGCGCATGTTGCCGCGCGGCACCCTTTGTTCCAAGCGGATGGCAAACACACCAGAAACCGAGATCGAGCCATGGCCGCGTGTCCGGCGCGCCGGTCGCCTCCAGGCCGAACAGGTCGCGGATCGCGCGCTCCAAGCGAATGGCCGGCGGGTGGCGAGCACCGACACTCGGATAGGCGCCGCCCTCGGTTCGGTAGCTGATGACTGCGATGTCGCCGGCCTGCGCGCTCAGCAGCGCCATGTGCACGTCAGGAGCATGCACATCAGGAGCGTCGCCCCACAAGCCCAGCAGCGTGCAGCTTCCAGCGACCAGATGATCGATCGCCTCTCGCCAGCCGTCTTCGTGAACGATGGCGCGCGGCCATGGCCGATGCGCCTCGACCGTCTCAACGCAGGGGATACTGTCGAGCAGAGCCATGACGCTATCCCAACAGTTTGGCGACGGTCTGAAATCCGGCGACCAGTGACGGCGGCATATAGATGCCGGCGATCAACACGATGGCGAGATGGGTGAACATCGGCACGTAGGAAGCCTGTGCCGGCTCAGCCGGTCCGCGCGGCTCACCAAATGCGATCCTGTTAAGCTGCATGAACAATCCGCCGAGCGCGACCAGGATACCGAACACGAGGATCATGACCAGCCACGGCGCGCGCGAGAATGTCGAGCTTATCACCAGAAACTCGCTCATGAAGATGCCGAGCGGCGGCAGCCCCGCGATGGCTACGACGCCGAGCACCAAGCCCCAGCCGAGCACCGGATGCGTCACGGTCAGCCCACCCATATCGGCGATCTTCTGGGTGCCCTTGACCTGGGCGATGTGCCCGACCGCGAAGAAGATCGCCGACTTGGTCAGCGAATGCATGGTCATGTGCAGAAGGCCCGCGAAGTTGGCGAGTGGCCCGCCCATGCCGAAGGCGAACACGATGATGCCCATGTGCTCGATCGAGGAATAGGCGAACATGCGCTTGATGTCGCGCCGCCTATACAACATGAAGGCGGCGAACACGCAGGAGACCACCCCCATCGTCACCATGAGCGGGCCAGGCGCGAGTGCGATCGGATTGAGCGCAAGGATCATCTTGAAGCGCAGCAGCGCATACAGTGCGACGTTCAGCAGCAGTCCGGACAGCACCGCCGAAATCGGCGTCGGGCCTTCGGCGTGCGCATCCGGCAGCCAGGCATGCAGCGGAGCGAGACCGACCTTGGTGCCGTAGCCGAGCAGCAAGAACACGAAGGCGACATTGAGCAAGGCCGGATCGAATTTCGGCGCGTGCATGATCAGCACGGTCCATACCATGGCGTTGAGGCCCTCCCCGATCGCCGGCCGCGCAGCCATGTAAATGAGAATGGTGCCGAACAGCGCCAGCGCAATACCCACGCTGCCGAGGATAAAATATTTCCAGGCCGCTTCCAGCGCCTCGTGGGTGCGATAGATGCCGACCATCAGCACAGTGGTGAGCGTCGCAATTTCGATCGCGACCCACATCAGGCCGATATTGTTGGCGACCAGCGCGAGGTTCATGGCGAACATCAGCACCTGATACATGGCGTGATAGAAACGCACGTAACTCAGCTTCAGCCGCCCAATTTCGATTTCGTGGTCGATGTAACTCGCGCTGAATACGCTGGTGCTAAAGGCCACGAAGGTGGTTAGGACGATAAAGACCTTGTTGAGGTCGTCCACCAGCAGATAGAGGCCGGGCGCGGGCTCCACCACGAACAACGACACGGCAGTCGCAAAGGTGAGGAACGCCGCCAACATATTGAGCCGTGCGGTCAGCCGGTAGCCCGGCAGGACGGCGAGCAGGCACGCCGCCAAAGCCGGTATCAGTAGAACGCCGTTGAGCGGATCGAACATCATCGGCGCTCTCCGCGGAATCGATCCATGGCCTGTATGTCCACGGTGTCGAAGCGCTCCCGAATACGGAACAGAAAGATGCCGATGACAATGAAAGCGATCAGAACCGAAAAGGCGACGCTGATTTCGACCACCAGCGGCATGCCCTTGGCGCCGGCCGCCGCCAGAACCAGGCCGTTCTCCAGCGACATGAAGCCGATTACCTGGCTAACGGCGTTGCGCCGTGTCACCATCAACAGCAGCCCCAGCAGTACCACCGACAGCGCAAACGCCAGATCCTCGCGCGCCAGCGGATCGGCTTCGGCAGTCACCCGCAGCATGACCACCATCGACAATGCAACCAGGCCGATCCCAAACAACATCGCCAGACCGACGCCGACGACGTTTTCGATCTCACGGTGGATGCCAAGACGCACGACGATCCGGCGCAGCGCCACCGGAATGATGATGGCCTTGAAGGCCAGCGCAATCACGGCGGTGATATAGAGATGCGGGGCGTCCTGGATGTAGGCCTGCCAGGCCACCGATAATGCGAGCACCATTGCGTGCACGGCAAAAACATTGATCAGCGCCGATAACCGGTCTTGATAGAGCTGCAAGAAACTTGCCACCACCAGCGAGCCTGCCAGCATATGCGCGATGTCGAAGGTCAGCCCGTTCATCAGAAACTCCGCGACACGAAGCGCAGCAGGGTCGCCAACAGCGCCAGCATGAGCGCCGCTCCCAGAAATCCAGGCACGCGAAACACGCGCATCTTGGCGATGACCGTCTCGAACACCGCCAGCAGGCTGCCGCCGGCGGCGAGTTTGACCAAATAGGCAGCCACTCCGGTGAGCAGCGACGTTGCATCGACGGCGGCCGAACTGATGCCCCAGGGCGCGAACAGGCAAGTTATGAGCGATATATAGAGCAGGAGCTTGAGGGCAGCTGACAATTCGATCAGCGCGAGATGACGGCCGGAATATTCCAGCACCATGGCCTCATGCACCATGGTCAGCTCAAGATGTGTCGCCGGATTGTCGACCGGAATACGCGCGTTCTCCGCGATCGCCACGATTGTCAGGGCGATCAGCCCAAGGCCCAGCGAAACCCGCAAACCAACCTCCGGTGAATTCATGAAGGCGGACATTGTGGAGAGCTGCGTGGAACCCGCTATCAAGGCAAGCGAAAAGACGATCATCAACATTGCGGGTTCGGCCAGCGATGCAATCATCACCTCGCGGCTCGATCCGATTCCGCCGAAACTGGTCCCGACATCGAGACCGGCGAGCACCTGGAAGAAGCGCGCGCTGCCCAGCAGCGCGATGATGGCGATGAGATCCGCCGACCAGGAAAATAAGAGCCCGCTGCGGAACGTGGGTATCAGCGAAGCCGCGATCCAGGTGGTTGCGAACACAAAGTAGGGAATGACGCGAAACAGCCACGACGCGTTATCAGCCAGAACGACCTCCTTGCGCAAGAGCCGGTTGAGGTCGCGATACGGCTGCAACAGGGGCGGACCTTGCCGCCGCAACAGCCGGGCTTTCACCTTGCGCACAAAGCCGGTGAGCAGCGGCGCCAGTAAAAGAACCAGCAGCATCTGGAACCCCTGCAAGGCTATGTCGCGGATCACGGCCATATTGCCTGCACCAGAAGCAGAAGCACCAGCGCCGCGAACACCAAGGACAGGTAGTTCCGGATGGTCAGGAACTGGAGATGGTTGAGATGTTCGGCCGCAAAGTTCACACCCGTCGCAATCGGTCTATACAGCGCATCCCAGATCAGATCGCGCAGTTCGACAGTCAGCCGCGCCGGTTTGGTGGCGCCGGGCGGCGGCATCTCTCCGGTCTCGCGTGCGCCAAACACAACCGTTCCAAAAACCCTTCGGATCGGCTGCGCGAAACTGTCGGCCGTGTATTGCGTCATCGTACTTGAATCCGGATAGCCGCAACCCCATGCTGGGCCGCGGCGCAGTTTGTCGGAGGCCAGGCGATGAATGGCAAAGGCGGAAATCGCGCCGGACGCAATCATGAACAAGAACACAAGCAGCCCGTTATACGAGCTACGACTTTCCGCGATCGGAACGATCGACATCCAATCCACGCCAGTCTGCACCGGCATGCGGCCGCCGACGAGGGTTTGCACCACCGGTCCCAGCGCATCAATAAAAATGCCTGGAATGATGCCGGCGATCAGGCAGAGCGTGGCGACAAAATACATCGCAGCGAGCGAACTGGTGTCGGTCTCCTGCGCGCCAACCGCTTCGGGCGTGCGCGGGCGGCCGAGGAAGGCGAACCCGAATGCGCGCACGAAACAGGCAGCCGCCAGCGCCGCCGACAATGCGAGCAGCGCGCCGACCGCCGGCACGATCAATTTGAGGCCCCACGAGGGCAATTGCGGGCTTTGCAGAATGGCCTGAAATGTGAGCCATTCGGAGACGAAGCCGTTGAGCGGCGGCAACGCCGAGATCGCCACGCAGCCGACCAGAAAGACGACTGCGGTCTGCGGCATGCGGTGGATCAAACCACCGAGTTTCTCCATGTCGCGGGTGCCGGTAGCATTGAGGACCGTGCCGGCGCCGAAGAAAAGCAGACTCTTGAACAGCGAATGATTGAAAACGTGAAACAGCCCTGCGGTGAGAGCGAGCGCCGCCGCCCAAGCAAGGCCTTCGGTCTTGAAGGCCAGCGCAAGACCGAGCGCGGCAAAGATGATCCCGATATTTTCGATGGTGCTGTAGGCCAGCACCCGTTTGAGGTCACGCTGCATCAGCGCATAGAGCACGCCCATCGCGGCCGTGATGCCACCGACGGTGAGCACCACAATACTCCACCACCAGTCCGGCGTTCCCAACAGGTCGAACACGATGCGTAGGAAGCCGTAGACCGCGACCTTGGTCATCACGCCGCTCATCAGCGCGGAGACGTGGCTGGGCGCTGCCGGATGGGCGAGCGGCAGCCAAGCGTGCAACGGGATGAGGCCGGCTTTCGAACCTGTTCCGACGATCGCAAGGATAAAGACCAGCGCCGCGACCACACCGGCCGGCTCGGAGGTGCGAATGGCGTCGAATGCGTAATTGCCGTCGGCGCCGGCAAGCAGGCCGAACGAGAGCAGCAGCGCCAGCGTGCCGAAGCTCGCCATCAGAAGATAGATGAACCCGGCGCGCAGGTTCTCGTGCACCTCATGGTTTGCAATCACCAGCGCCCATGACGTCAACGACATGAACTCCCACGACACCAGGAAACTGAACGCATCGTCGGCCATGACCACAAGATTCATGGCGGCGAGATAGGCCGGATAGAATGGCAGCACGCGTTGCGGCGAATGTTCGTGGCGTCCATATCCGAGCGCGAACAGGCTGGCCGCTGCGCCGCCGAGATTGACCACCAGGAGGAAGAAAGCCGCCAACGCATCGATGCGAAAATGAGCGCCAAGCCACGGGAGGCCCAGCGGCAGAATAACGGTTGGTGAATTTGGATGTCCCAACAGGCAAGATAGTGCAATTGCGAATAGGATCAGCGTGACGATCAGGCTTGCGCCATAAACAACCACCCTGCCGCGCGCAGAGGCGCCTAGCGCAATCGCGATCGTGGCCAAGCCGACGAGTGCCGCTATGCAATAGAGCGCGGAGGCGACCATCAGCGTCTCCGCCAAGCGGACGGCAAGATTTGCTCGGACGCGGCATCGCAGGCGTTCATTTGAGCCGCACCCCGCGACCGCCGCCGTTGCTGGTCGCTCCTTCGGCGATCAATTCGATACCGTTGGCAGCAAGCGCATCGATCAGCTTCATGAGCGAGTCCACGTTGCAGCGCACGACCCCGTCGCTTGCCTCCATGCGTTGAATGGTCGGCACGGACAAACCGCTACGCTGCGCCAGTTCGCGCTGATCGATGCCGAGCAAGGCTCTGGCGGCCCGCAACTGCCCGGAGGTCATCATGGGGTCGTGTCTTTTCGTGGAATTAAACCAATGAATGATGTATAAAATATCTATAATAATATGTCAACGATCATATTAGGTGTACCATGTATACCACGCATCGCCTCGTCTCCACCGATGGCCGCACCTGGCCCAATGGGATTCTGGCGGGTTTCAACGGCTTCGATCGGCCGATGGATGGATGTCGACGTTCGGAGTCCCGCGTTTAGCCGGCCTTGAATCGCGAGCCAGAAAGAAAGGGCCGCCCGGCGCGAAGCCGCCGTAAAGGCGGAACTTCAAACTGAAGCCGCCTGATTCAGTTATCGTTCGAAGCGTCCTCAGGCTCGCGCCGCAACGCGCTTGCCGGCGAGCACGGTCGCGCTCGGAAACAACCTTTGCTGGGCGGTGCGTTTACCTGCAAAATTGTCGACGAACTCGAACGCGCCCTCCCGCAGTTCCAGCAGAGCCACATCGGCGGGCGCTCCGACATGGAGCGTTCCGCGATCGTGATACGCTTCAAACACGCGCGCCGCATTCACGGTCACGCAGGCAATCACCTGATCGAGCGACATACCGAGCAGCAAAAACTTCGACATGACGTTCGGAAGATCGATCACACCGCCTTCTCGTCCTCCCGGGGTCCAATCGGTTGATATCGTGTGCGGCAGAAAGCCCTGCTTGATCGAACGCTCGGCCTGATCCCAGGTGATGTGACCGGTGGTGCCGTTGCCGATGTCGAACCAGACGCCGCGACGGCGGGCCGCCAGGACTTCCGGCAGCAGCCGGCCGTTGTCGTCGAGGATGCCGTTCGGCGGCGGCGCATACATGTGCGTGACGATGTCGCCGCGCTTGAGCAGCGCGAGGATGGCGCGCATCGGCGAAACCGACTGGCCCATGTGGATCATCACCGGCAGATTGAACCCTTCGGCCATCGCTTGCGCGCGCGCAAGCGCCCTGAGATCGCCATCGGCGCCACCCCATGCCCCCTTCTCCATCCGAGCCTTGATGCCGACGATCATGTCGCGGTGGCGGTTAATGGCGGCGCGCGCCAGCGCCACATCGGCGAGGTCGAGCGTCATCACGGGCTGCGTGCCCTTGTGGGAGAGGTTGATCAGGAGCCGGAGCTGGTTTGGCGCCGCCTTGGCCACGGCGACGCCGTCATCGATAAAGTCTGCGCCGCGCGAGCCGGCATCGACCATCGCGGTGACGCCGTCGGCAAGGCAAATGGACGCTGCATCTTTGTCGCGCGCCGTATGGGTGTGAATGTCGATCAAGCCGGGGACAACAAGCCTGCCACGCGCATCGATCGTATCCGTGGCATCACCCGTAATGCTTGGCTCAACCGCCGCGATGCGGCCGCCAGAAATCGCCACGTCGCCGACCATGTTGATCCCCAGCGAAGGATCAATGACGCGACCGCCCCGGATGATCAGATCGTAGGTCGCCGCGAGTGCATTCGGCACACGGGTGATAAGCGCAGCACCCGCGGCCGCGCCAAGAAGCTCACGCCGGTTCATCATCGCAAGTCCTCCCACACTCATTTGCGCGCACTGCACAATCAAACGCGCTCCTTGTCCATCACAATACATTGATTCAAGTCAAAAGCCGAGGGCAGCAGGCACGCAATCGATACAACCATCCCTCAGTCCACTCTATGCGGATTTGTGAACAACATCGGCTGTCGCCATGCGGCCATCGACGACCTCAACGATCCGATGGCAGCGGCGCGCTAGATCCATGTTGTGTGTCACAATCAAGAACGTGGTTCCATTACTCTCGTTGACGCGCTGCATCATTTCGAAAACCGTGTTTGCGGATTTCGTATCAAGATTTCCCGTCGGCTCGTCGGCCAGGACCAAGGCAGGATCCATGGCGAGGGAACGTGCAATGGCGACGCGCTGTTGCTGCCCCCCGGACATGTTATTGGCAAGATTGTTTTCCCATTGCGTCAGCCCCACTTGTGCAAGCAGATCCCGCGCCCTCTGTTTCATTTTTTTGTTTGGAAACGACCGCTCCACCAATAACGGCATCAAGACGTTCTCAAGGGCGGTAAATGCGGAAATCAAGTAGTGATACTGAAATACGAAGCCGATGCTGTGACCGCGCAGCCTGGTGATCTCGGCATCGTCGAGATGGCTGGTTTCGCGACCTTCGATGAAGAGCCGGCCCTTCGTTGGCCTATCGAGCAATCCGATGATGTTGAGGAGCGTGCTCTTGCCGGAGCCGGAAGGTCCGATCAGCGCGACGAACTCCCCCCGCTTTATCTCGATGCCGATATCATGCAGCACTTCGACCTCGATGGGCGTGCCCACGTTGTACGACTTGCAAATCCCATCGAGCAGCAGGACAGACGTGTTCTCAGCCACGGATCGCCACCACAGGATCGAGTTTGGCCGCCCGCAGGGCCGGTACTGCGGCTGCAGCGATGCCGGTCGCCGCTGCCAGCAGAACCGCATAGACGAACAGCGATGGTTCCAGTACGAGCGTGAACAGTTCGCTGCCGTCCGCCTGTCGCATGAGGGAGTGAAAGAAAACAACAGCCGATCCACCTGCCGCGGCGCCGACGAGCGATCCAAGAAACCCGAGCAGTCCGCCCTGCAGCAGGAACACCCGCAAAATCTGTCCCTGTGAGGTACCCATGGCGCGCAGGATGCCGATATCCTTCGATCGCTGGATCACGGAGACGACGAGCACACTCGCGATACCGAACGCCACCGAGAGGCCCACGAATATCCGGATCAGCGTATTCGAGTTTTGCTGGGCGTTAACAGCCGTGAAAAATTGCGCATTGGTCTTGATCCAGCTGTCCGCCTGGATGCCAGTGGCCGCTTGCACGGACCGCGAGATTCTCTCCGCCGCATAGACATCGCTGACCGTGAGATCAATCGTCGTCACGCCCCCAACAAGATTGGACAGCGCTTGCGCCGTACGTAGCGCCACGAAGGTCGTCCGAAGATTGGCTCCCTTATTGCCAAGGTCGAATATGCCGGTAACGGTGAGCACGCGAGACGAGCCGTTCGCCGCCGAGACATTGACCTTTTCGCCGACCCCGACGCCCAGATTCTGTGCCAGGTCGGTCCCGATGAGAATGTCGTCGGTCAGCACGCGCGGCCGTCCGGCGGTGATAAATTCGGGAATACGCACGATCTTGAAATAGGCCTCGGGTTCGATCCCGTTAAGGCTGATCGACCGGCTGGCATCTCCCCGCACCGCCAGCGCGGAGAGCGTCATGGTGGGCGATACGGTCACGATATCCGGCCACTCGCTCAATTGACTCTTGATCTTCTGCCACTGGTCGATCGAGCGGATACGCTGGACAGGGCGCTGGACGATCGTCGCCAGGATGCGGCCTGGCGCAGCCTTGCGCAACGGTCTGGCCACTTCGTCCGGCGGGATGAGCTGAATATGCGGTTGCGACGTCAGCACGCGCTTGATGAAATTGAATTGCAGGCTCGAGAGCAGCGCCGACATGAAAACGATGACCGCGACACCAATCGCCACGGCCAAGACGATGAACATTGTCTGCATCCGCCCTTCTTTGAGGAAACGAAGAGCCGTGATCCACTCAAATGGTGCCCACCTGCTCATGGCTCTCGTGCCGGAGCGACGCGCGCCCGGATCCGGGCGCCGTTATCGACCGTGTAACTCGCCGGGACGACAATATCTCCCTCGCCAAGGCCATCGAGAATTTCCGCCTTTCCGCCGCTGACCAGCCCGACTTTGATGGGCTGGCGGCTCGCGTGGTTGTCGTCGACCTTCAATACCCACGGATTGCCGCTAGATAGTCCGCGAATGCTTGCCGCCGGCATGACCAGCGCGCCGGGGCGGGTCGCCACTTCGATATCAACCGATATCGTCATATCTTGACGCAGAAACGCGGGTGCTTCCGGCACACGCAATTTCACCTCGACAGACGCGCGCTGCAGGTCGATGCCTGGATTGATGTAGGCGACCTCGGCAGCAAAGACTTGTGCCGGAAATGCATCCGCCGAAGCGAGCGCCTTCTGGCCCAGGGCAATCAGCCCGAGGTTCTTTTCGTCGATCTGCACGACGAGTTGCGATTCCCCGACCGGCGATAGTTTCATCAGCACATTCGAGGGCTGAACCACATTGCCGCGCTCGACGACACGCGAAATCAAAACGCCATCGCGTGGTGCCTTGATCACCGTATAGCTCAGCCGCGACTGGACCGCCGCAAGACTGGCGCGTGTTTGGTTGACCTGCGTTTCAGCCATGACATAGTCGCTTCCACCGGGCCGATTGGTGAAAACTTGAAACTCTGAATTACGAACCAATGCGCGTGCGATATCGAGCGACTTGGTGGCTTCGTCGACCGCGACCTTGGTGCCGGCGCCGTTTTGCAGCAGTTTTGTCGCGCGATCATAGATTTGCTCGGCATTGAGGAGGGTTGCCTTCGCCTGCCCCAGGCTCTCTTCCGCGGAGGGAAGGGTAAGCTCGCGCACCTGGCGCAGGCGCGCTTCGGCTTGGGCCATCGCACTCTCGGCTTGGACGACGGCGGCGCGAGCCTCGCGATCATCGAGCCGGATCAATATGTCGCCGGCGGCGACAACTTGTCCTTCGGCCACCGGGATGTCGACCACGACGCCTGTGACCTGGCTGCCGACGTTGACTCGAAATGGCGCTTCGACACGGCCACTCGCCACCACACTCTGTACAAAGTCGGCGCGAACGACGGTATCGATATTTACCACCGGACCCAACAAGACCGGCATCGCGAAATACCAGAATAAAGCAATGGCCCCCAGAACGGTCAGCGCGCGAAACCGCCAGCGCCACAATGCGGCAAACCCTGCGCGCCAATCCAATACGCCTCCTGCCTTGTTGGGGGAGGGGTACCGGTTGGCACGGCCTAAAGTCCGGGTCTCATCCTGATGTGATCCTGGTACGTCAAGCATGCGTCGCTCGTGGGGTCCTCATACGTCAAGCATGCATTGTAGTTCCAAAATTTTGCATAATCTTGGATTTTCTCGCTGATCACCTATAACCATCAGCCACGTCACATCATGATCTGGATCAAATTCACGTGGCGCCCCGCCACAATAATGTTGTTCGGACGACCAAAAAAGGTCGCCACACGGCAACACACGCCGTTCAAGGTATTCTGAAATGCGCCCCCGGCGGCTCTTGCCGCCGTTGCGACATTGACGCAGCGACCATGTTGCCGCAGTCTTGGGTCATGATGGCGCAAACGATAAACCGCCTGGTCCTCACGCTCGCCCTGCTGACCGGCCTGCTCTGCTCTGCCGCCAAGACGCAGGCGCAAGACGACGTCGAAGCCTTTTACCGCGGCAAGACCATCCGCATGCTGGTCGGCGTCGCATCCGGAGCCGGCACCGATTTCATTGCGCGGATGCTCGCACGCCACTTGGGCCACCACATTCCCGGCAACCCGACGATCGTCGTGCAGAACATGCCTGGCGCCGGCAGTCTCTTGATGGCCAACAACCTTGCGAATGTGGCGGCGCGCGATGGCACCGTGATCGGTGCGCCGCTCAACGGCACGCCGAACGCGCCCCTCCTGACGCCGAAGACCGCGCGTTTCGACCCCACGAAACTCAACTGGATCGGCAGCATCTACCGCTCCAACAATTTCGCCTATGTGTGGCACACTTCCAAACTGCAGACGCTCGAACAATTGAAGACGCAGGAAGTCGTGCTCGGCACACCCGGCCCCGGCAGCGGTTCCTACGATCTCGCGATGCTGTCGCGCGAAGTGCTCGGGCTCAAGTTCAAGCTGGTGCGCGGCTACGAGGGGTCGACGCAAGTCAACATCGCGATGGAGCGCGGCGAGGTCGAAGCCCAGATCGTCGGATGGGACGCGTTCAAGGCGGCCAAACCCACGTGGATCGACGACAAGTTGGTCCGCGTCATCGGCCACTACAGCCTCGAAGACCCGCCAGAACTACGTGGTTTTGCGCGCATCGTCGATCTCGCCAGGACGGAATTTGACCGCCAGGCGTTGCGCCTCATGCTGGCACGACAGGCCCATGGCCGCCCCTATATGCTGCCGCCGGACGTTCCCCCTGCGCGCGTCGCCGCCATTCGCCGCGCTTTCGATGCGACCATGCGCGATCCCGCATTCCTGGCCAAAGCCCAGCACATGAAAATCGACGTGAGCCCGATGACCGGCGAAGAAGTGCAGGTCCTGGTCGCACAGGTGCATGAAACGACGCCCGCAGAAGTCGTCGAACGCGTGCGCGCCATAATGGAAGCTCCGGCAAATTGACATGCTGCGCACGATTCCGATCCGCGGCAAAACCAACGGGTTGGGCCGCATCGAACCGTTGCTCAAACCATCAATTCGATCAGGGCTGCGGGAGTAACAATTCGAGTTGACTTGTGACGCTTCAGGCTCAGAAGGGGCTTGTCGCCCGTTACAAGAAACTGGGGTTGGCCGGCTTCGGCCAGTGCAAGAAGGTAATTGTCGTCGGGATCGGGGCCAGATCAACAGTCGGTAGTTTTTCCACAACAATGGCGACATCCCGGAGCCGGTTGACAAGCCGTCCTGCGAGCGCCGGAAGGAGCCGGGCACGAATTCTCGGGTAGCGCGTTACACGCGCGATTTCGTCGATTTGCTCAGCGGCGGCAGGGACTTCAACTTTACGGTCGCGCCATAGCGACAGGATTTGGGCAGACACTGAAGCCGGCGACATCAGGGCACTGAGGAGCACATTGGTATCGAGGACAAGCCGCATTGACTATCGCTTCATACAGCTTTGGCGCTCCCGGTATTTCTCGTTGCGGACACTCGCAACAGCCTCGTCGATGATATTGTGTAGCTCGTCGGTGGGAACGTCGGCGAACGCTTGGCGGACTTCGCCCACGGTCTGATTGAACAAGCGCCACTTGACGGCATCCTCGATGAATTTCGACAGCGCGCCTTTTTTGAGACCCTGGACACCGAGATGGGTGCGTAGGGCCAAATCGGTGTCCTTCGACCAGGTGATGGTCAGGCGGGTGATTTTGGGGTCGGGCATGGCATTCCTGGCGTGGCAGGCGTTTATTGGCTTGCAGGCTTCCACATCCTATGATTGCGAAAACCGCTTGGAAGAAAGTAGGTTACAAAATACCGTTAGGCGTGCGCCGTTGTAAGCCACCTACATCCGCCGCAGATCGGGCTTTTTGCCCGGTGGGAATCTCCTCACCATGAGGGCGGAGTGAGATGCGCCGGCCCGAAAAGATCACCGCCACGCGTCGACGGAAATCGTCTTGCGGTATTTGGCGCCCATGATCCGCCAATAGCCGTTGGCTTCACCGCCGACCACCACGACGTTGATGTCCGCTTCCGGAAAAATGCGGATCAGTTCGTCGTCCTTGGCCTTGAGCCAGGTCGCCATCGGCTCCTTGCCGAAGGTCGCCCACGGATAGACGTAGTTCTGGACGAGTTGCAGATCCCAATAGCGGCCCGCCGGCATTTCGGCGGTCTCGTGGATGAAGCGAATGAGCTTTTGTTTGGTGTCGAAGCCGCCGCGGTCGATGAACTGCTGCGCCGTCAAGGGATCAATCAACAGGCACGGCGTCGAATTGCCGTCGATGCCGGCCAGCATGTCGCGCACGTGGTCGCGCCAATATTTTTCGCGCAAGCCGAGGCAGAACGTGGTCGATCGACAGCCGTAAAAGACGCTCACGGAGCTATCGGTGGCTTTGAATCCTTTCTGGACGTGGAGCGGCTCGTAGGGACTGCGCTCCTCGTTCTCCGCGAAGGTCACGTTGTTGTAGGTGTAGCTGTTGCCCTGCGATCCCATGAAGCTGACGCCCGGCTCCGATCCGCCCTGCAGGTTCTGCGAGAGCAGCCCGTACGCGCGCCCGATGGTCGCATTGGCGTGATTATAGGGGCCCATGGCGCCGATGCCCCAGTTCATGTCGATCTCTTTGCGGATCGGGCCATTGACCACGACCATGGCGGCCGACGAACTCGTGGTCGAGCCGCGGGCCGAAACCTCCGACGCCGCCAGCGCCAGGATGACGGGGAAATATTCCGGCTTGGCGCCCGCCATGACGGCGTTCACCGCCACCTTCTCGACCGTATATTCGAAAGCAACGCGGAACTCGGTCGGCTGCATGCGGCCGACGACCTCGTCCGGCTTGCGGCTGGTGCCGGCGAGCATCGCGGCGACGCGCTTCTCCGTCGGCAGAACGATGGGCAGCCCATCCGTCCACTTGTTGTCGAGAAACTGCTGTTGAAGATTGCCTTCGGTATCCGGTTCGACGAGCCTTGGTGTCGTGCGTTCGTATTCCGCCATGCTTTAGTTGCTCAGCGCGGTGGTGAGCCCCGCGATGACCTCCTGCATGACCGGGAGACCCGTGATCGGATCCTTGCCGTAGACATAGGCTTTTAGTTCTTCGGTCGTCTTGCCCATGACGGGCATGGGCACGAAGGTGCGGCGCGCATCGGGCAACCCCGCCATCTTGGTGACCGACGTCACCACGCGGTCGAACTTGTCGGTATGGATCGCGACGGTCGGCACGCCGTAGCGGGTTTCAAGCGTGATCGCATGGGTCGCCACCGCGGGCGAACAATTGCTGCAATGGCCGACACCGACGATCGCGGCATGGCCGTTGGCCTTGATCTCTTCCCAGGTCTTGGGGTCGTCGTGCTGATAGGTGGCGGAAAGCGAAACGATTTTCGTCTTCACGGCCGGCATGAATTCGGCGAACCAGTTCTGCACCTGTTTCAACAGTTCGATTGAATCGTCGAAGCGGCAGTCGACCAGATAGATGGTCTTGCCTTCGAGACTTTCAGGCCGCGGCGCGATCGCCTTCCTGTTGACCTTCGGCGGAAAACCGACCGGATTGAGAACCGTGATCTTCTCGCCGGCGGATGGGGGCAATTCGATTGCGTGATCGGCCCGCGGCGTCGTCACGATCTTGTTCATGGGCGCTGTCCTTTTTCGGCAGAGTTTGCCGGATTCGTCTTGATTGGCCTCGATCAGTCTCGATCAGTCTTGGCCAATATACGGTCCCGGCTGGGCGCAATACAAGCAGGCAGAGGGCATCCGGGTTGCGCCCCTCGTCGTCAGGGCTGCGCGGCATCGTCGCTCGAAGTGAAACCCTGGAAAATCATTTGCGTCCGCAAACTGCGCAAAACACGTTCCATCGGCACGGACAATTCGGCTTCAATTTCCTTGCCACATACTTGGCCCGCCACGTTCACAGTGAACTCGCGGCGGACCGCCAGGGTTCGGCCATTGATCGCGTAGTGTGATTGGAGCTTGAAAATCTTGTGGTCGATGTTCGTGTCCCTGATGGCGCGCGGTAGCGCAAGGCCCGGAGCAAATGTCACCTCGATCTCCTCCACCTGTTTGCCGGCGAAGCAGATAAAATCCGATTTGCGACCCTCGATCCGCGGCCCTAACAATCCAATGCCAAGCCGCCAGTCGATAGGAATTCCAATGGGCATATCGTGCGCGCCATCCAATGGTGTCGGCAGCTTCTGGTACAGGCTGAACTCTCCCTGAAACTTATAGGGCTCGGAAAAATCAAACGGGGCGGTCGCCTCGAACACTCCAACTCCCGGATTCCCGAGATTGCGAAGGACCATTTCGGCAGCCTTCTCGCGGCCGTGCTCTTGAATCTGAGAAGCGGTCAACCGCGCATAAGCGGCAAAAATGCCCGTTTCCAATTGCTGGGTCGTTCCCTTGACCGTGCCATCGCTGCCGATCGACACCTTCGTCTTGGCAACACTAACGTGATCCTCCGCCCTCATCGGTGGCATCCGCGCCAAGCGACCGCCCGCATTTGAAATATGAAGTACCGGTTTGTCATGGAAGCCTTCCGGCAGCGTGCCAAACCTGGAGAAGGAAGCCGTCGGATCGTTATAGACGTCGAACTCCGGAAGATAGAGGATGACGTGGTCGAACGGCGGAATCGGCAAGTCGGGTAGCCGATATATGCTGCCTGTGCTCATCAGGACCTGCTCGCTGGCGATCCCCTTGGCTTTGAGCAAAGCGCCCATAAGTGCGGCGTGGTCTTTGCAATCGCCGAACTTGTTCGAGAGAACGGTCAAGGGCGGATTGGGGGTCGTACCAGCCGATCCCAGAAACACATGGACATATCGAATATTTTTCTTGATCCAGGCGTCGATGGCCTCGGCCTGGGCGCGCTTTTCACCTATGCCTTTGGTGATTTCGTCGGCGAGCGTCTGGATACGGGCATCGACGGCATCCCGATCCTTCATTTTGGCCCAATAGCTCGCGCCAACATCCGACCAGTCCTTGAACGTGGAGATCGTCAGCCTCGGATCGCGGTCCAAAGTCGAAACGGCATTTGCCTCATCGGCTTCCCAGCCCGTGGGCTTGAAGTCAAACATGTGGCGCCGGCCGGTATCCATCTCGGCGATTTTGTGGGAAAGCCCCTGCCCCCTGAGCGAAAACCTGAACCTCACGGAATTCGGTTCATCGACAATCAGACGATACGTATCGATGGGCACCGACCGCGGAAAAACAACGTCATAAAAGAAGTATCCAGGAAAATGGGTGTCCACCTGACGGCTCTTCGACACCCAAACAAGCGTGTCGCCAATTTCGATGTCCGGGAAGAAAAGCGTCTTGACCTTGGCGTCGCGCAGATAGATTGCATTGAGTCCGGTGGCGGCATCACGGGTAAGAATCTTGGCCGGATCGACAGGCAGCTTTCTCCCATCCGGTTTTTCCGTATAGGCCTCGACGACATCGAGTGTTTCGAGACTCTCTATGTAAGACAGGCTTTGTTGGCCAAGTGTTCGTATTGCACTCTCGCGCAGAATCTTGAGTCGCACCGTGCTCGTGACCGCAAAGCTCAGGTCCGGCTGGAGCACGACATGGGCTTCCAAAATACGTGTGTGCGACGGCGAGTTGCGATCGGAATCAATTGCTGCCTGACCGCCACCGCCTGGCTGCGCTTGCAGGGGCAAGGCGAGCAGGATGCAAGCCCCAATGGTCGATGCGACAAGACCTAGGCTCCGCTTGGAAATCGAGGCCATTCCACTCTCCTCCGCCAGGACAGCTATGCACGCCACAATCATGGGCCCGCGCTCATTGCAAGCGATGCGATCATGAGCGCCATAGACGACCCAAGCGCCGCAAGCCCCAAATATGGGGGCTGTAAGCGCAAGCCCCAATATGGCGGCTGTCAGCCCAAGCCTCAAGTCCGACCTCGAACTCGAGACGATGCGCAGCCGCAATGGCGCCCAGAGGGACACCCCGATACCGACTATCTGCCGCAGTGCGATTAGGGTGCGTTTGTCCAGCTTGAAGCAGCTGACGAGGACAATCCAAGTTTCTTTGAACCTTTCTCCTGCGGAGTGCGACACAACATAAGCGGCCTGATTCACGCTGGCGCATATCCATGCGACAAGGCTAAAGCTCGCCCACAGCCCCGCGGTCAGCGAGGGCATGAACATCAACAGCATTTTCCATGAGGGACAAGATGACCGGCTTTACCCGGAGACTGATGCTACACAGCGGTGCGGTAGCGACGCTGGTGGCGGCTGCCCCGCCTGCATTCGCCCAGATCAAGCCTGACGCACCGGCCATAAGCCTGTTCAAGGTCATCACCGTCAAAGATGAAATCGTGATCGGTCTCTCAGGCACCGAACTCGCCGAAATCGGCGGCCAGGACGCCGGCGCCGTTGCACGCGCGCTGGTCGCGAAGTCCACGCTCACGGTCTGGCAATATGCCGTACACAAGGCTTCGAACGGCGACCTCGAGCAAGCCCCTCTGCGCAAGGTCGGCCTCATCGCGCACGATTCGTTGCGGATCGAGCCGTTCGCGACGCCGCTCAAGGTGCTGCCGCACGCGTGATTGGGGGGTCATTCGGCAGTGTCCCGTGTTTCGGAAAGCACAACTTTCGGAAAGCACAACCGAAATTCGAGGCCCGGACACTTGTCCAGCATCTCGATCGTCGCCCCATGCAGGCGCGCAACGGCGGCGACAAGGCTCAGGCCGAGACCGTAGCCGGAGGTCGCGCGGCTCTGCTCAAGCCGATAAAACCGTTTGAAAACGTGCTGGCGCTCCTCAACGGGAATGCCCGGCCCGTCGTCGGAAACGCAAACTGTCGCCCCGCCGTCATTTGCCGTCACGGCAAGCGACACACGGCCGCCTTTGCGGCCATGCTTGATCGAATTGTCGACAAGGTTCGACAGCGCGTCGAACAAGAGGTCCCGATCGCCATTGATCATAACGCCGCAATCACCGTTCGCGTCGAGCGATACGCCATTCTCCTCCGCCGCCGCATCGAACAGTTCGACAACTTCACGCACGATCTCGCCTAAGTCGATTGCACGAAAAGCCGCTGTCTGATCATGAGCCTCTATCTGGGAAATTCGCAGCAGCGAGGAAAACATGACGAGGACATCGTCGAGGTCGGCGATTGTGTCGCTGATGACCGTCTTGTCGTCAAGCTGGCGGTCATACCAGGCTTTCTCAAGGCGCCCGCGCATGCGCGCCAACGGCGTGCGCAGATCATGGGCCACGTTGTCGGAAAACTGCTTCACCTCGCCCATCAAGGCCTCGATGCGGCCGAGCATCGAGTTGAGGTTCTCGGCGAGTTCATCCCATTCGTCGTGTGTGCCGCGCAACGGTATCCGCCGGTCGAGGCCGGTTTGCATGATGGCTCGGCTTGCCGCATTGATGGATTCGATCCGGCCGACGGTGCGTCGCGCCACGGAAATGCTGACAGCGCCGGCAATGACGAACAGCAAGGAAATACTCAAACCCAGAGCCAATCTGATGCTGAAGACGAATTGATCGAGCGTCTCGATGTCTTTCCCGACCAGCAGACGCGTGCCATCTTCAAGCGTATCGACCGATGCCCGCATCGGACGGCGGTTCACGGCATCGCGCGTTTGATCCTCCGAGGAGAAGTCACCCAATCCGTTGCGTTCCCTCAGGCCCGAAGGCCAAGTGGCAAGATTTCCGGCAATGGGAGAGAACGAAGCGTCGGCGAGCAGATAGACGCTGTCGTTGAAATGTTCGTCGTCAATGCGTTTCGCAATGACACCGATCAGTGCGTCGCGCCCTCCGCGTGCATAAGCGCCTTTGAGGATTACAACTTCCGACATTATCATTTCGTCTGTCCTGCTGCGCACGTAAGAAACCGTCGACCCGTGCACAAAGGAAAACAGCACGACGACGATAGCGCCGAAAACCGCAATGAAGATCAATGCCCGCTTGAGTGTGGACGATTTCAGTGTCTTAGCGAGCAGCGCGGACACAATATCCAACTCCACGAACGGTATGGATCAGCGGGTAGGCCTGCTGGCCGTCGACCTTGCGGCGGACGCGGCCGAGATAGACGTCGATGATGTTGGTCGTCGGATCGAAATGCAGATCCCAGACATGCTGCAAAAGCATGGCACGGGGAACGACCTGACCTTGATTGCGAACCAGATATTCGAGAACCTGGAATTCACGTGGCAGAAGTTCGATTTCACGACCCGATCGGCGCGCCGTCCGGGCGACGAGATCCAGCTCGAGGTCACCAACCCGCAACACCGTATCCTTGGCCACCGTATCGCTGCGGCGAGCAAGCGCCTCGACGCGCGCCAGCAGTTCCGCGAAAGCGAACGGCTTTACAAGATAGTCGTCGCCGCCGGCGCGCAGGCCACGAACCCGATCATCGACCTCACCAAGGGCGCTGACAATCAAAGCCGGCGTCATGATATTGTTTTCCCGCAACTTACGGATGATGGTGAGGCCATCGATTCCTGGAAGCATGCGATCAACAACAATGACCGCAAATTCCAACGAGCTGGCGCCGCGCAAACCATCGTTTCCGTCGGCAGCAAAATCGACCTGATAACCGCTCCTCGTCAGTGCATCGACGAGATGATCGGCTGTTTCACGGTCGTCCTCAATGACCAGAATGCGGCGGCGTCCTCCGGTCATGGTCCTTATTCTCCAAATCCAATTCGACAGGATCACCTGAACAAGTATTCACCTCAAGACTCTTGTCATAAAATCGAAGGGCCAAATACTAACTTATTTGTCAGAATATAACTTATTACTCATTTGAGTTGTTCCTACCGATCTCATATCTAGAGAATATGTGTCAAATGGCTAAAATGTCGCCACCATTGATCGATATGGTGGCAACATGACACTGAAGTTTCCACACGCACTGAAGTTGCCACACACAAGGCACCTCGGTGCAAGAAACTGAAGTTGCCACACGCAAGGCACCTTGGTGCAAGGACCTTGCCCAACCGGTGAAGGAGAACACTCAAATGAACAAAGTCATAATCGCTCTGGCGGCTGCAGCGGCCGTATTCGCTGCTTCAACCCTCGAGGCATCAGCCCGACCCGGCGGCGGCGGCGGCGGCATGGGCGGCGGACGCAGCATGGGCGGGGGTGGCATGGGCATGCGTATGGGTGGGGGCGGCATGGGCATGCGTATGGGCAGTGTCGGCATGCGGAGCGTTGGGAGTGTAGGCATGCGAAGCGTCGGCATTAACCGAGGCTTCGTCGGCGTCAACCGAGGCTTCGTCGGTGTCAACCGCGGCGTTGTAGGTGCCGGCATCGTTCGATCGGCCAGAATCTCCAACTTCCCGCTGCACCGCACGCACTTCCGCAACCGGTTTTTCGTGGGCGGAGGATTTGGCTACGGCCTTGGCTATAGCAGCTGCGTGAGGAACGTTTTGACCGCCTATGGCTGGCAATGGGTCAATGTCTGCGACTATCCGGACAATTATTACTACTGAGCAGGATGGCATCGGGCTTGACCAGCGGAACTCCGAATGGGTGAATTAGAAGTTCCGCGTTTACACGGGATTTCTTCCTAACGGTGGAGCCTTGAAGGGAACCGTCGGCCGAGCCGCCTTCGGCGGATCGGGCTAAATGCCGGAACCCGAACAGGAACATCGTATCCGTCGGCCAATCCACTGGACCGTGCTCAAGCTGTTTCTTCTGACGGTCGGTCCGCCGGGGGCAAGGGGACACACCAGGAGCGGACCCCTCGCCTCGAGCCCAAACCCGCAAGGGCGCGGCAGCTCGGGGCGAGGCCCTATTGTTATCTGGGTTGCGCCACCGTCACATCTGCAACGGCCGGTCCGAACACCATCCTGGCTTGGAGGCTACGCGAAACACGCTCAAATGGCTCCGCCAATTCTGCTTCGAGGTCGCGGGCGCATACTTGCCCCTTCACCTTTGAGGTGAATTCGTGCTGGATCATCAAGGTTTGATCCTTCACCACGAACCGCGCCCGATAGCTGAAATAGTCATTGTCGATGCTCGTCGCCGGGATGGCGCGTGGCATTGGAAGGCCGGCCGCAAATTTCAGCTCAATCTCCTCCACCTGCTTGCCGGCAAAACATATGAAATCCGTTTTGCGCCCATTAATCCGAGACCCAAGCAGGCCAAGACCGGGGCGCCAGAGTATCGGCATGCCAATCGGAATTGTCCGAGCACCACTCAATGGCATTTGCAGCTTTTGGCTCAGGCTGAACTCTCCTGATACTTCATATGGTTCCGCATAGTTGAACGGTGCCGCCACCTCGAAAAATCCCGTTCCGGGAGACCCGAGATTGCGCAGCACGGTCTCGGCAAATCCCTCGCGGCCCTGATTTTGCATGCGAGCTGCTACCGAGCGCGACGAGACGGCGAATACACCCGTCGATGTCTGCAGTGTCGTTCCTTTCACCGAACCATCGGCCCCGATCGTTGCCGTCGTCTTGGCAATGGTGACGTGATCGTCCGGCGCCATCGCTGGTGTCCGGGCGGGCCGGCTGCCCGCACTCGAAATGTGAAGGACCGGCTTGTCGTGGGAGCCGAGCGGCAGAGTGGCAAACGCCGCGTAGGAGGCCGTCGGGTCGGTGTAAAGATCGAACTCGGGAAGATACAATATGACGTGATTGAAAGATGGGACCGGTAGTTCGGGTTGCCCATAGATCGGTCCGTCGTTGATCAGGACCTGTTCGCTCGCTATGCCCTTGGCCCGCAACAGAGCGCCCATGAGCGTGACATGGTCTTTGCAATCGCCAAACTTGTTTTTCAGGACTGTCAACGGCGGGTTGGGGGTGGTGCCGCCCGATCCCAGGAACACGAGGACATATCGAATGTTTCTTTTGACCCAATAATCGATCGCAGTGGCCTGGGCGCGCTTGTCGACGATGCCTTTGGTGATTTCTTCTGCGAGATTGCGGATCCCGGGATCAACGACATCGCGATCCTTCATCGACGCCCAATAGCTGGCGCCAACCTCCGACCAGTCCTTATATGTGGTGAGCACGATCCGCGGGTCACGGTCCAAGAAAGAAATGGCGTTCGGCTCGTCCTGGCCCCAGCCGCCAGGCCGGAAAGTGAATTTATGCTGGCGGCCGGCGTTCGACTTCGTGACTTCGTAAGTCAAACCCTCCCCCCTGATCGAGGCAGCAAGCCTGACCGAAGGCGGTTCGTCGACCGTCAGGCGATAAGTGCCAAAGGGCACCGATCGCGAGAACACCGTGTCAAAGAAGAAATGGCCGCCAAAGCGCTTGTCGATCCGATTGGTCCGCGAGACCCATACAAGCGTGTCGCCAACCTCGATGTCCGGGAAAATAATGGTCTTGACCTTGGCATCGCGCTGATAAATCGCATTGAGTCCGGTTGCAGCGTCTCGGGAGAGGATGTTGGCCTCGTCAACCTCCACAATCGTCCCGTCTGCCTTTTCCGTGTAAGCCTTGATGATCTCAAGCCGACCGAGGCTTTTGACATACGACAAATTCTGTTGCCCGAGCGTGCGGATCGCACTCTCGCGAAGAACTTTAAGCCGCACCGTGCTGTCGACAATGGACGTCATGTCGGGCTGGACGGCCACGTGCACGTCCATCGAACGGGTGTAGGAGGGCGAGTTGCGATCGGATCCATCTGCGGTCGCCCCCGTGACGTCTGACTGGGCGCCGGCAGGATCCGCAAACCACATCAGCGCGCCAGCGAGCAAACCGAGTGTTGCTACAACAAGCGATGGGCTCCGCATCGAAATCCGGATCATCGTGTCCTCCCTGACGGCGGCCGTTGCCTATTGGCGCCAAGACTGGATTCTCTCCAGTTTCATGGCGAAAGTATTGTAGTCCGAAATATGAAAGAAGATGATTTTTCAACATCCCGTGAGAATCAGTATGACCGCAGTCGTCGGAAGCCTCAAGTCCGCATTGCAAGATAGTGCACTGCAGCGATCGCCGCCGTCGTACCGTCACCCGCGCAAGCCGCAAGGAGCGCAACTGAACCTTTGCGTATATCGCCGGCCGCGAAGACACCTGGACACGACGTTTGCATCATCGTGTCGGTCTCGATATGCCCTGTAGTGTCGAGCGCAACGACACCGCGTAGAAACCCAGTGTTTGGTTCGAGCCCGACGCTGACGAAGACGCCACGAACCGGCAATTCGCGTGTGGCCCCCGATGGCACATCGCGCAGTTTCAAGCCTGTTACGCTCTTGCCGCCGAGAATTTCTTCGACAAATGTATTAACCATAATCGCAATCTTGGCATTCGCCTTGGCGCGCTCGCCAAGAACATGCTGTGCACGCAGTCGCGAGCCCCGGTGAATGAGCGTCACGTGTGACGCATGTGCGGCCAGCACCAACGCCTCATCGAGCGCCGTGTCGCCACCACCAATAATTGCGACCGCCTGGCCCGCAAAGAACGGTCCGTCGCACGACGCGCAATGCGAGACCCCCTTTCCGAGGAACTGCGCTTCGCCCGGGATACCAAGCGTTCGGTGCGAGGATCCGGCCGCGACGATGACCGCCCGTGCCTGCCAAGCCTGCGTCGCGGCGCGCACCTGATGGCGCTCCCGTCCCGGCTCGATCGCTTCGACGGTGTCGAGGAGGAATTCCGCGCCGGCAGCTTCCGCCTGTTCGTGCAGCAAGGGACCGAGTTCATGCCCCCCGATGCCTTGCGGGAACCCGGGGAAATTCTCGATCGTCTCCGCGGTGCTGATCTGGCCGCCGACGCCCATGCGGTCCACAACGACCACCTTCAGGCCATGTCGCGCGGCCATCGTCGCGGCAGTAAGGCCCGCAACGCCGGCTCCCACCACCAGAAGGTCGATGTCTTGCCCCGTTGGAGATTGCACGTTGGAGATCGGAGATCAAAGACGCTCGCCGATCGACGGCAATGGCCGCACGATCGGAAGCGCATTGCGGCGGCCGGAAGTCACGATCATGAAACGATTGCCGTTCCGGCAGACCACCACCTCGGGCCGCAGGACGTTCCAACCCGGCTCATTGTTTTCCGGCGAACTGACGCTTTCAATTTGCGGGCAATCGTGACCTGCGCTGGCGATGATCAGCGCAAGCTCGCGCTCATGTGAATCTGGCCGCTGGGAAGCTGGTCGCGAGTTGGACTGCGCTTGCGCACCGGCAGTGCCCGACACCGTCGCAACCGCAATTGATACCAGGAAAAAAAATTGCGCTTGAAGTCGTAAGCTCATGGCAGTTCCTCCCACTGGCTACATTGTGCGACGGACGCAATCTTTTTCCAACAGAAACCTCACATCCTTCGCACTACAATTCTATCGGCGTCGACGATACGATTTCGCGAGACGTTACATGCTTTTGCCAGTGCGCTATCCATTCGGGGCGCCCGAATGCCGGAACGATGCGCCTGGGGTCGACGCGTTCGATCAGTGCAAGATTGTCGGACATGCGCGGATGCACGTTCCAACGCGAAAACAGCGCGCGGCCGCTGTCCACCAAACGCCGGCCTGTCGTGCCGGCCGGAAGGTGTCCGGTGAACAAGATGGTCGGGTCAGCCGCCGTCTGCCAGCGTTTGATCAATGCATTCGCAACGCCGACGTCGCCTGATCCGCCGTGCACCACCATGACGCCGCGCGCGGCGGCGCCGCCATCGATGACGCGCGCCTGCAGCAGCAATCGCTCCAGCCCGGGGAGCGCCTCCTCACGCGCTGAGTGACGCGCCGTGTGCGTCAGCATATTGGCAACCGATCGGACCTGATCATCGATCGCAACATCGAAGCTTTCCGCAAGCAGCCATGCCGCAATATCGGGTCCACGGCCGTCAGGTGGGACCGGCAGCAGCGCAGGACCACGGCCCAAAATTTCGACGATCCGACGGCGCTGCGGCTCCAGCGTCTCCTCGGTATCGCCATAGGACCCGTCGATGATCATGGTTGCGGTCGCGGGTGGAACGTCGAACTGGTAGAGCGCCGACTCGACCGAATGGTCGCCCATATAAACAATGCCATCCCCAACCGCGAGCCGCAGCCAGACCCCACCCGGCGCGTGACCGTTGGTGCCGGTTTCGATACCAATTCCAAGAACGTCAGCCCTCCCGCGCATCGGGATGGCACGGCCCGCAATTCCCTTGAGCCGTGCCAGAACCGGCGCTGTCGCATAAACAGGCGGGCTCCCAATCCGGTCGGAAAACCGCAAGGCGCCGGCATGATCGATATGGCCGTGACTTAGAATGATCGCGTCGATATTGCCGATGGCATCAAAATCCGGCAATCGTCCGGGCTCGGAACCCTCGCCGCAGTCGAGCAACAGGCGGCGCCCTTGGGCTTCCACCACGAAGGCTGCCGGCTCCTTGGGGCCGAGGCCGGAGACCGCAATGAGGCGTGCGGGGCCCATGATATTGTCCTTTGACTGCCGAGCGCTCGTAAGATGGCTGCTTGCCCTCGCGGTCGCAATCCCAACATCACGGAGCACGAAATGTCATCGTACTGGCCTTCTCTCGGCAAATATGTCGAGGGGCTTGATAAAGCCGGCAAGCTTATCCGCGTCACGACGCCGATCAACAAGGACACCGAGCTTCACCCGCTGGTCCGATTGCAGTTCCGCGGCCTGCCCGAGAGCGAACGCAAGGCCTTCCTGTTCGAGAACGTGGTCGATGCACATGGCCGCAAATTCGACATCCCGGTTCTCGTCGGCGGGCTCGCGGCATCCGCCGAAATCTACGCCCTCGGCATGCAGTGCCGGCTCGAAGACATTGAGCTTGTGTGGAAACGCGCGATCGAAAAGCAGGTTCCGCCGGTCCTGGTGAATACCGGTCCGTGCCAGGAGGTCGTGATCACGGGCGATGAGTTGCGGCGCGCCGGCGGCGGGCTCGGGCGACTGCCGATCCCAATTTCGACGCCGGGTTTCGACAACGCCCCCTACACCACGGCCGGCCACTGGGTGACGCGCGACCCCGAAACCGGCATGCACAATCTCGGCAATTATCGCGGCATGGTGAAAGCGGAGGATCGCATTGGCGTTCTTCTTGGACGCCTCAACTGGGGCATGCGTTATCACATCGACCGCTGGCGTGAACGCGGCAAGACGCATGTGCCGGCCGCGATCGTGATCGGCGCACCGCCCCACGTCACTTACACCGCGGTCACCCGCATCCCCAACGACATGTGCGAATACGATGTCGCGGGCGGCCTGATCGGCAGTCCGGTCGAGGTCGTGCGCTGTGCCACGCAGGACCTCTGGGTGCCGGCGGAAGCCGAGATCGTCATCGAAGGCACGGTGCCGAGCGAATTGATCGAAATGGAAGGCGCGTTCGGCGAGTTCCCGGGCTACATGGCGCAGCGCGACTACAGCTTCTTCATGGACGTGACCGCGATCACGATGCGCAAGAAGCCGATCTACTTGTCGATCCTGAGCCAGATGCCGCCGAGCGAAAGCAGCAAGATGCGCAATATCGGCCGCGCCGCGGCCGGCATCCGGCTGCTACGCGCCGCCGGCATGGATAACGTCATTGCGGTTGAATATCTCGAATGCGCCGGCTCGAACGCGGTCGCCGCGGTCAAACTCAAGAAGCGCAATACCGATGACGGCATAAAGGCGCTGCGCATTCTCGCCGAGAAGTTCATGGGCAAGATGCTGGTGGCGGTCGATGATGATATCGACATTAAGGATGCCGAAAACATCATGTGGGCCATCGCCTATCGGGCGCAGCCCTATAAGGACACGGAGGTCGTCGAGGCCCCGCCGTTCATGCTCGACCCGGCGGCCGTACCGCCGGGCGCCTCGCGTGGGCTGGTGACACGTGATGCGCCGCCGCGTTCGACTGCGCTCCTCATCGACGCCACCATGCCCTGGGCCTATCCGCCCTTGTCGCTGCCCAAGCGCGAATTCATGGAGCGCGCCGTCGACATCTGGCAGGTCCTGCAACTGCCCGCGCTAAATCTCAAGGCGCCATGGTGGGGCTATTCGCTCGGACATTGGACCGATGAAGAAGCGGAGGAAGCCGACCTCGCGGTGCAGGGCCGGCACTACGAAACAGGCGAAAAGCAGAAGCGCACCCGCAAGCGATTTGGGGAATGAGAGTGCATCGGTCTGGTGTAGCCCGGATGGAGCGCCAAAATCGCGTTTACGCGATTGCGGCGCGTAATCCGGGGCACTCGCCGGACCACAAGACTGCCCCCGCATTACGGCCTTGGCGCGCGCAAACGCGCTTATGGCCTCCATGCGGGCTACAGTGCCTGAAGCCAACTACCGCTGCGATTGCTGGGGTGGCGCAGCCTTCTGTTCGAAGAACCGCTGTTCGACGTCCTTGTAGATTCGTACCAGCCAGGATTCGGCACGTTGCGCTCGCTCTTCGGCGCGCTCGGCACGATCCTGAAAGTGGCGCAAATCACCTTCGAGTTCCTTGATACGCTCATCCGAGGCGCGCAACTGAACTGATATTTTGTGCGCATATTCCATGGCGCGGTCGCAATTGGAGTTGGCACTGTCGGCCGCCTGTTGCAACAAGGCGACGATGGCCTGTCCGGAGCGCTCCACCGTATCACCATCGGGACGTACGTCCCGAGCGGGCGCATAGGGAATGTCCTTGGGTGGCGGCGCAGCGGCAGCCTTGGGCTGAGGCGCAAACGCGCTCTTGGGCGCGGGGACATAGGGGTCCTTGGCAAACGGAATTATCTTCTTGACGGCCTCAGGCGCGCGCTCGTTCATTTTCGACTCCACACTTCCCTCAAGCGAGACTTCCCTCAAACGAGACTCGCCTCAAGCGAGCGCACCCCCAACGACTATCCTTGTGTCACCAGGAACTTAACGCTACGCGACAGTTTCCAACGCCGGCCCCAATGCCAGAGGATTGGGTCAAAATCCAGGTGATCATACCATCGCGATTCGCGGAATACCCCTATCAATCGACCTTATCCGAAAATTTGCCTTCGACTGTGACTAATGTGCCACTCCGCAATCGTTCCAGTCTAATTCTTCCCGAATCCGGGGCGTCGGAGCGGAGTAATGCGGCGCACGCGCTCAACCACAAGCCCCTTGGGCTCCGGACCACGCCGCGACGAGACGGGGCGCGGTGCAGGTTTTGGACGCGGCGCATCCGGGCCGAGGCTTAACGGGGCCCGAGTCGAAATCACGCAAATTTCCTGTTTGTAAATCGCTTGCAACCGGCCATCGCAGATCAGCGAAATACAGAAATCATCGAATGTCGCGATCGTCCCGACGAGTCGTGCGCCGCCGAGCAAGGAAACCGTGGCCAGCATTTTTTCATCTATCAAATGCAACAGAAATTCGTTCTGAAGCCGGTTTGGGTGTTTGGCTGCCATGCTCGGCTCTGTTGTGGGTTGTCAGGGTCAAGAAAATGGCATGGGCGGAACCTGCCAAACGCATGACGCATGGATGAACACACATTTATTGCAATGCACAAGTCTAATATATTGCAATGCACAAGTCTACCCGCGGACGGCGCATCGCCAACATCCTCAAATGCATGGCTAGCGCGGGCGAATCTTGCCGCAGGAAGAAAGGCCGCGTGAACGCGGAACTCCGAACACGCCCGCTCGGACTTCCGTTGGGCGAGTCGCGCCATCCTGCTTAACCCTGCGGAACGACGACCTATTCCAGCTTGATGCCGGCGGCCTTGGCTATCGCCATGGTCGAGTTGACCTCGTCGCGGAAGAAGGTGTCAAATTCCGCGACGCTCATCGGCATGGGCTCGATGCCAAGCGTCTTGAGCCGTGCCTGCACGTCCGGCACCTGCAGCGCCTTGGTCATTTCGCTGTGCAGCTTATCGACAATGTCGCGCGGCGTTTTCGCCGGCAGATAGAGACCTGTGTAAAACGTATAAACTGATTGAGGAGACAGGCCGGCCTCAATCGTCGTCAGAACTTCCGGCATCAACTCCGACCGCTTGTGTGCGCTCAAGGCCAGCGCCGTAACACGGCCATCGCGAATGTGCGGCACCGTCGTCGCAAGCGTCAAGACGCAGAAGTCGACACGCCCCGCGAGGACTTCCGTCAGTGCTTCAGCCCCGCCCCTGAACGGAATATGCTGGGCCGTGAATCCGCCAGACACAAGCAGCCGTGCGGCCGCGAAGTGCGATGCCGATCCAGCGCCGGAGGAAGAAAAATTCAAAGCTCCGGGCCGGGCCTTGCCGGCGGCGATCAGGTCGCCGAGCGTCTTATAGCCCTTGGAGGGCGCGCCGACGATCACCTGCGCCTGCTGGCCGAGCGCCATAACTGGAATGAAATCGTTGAGCGTATCGTAAGGGAGCCTCGGGTATAGCGCATTGGCAGTCGCCAATGCCCCATAAGCGAGCAGCGTATAGCCATCGGGCGCGGACTTCGCGACACTGGCAGCGCCGGTCGTACCCCCCGCTCCGGTCCGGTTCTCGATCACGAAGGTCCGATTGAACTGCCGCCCAATCTGATCTGCAACAGCGCGCGCTGTTGTGTCGGACGCGCTGCCGGCGGCGAGCGGCACCACGATCGTAACGTTGCGCGCGGGCCAGTCCTGAGCCGCCGCGAGGCTGGTCAGCACGCAAAGCAGCGAACCCGCACAAAACCCGATCCGAACGAAACAGCTCATGGTTTTCTCCTCCGGGGGTCTACCACCCGATCACACTTCCGCGTCCGGCCGTGAAGACGCAACGCGTGCTCCAGCCGGGGCCCAGTGTACCATGCCGCTTTCAATCCCTCCATAAGGCCCCACGCACGCGATCAATGAGGGCGCGTGCAGTGACCAGGCTGTTTCCCGTATCGTGGTCCTTTCCCGGCGCCTCGTCGCCGCGCCACGCCACGTGTCCGTCAGGGCGCACCAATACGAGCTTCCTCTCATAGAGCTGTGCGGCCATTGGATCATCGATATCGTGAACCGCCAACGGAACGCCGGCCGCTCGTGCCGCCGTGGCAAGCGCGCTCACATCGACAGCTTGGTCGAAACGCAACATCGTGAAACCGCGGCCGAAGAGGTCGAGGGTCGACTTTCCCTCGCGGATCCAAACATGGGGGGCGCGGTGGCCCGGGCGCGTCGTCGGTTTGTAATTTGCGGCTTCGAACGGCGGTGCCGGCGTTCCATCCGCAAGGATGATCGGCGAGTTCTCGTAGGCATTGCCCAGATGCACGCCGATCGGCGCAAAATGTTTGATCTTGGGCGGCAGTTTCGACATCACCGCGGCGCGCGCGGCATCGCCTGCCGGGTCTGCTTCTTCAAACGCCGCCGGCACGGCAAAGATCTCGCCGCTGCGATCATAATTGTCGGCAGCTTCGATCGTGTTGCGCAAGCCGATGGGCCGCCGTTCGGCCTCGTAGCTCGCCAAGAGCCCAGGCCCGCCCCAACCCTTGAGCACGGCCTCCATCTTCCACGCAAGGTCCACGGCATCGCCGATGCCGGTATTCATGCCGAATCCACCGGTCGGCACGAACAAGTGGCACGCATCGCCTGCCAGAAAACAACGGGGCGAACCATAACGTTTCGCCACGAGCTGCCGCGGCAGCCAGTTCTGCACCGACAGGATCTCAATCGGAATATCCGTGCCGACTGCCGCGCGAACGAGTCCCGCGGGATCGGTGACCGCGCAATTCTCGCCGACACCAAAGTAGCGATTGAAGCACCATTCATCGCCTCCATTGATCGTGTAGATCACGCCGCCGCAGCCCGGTGCCAACACCCAATGCATGACCCCGCCGCCGCCCATGAGCTTCGCCGCAAGTTCGGGAGCACGAAAATAGATTCCGGCTGCCTGTCCGAGTGTGCCGCGGCCTTCGAGCGGAATCTTCAAAATAGCACGCACCGCACTGTTGGCGCCGTCACAGCCGACGAGAAAATTCGTCTTGATGCTCTCGGTGCGCCCGCTTGCGCATTCGACCAGCGTCGCCGCAACCGCGCTTTCGCGTTCCATAAATCCATCGAGCCGCCAGCCAACGCGCATGTGCACCTGCGACAGCCCCATCACGTGCGCGCGCAGCATGCGTTCCAGCGGCGCCTGCGCGGTCCAGGTCTTGTAGTAAGGCGAAGCCGCGATCTCGGGCACGCGCTGGGCCAGCGCGGCGCGGTCCGTTTCGAGATCTGCAATCGATGGAATTTCAAAGCGGTAGAGTTCGCGCCCCAGCACGCGGGTGACGTAGACCACATCGAGCTTGTGCGTGCGCGGCACACCGGCCTCGATGGTTCTCTGATCCAACCCAAGGCGGCGGTAATGCTCCATCGTGCGCACCCCGATCGAGATGGCACGCGGATGGGGGTGCACGTCGACAAGCGGCTCAACCAGACAACATTCAATCCCGCGCGAAGCGAGATCGGCGGCAAGTGTAAGGCCGACCGGACCGGCACCGGCGATGAGGACCTGCGTTATTTGCATGGACGTGAAACTATCACGGAAATCGATCCAGCCACGGGGCGAGACTTCCAGGGCAGGCTTGAAATGGCTACCATCCCGTCAAAGTCGGGCTTCAAAGGGAGAGGTCTATCGAACCACATGCTGATCCTCAACAACGACGATGTCTCCCGCGTGCTGACAATGGCAGACACCATTGAGGTGCTCGAACAAGCCTACACCGATCTCATCACGCGGGATGCCGTATGCCGTCCGCGCATCGACATCCAGATTCCGACGGACGAGCCCGGCGTGATCTATCAATGGGGAACCATGGAGGGCGGATCGACACGCGGGTATTTTGCGATCCGCATGAAATCGGACATCATGTACGAGCAGGAATACAGCGGGACGCGCGTTCACAAGCGCTATTGTGTCAGCCCGGGACGCTATTGCGGTTTGATCTTTCTTACGAGCGTCAAGAACGGCGAGCCGCTCGCACTCATCAACGACGGAAACCTCCAGCACATGCGCGTCGGCGCCGACGCGGGCATCGGCGTGCGATACATGAGCCGGGAGGACTGCGAAGTGGTCGGCATGCTCGGCTCCGGCGGGATGGCGCGCACCTTCATGGATGCATTCATGCTGGTCCGCAAGATCAAGCGGCTCCAGGTGTTCAGCCCGACACCGGCCCACCGCGAAGCCTACGCGCAAGAAATGCGGCAAAAGCACAAGATCGAGGTGGTGGTCTGCGACAACCCGCGTGATGCCTATCGCGGCGCCGACATCGTCGCCGGATGCACCAATGCCTCAGTTCCCGTCCTCAAGGGAGAATGGCTCGAACCCGGCCAGCATGTTCTCAACGTCGGGGGCGGCACCGGCATGCCGAACAAGGATGTGCAGGATCGCATCGACGTCTATTTCCGTTTCGGCAGTGCGCCGGCGCCGGAAGGCCTGCCGCAAATGAAGCTCGACGACGAATGGATCACGTACACGGCCCGCCCGGACATCGATTTCCGTCTCAAGAAGAAGCCGCATGGGCATCGCGCACATGGCGTTGCCATGCCGGACCGGGTGGTGTGGTTTGCCGATCTGTTGAACCGGACCAAGCCGGGTCGCGCTTCGCGCGACCAGATCTCCTATTCTGAACGTGGCAACCTCCAGGGCAACCAGTTCCATGCCGTGGCAGGGCGGGTTTACGAACTTGCCAAGGCACAGGGGCTCGGACGCGAAATACCCACCGAATGGCTGCTGCAGGATATTCAGAATTGATAATCGGCTTTTGTCCGACGTGCCGCGAGCGACATCACTTCGGCACCGCTATGCGGCACCGCTACGCGGCACGCAGGTATTCGCGTTCGACAATCACCTTCCCCAACTGTGCCCGTGCTGCGTCGATCGACTGCGCGCGCGCGTCCGCCCCAAAGGCAAGCTTTTCCGCCCGGATGAACGTGACATCCGAAATTCCAATGAACCCCAGCAAAGTCCGCAGGTGAGGCTCCTGGGAATCCATCGCCTTTGCTGCGCCGTCGCTGAAAAAGCCACCCCGACTCTCGATGACGATGGCGCGTTTTCCTTGGAGAAGACCGACCGGGCCGGTCTCAGTGTAACGGAAGGTGATCCCGGCGCGCAGCACATGGTCGAACCACGCCTTGAGGGTCGATGGGATTCCGAAATTGTACATGGGAGAACCGATGATCACAGTATCCGCTGCCTTGAGTTCCGCGATGAGTTCGTTGGACAGTGCCTGAGCCGTGGCCTGGGCATCATTCGCTGGTGCAGCGCCGCGCAGGGCGGCCGCCGAGTCGGAGTTGAGATGCGGGATTGGAGAGTTCCCGAGATCGCGCGTAATGACGTTGGTGTCCTGCGAGCCCAGGCCTGCGACCGCGTCCTGCACAAGTTGATTGGAAACCGATGAGGCGCCGAGTGCGCTGCTGGTGATGACGAGAACTGTAGACATGGCTGGTACTCCTGAATTTGGGGGTGAGAATTTGGTGGTCGTCGTAGTTTGTGCCTGAGGACAATTCAGCAGATCGGTTCATCGCGACTTCGATGGGGACGGCATGGCGAGGTTGCCGCCCGCCACGTGAAGCTTGCGGTTCAGCAGGGCATCGAGGCTAAACGCACCCGCGCCGGCCACTGCGATGTGGAGAAACACGAAGCTGAAGAGGATGGCCGCGTCGCCGCCGTTCACTGAAGGGTGGAAGCTCGCGGGCGCATGGAACAGCCAATAGGCGATTGCCATCTGGCCGGAAGCGACAAAAGCCGCGGACCGCGTGAACAAGCCAGCGATCAAGAGCGCGCCGGTCGCGACTTCGATGACTCCTCCGATACCCATGAGGCTGAGCAGCGGCTGGGCACCCGGTTGGGCGCCAACCGGGAAGCCGATCGTTTTGACGAGGCCGTGTGCGAGAAACAACGTCCCCGAAGTGATGCGCAGTGCTGCAAGCGTAAGTGGTGCGAAGCTGGCTTGGCTGATGTTGGAGATCGACATGAAATTTCTCCTCTGAAGCGTTTGGCGACGCCCATCGCCGCCGACGCCCAGACAATGGCACTCTTCCAATTTGTTGATAATCAACAGAAATATCGATAGTCTATTTCTGTTTTGGAAATAATGGGCCAGGCATTCATGGACAGGATCGAGGAATTGCGCGTCTTCGTCGCGGTGGGCGAGGTACGCGGCTTCGCGCAGGCGGCGCGGCGGCTTGGAATTTCCCCGGCCCAGGCGACAAAACTGATTGCTCGGCTTGAGGATCGCCTCAACAGCCGCCTGCTGAACCGGACAACGAGAGACGTCTCACTCACCGATACCGGCCGCGGCCTTCACGCACGCGCGCGCGTTCTCGTCGAGGAATTTGATCAACTGGAGAGATCGGCGCAAGAAAACGCAATGCCGCGCGGCGTACTCAAAGTCAGCGCACCGAATTCCTTCGGCATGCAGCTCGGAACGGTACTGCTCGATTTCGCCACTGCCTATCCGGATGTCGGCCTTGAAGTTTCATTCACCGACCGCAGGGTGAACCTGGTCGACGAAGGATTCGACGCTGCGGTGCGCATCAGCAGGCTCGCGGATTCATCGCTGGTCGCGCGCAAGCTCGCGACCGTTCGCGCCGTCACGATTGCGTCACCTGACTATCTGGCGGCGCGGGGCGTGCCGCGCGAGCCAGGCGAATTGCAGAAGCATGAATTGATCCTGGATCTAAATCGTACCGATCCGCAAGTATGGTCATACGGCAGGGACGCAAAACGCGTAGATGTGAGAGCGACCGGACGGCTGCGCTTTGCCAATCCATACATGTGTGTTGCCGCGGTGCGAGCCGGATTCGGCATCGCCGGCGTTCCGGCTTTCACTGCGGCAGAGGATCTGCGCAATGGGCGCGTCATCACGCTACTGCAGGAATATGAGCCTGAACCCGTGGCTGTCTACGCGGTTTATCCGCATGCACGACATCTGGCGTCGAAGGTGCGCATGTTCGTGGATTTCCTGGCCGCACGCTTCAGCGGGGAACCCGAATGGCACCAGGGCTGGAAGTGAAGTGACTACTTTGGTAGCGGGGGCCCGTTTTGGCCAATCCCGACACTTTGACCAACCCCGGCAATCCTCCATTCGTTACCGTTTGCTGGCGACCGGATAGCCTATTGGCAGTTGTAAATAGGGCACCCCGCATTTAGGGGCGCCCCTTGCCATTACGAATGAGGCCCCTTTCGATTTTCTCACAACTTGACTGTACTAGGCTTCCCGCCATTGGAACTCAGGCGGGCGATCCAATTTTGCCGCATTTGCCGGGTCTACTTGCTGTTTCGTTCTTTGCCATCGGCTCGACGCTCTTACGCCCC
>DATGVJ010000529.1:0-8508 GCA_035300505.1 Xanthobacteraceae bacterium
GCCGTGCAGCTGGCCGCAGAACAAGACAATATTGGGCTCGTTCTCCTCGGTATGAACGTACCGGATCGCGACGATTTTACCGTTTTGAGCCGAATTCGCGCCCACCTTCCGATGGCATCCGTGGTGGTTCTTTTGGATCAGCCGGATCGGGCCACTGTCGTTAAAGCGCTAAATCTTGGGGCTCGCGGCGTCATCTCAAAGTCCGAAAAACGTCAAATTCTGAAACACGCTCTGCAACTCGTGTTTGCCGGCAGCATATACATACCGCGCGAAATTCTGATTCGCGAAGAACCGGAATCGAAACCCGCGAATGTCAACCTGACGGACCGCCAACTCGACGTTTTGGTGCTCATGATGCAAGGCAAGTGCAACAAAGCGATATGCCGTGATTTGCAACTTGCCGTACCAACGGTCAAGAATCACGTCACGGCCATTCTCAAAGCCCTGAATGTCAGCAATCGCACCGAGGCAGTGATAGCGGCAGGGGTCCGAGGCTGGCTGTCGCCTCGCTCCAATCGATCGCAGCAGACCCTTGCGAGTTCTTTTGCGAGCCTCAGCACCATCACGCTTCAAGCGCCGGTTCCAGCGGTCGCCTGCCGCGGATGATATCGGACGCTCTCTCCGCCATCATCAGCACGCAAGCATTGATGTGCGCGGAGACGAGGTCCGGCATTGCCGAGGCATCCACCACGCGCAGACGCTCGATCCCGCGCACGCGCATTTCGGGATCAAGCACGGTGTCGGGCGTCGAACCCATCGGGCAGGTGCCGCACGGATGATGCGCCGTGATCACGGTGTTGCGCAACCAGGCTTCGATTTCGGTATCGCTTTGGACCTTGTCGCCGGGGCCGATTTCGCGCCCGCGGTAGAGATCGAGCGCCTTATGATGCACCATCTGGCGCGCCATCTTGAACCCGTGCACCAGCGTCGGCAGATCGTTCGGCGCGGAAAAGAAGTTGTAGCGGATACGCGGCGGATCGTGCGGATCACGCGAACGCAGAGTTACTTCGCCGCGGCTATCAGGATGCAGCAGCGTGGGCCGAATACCGAAGCCATCGCGGAACGCCGGATAGACGAGCGGGAACCACAGATGCGGATGATGCGACGTGCCGCGGAACATGAATTCGATATCCGGCACAGCAAGCTCGGGCCGTGACTTGACGAAGGCATGGAGCCCGCCCGGGACAACGGTTGCGGGACCGCTGCCGAAGAAGTAGGCGCGGAGCATGCTTACGGCCATGCGGTCGAACCGCATCTCTCCATGAAACACCCCGGGATCGGGGCGTTCATAGGTCATATAGGCGCCGAGATGGTCCTGCAGGTTGCGGCCCACCGGAAGGTCTGCAATGCAGGCAATGCCCATTTCGTGCAAATGCGCCGCCGGGCCGATACCCGAAAGCATCAGAAGCTGCGGCGCATTGAAAGCGCCGGTCGAGACGATCACCTCGCGCGCGGCTTCGACGCGTTTGGTGTCGCCGGCATTGGTTACATATTCTACGCCGGTTGCCCGCGTGCCCTTGAGCACAATGCGCGTCGCATGGGCGCCTGTTTCAACATCGAGATTGACGCGTCTCCTGGCGGGCCGAAGATAGGCCCGCGCGGATGAGGAGCGCCGGCCATCGCGGATGGTGTATTGGCCGCGCCCGAATCCTTCTTGGGTTTGGCCATTGTAGTCGGCGTTCGGTGGGATTCCGACCGCCTTGCCTGCTTCTACCCAGGCATCGAATATCTTATCCGGCGTCTTGGCATATTCGGTGCCGAGCGGTCCGGAGCCGCCGCGCCAGGGATTTTCGCCGCCTTCCCAGGTCTCGGCGCGCCGGAAGTAGGGCAGCACATCCGCATAGGACCAGCCACGCGCGCCCTTTTGCGCCCAGCGATCGTAATCGCGGCGATTGCCGCGCGTATAGGCCATGACGTTGATCGAGGACGAACCGCCCAGCACCTTGCCGCGCATCGCCTCGATGCGGCGGCCGTTGAGACTGGGCTCGGCCTCGGTTTCAAAACCCCAATCGAACATACGGGATTCGTGCATGCGACCCATGCCGAGCGGGATGCTGATGTAGGGATGAATGTCGCGCGGACCTGCTTCGAGCAGCAAGACACGCGCACCGCCATCCTCCGTCAGCCGATTGGCCAGCACGCAACCGGCCGAGCCCGCACCCACGATGATGTAGTCGTAACCTGTCGCGGCCATGGATCAAGCGTTCGCTACCTTCCGGGGCGCCGCCTGGTACGCGGGCGCATATTTGGCGCACAGGCCCTGCCAGCGTTCGACCTTCTTCTTCTGCGCGGCTACGACTTCCGGCTGAATGTCGAGGAACGGTGGACGCAGCGGCCCGGGCTCGACATAGCCCGCCATGGCAATTGCGATCTTCGAGCCTGTCTCGCGCCAGGACAGGCTTGGCTTGGGCGCGCCGTTCGGTGGCGCAATATCGAGAATGACCGCTTTGGCAGCCCCGATGTCGCCACGCGAAACCGCATCGCGCAACGCGAAGAGCGGCCACGGCCCCATCCAGGAATCGATCGACCAGAATCCCGACGCACCCAATTGCGCATAGGGCACATATTGGATCGCGTTGCACAGCACGCTGATCTTGCCTCGGATGATCGTCATCAGCTTCATGAATTCCAGCGTGTCGCGATGGCTGTCCTTCATGCCGACCACCTGCGGAATCTTGATGAAGCGCTCAAAACTTTCCACCGGCAAGGTCACGTGATGCAAAGCCGGATTGTGATAGATGATTATGTTGAGCGTCGGGAACATTTCCGCGAGCTCGCAGAAAAACCGCAGCGCATTGTCGACCGTCGATGGGAAATAATAGGGCACGCCAAGCAGCACGCCATCGGCGGCCGTGTCGGCGACCAATTTCATTTTTTCCAGAGTCTCACGCGCGTTCACCGACGTGACGCCGATGAACAGCGGAACCCGTCGGCGCACGACCTCGACGGTCTCGCGGGCGAGCGTCTCGAACTCCTTCGGTAAAAGCGCATGACATTCGCCAAAGCTGCCCGTTGTGGCGATCATATTGGCGCCGTCGCGGACCATGCGGTCCGCGCCCGCCCGCAGGCGCTCAACGCTCACCGTGTCGGTTGCGCGCAGGTCCGCAGCCTGGTCGGTCGCGAAGGCCGGCATCATGGCCATCATGCCGCCGATATCGCTCGCTCCGAGCATCATTGCTCTCCATTCATCGAAAAAATGCAAGGACCACGATAACGCGGACTTCGTAGGATGGGTAGAGCCGATAAAAACGCGTTTTCGACGCGTTTTTATGGCGAAACCCATCATCGACCTGCGCCGCCGAATGATGGGTTTCGGAAAAACGCGTAAGAGAGAACGCGTTTTTCCTCTACCCATCCTACGAATCGCGGCCCTACCGCTGCGCTGAGCGCACGGGCCGCACGCCATCGCGCACGCTGTCGAGCCATTCCGCCATCACGCCGGCGATCGCCATGTTGTTCTTCTCGAGCATCATCATATGGCCATTGCCCTTGATGCCGCGATCGACAAGCCGGACGAATGTATTCTTCACGCCCGCCTGCGTCAGGTAGGCCGCCGTGCAGTGATCGTAAGCGGCGTGATAGGACGCCTCGCTCATCACGATAAGCGTCGGCACCTTGGCGACATTAGGAAGTTTGCGTGCCGGCTCCTTCTGCAACCAGCAGTGCGCGAGGTCAGGCTTGTCGGCTTGTTCCTTCCGGATGAATTCGAGCTTCGACGTCGCGGTAACGGGCGGATCGTAAGTGATCGGCACTTCGCCAAGCCCGAAGGCCTTGTCGCGCGTGCTCTCGCTGAACCAGTCCGGCGCGCCCTTGAACTCCAATTCGCGTACCGGCGGACCATTCGGCTCGACCGCCACATTGGCCCGCACGAGATCGGGCCGCTTGTCCACGACCGGCCACGCAAAGGCGCCGGATTGCGAATGCGTCACCAGGATCGATGGACCGATTTTTTCCAGGAGCGCGATGATCGCCGGCGGATTGATCTCCTGCTGCTTGGTGAAATTCACGATCGAGGGAAACTGCGAATAATAGAACTGATCGAAGGCATCGTCGCCCGGTTTGCCCTCGCCCGGCCATTGCGTATGGAGGTGAGCCTGCGGCCACAGTTTGTAGCGTTCCGGCGCGACAAACCGCTGCGTCAGCCGTTCCATATTGGGGTTGGAGACAGGGCCTTGCAGCTGCGACCAATGTGCGGCGCGCCCGCGCGCGACGCCATCGACCACATAGACCGCGTAGCCGCGGCGCACGAAAAACTGCGCCCAGCTTTCGCGCCCATCGGGTGTGCCGGTGAAGTTCGTCCCGGTCTGGCTGCCGCCATGTACCATCACGACGGGGGTGCGATGGCGCAGCCGCTGCGGGATCATGTATTCGACATAGATCTGGCCGACCGGCGCGGTGCCCTCCACTGCCGGATCGAGTTTGCCTCCGACGAAGAAATAGCTCGATTTGGCGAGCACCAACGGCCCCTGGGCGCGAGCGGGTGCGCTCATCACGACGACACCGACCGATACGGCTGCGATGGCCAGCAGGCGATCACGTTTACATTTCAGCATTGGCTTCCTCCCGTTAGTCGAATTGGATGGGCCCCGTAGGGCGGAATAGCCAAAGCGCAAGGCAAACGCTCCATTCGATTACCGGATGCGGATGCGCTTTGGCGTATTCCGCCGCTCCCGGCTGGACTGGTCGGCGGATTACGCGCGGACCAACCACCTAATTCCAATCGCAGTGTCCGTCACCGCGCTAATCTTACTGTGTTCCGCCCTACGATTCTCTCACGGAATCTTCTTCACCACCTTGCTGTCGAGCTTGAACAACCGCGCCGCATTGCCGCCCAGAATGTTGCGCTTGGATTGTTCCTTCAAGAACGGCAGGTCGTAGACGCTCGATGGCAGGTCGAAATCCCAGTGCGGATAGTCCGACGACCAGACCAGGCGGTTCTCCGCATTGATCATCTTGAAGGTCGCCTCCAGAATCGACAGATCGTCGGGAATTTCCATGGGCTGCGAGGAATAATACATCTCGCGCATGTATTCGCTCGGTTTGCGCTTGAGCGAGGGACAGTCCGAGGTGCGCATCATGTAGCTGTGGTCGAGCCTCTGCATCAGGCAATAGGCCCAGGTGAGCCCGCTTTCGATCCACAACACCGGCAGCTTCGGGAAGCGCTCAGGCAGGCCGTTGACGACCCAATTGGTCATGTGGATCATGTTGAACCACATGAAGCCGAGCGAGTGCACGGAGATGAACCGGTTGGCCATCTGCAGCGCGCGGTCGTCCCAGCTGTAAGCCGCATGAAACGAGATCGGCTTGCCGATCTCTTCGAGCAGCGCATAGGTCTTCATATAGGCATTGTCGTGCACCGGCTTGTAGCGCGGCGACGTCACCATGAAGCCGACCACGCCCTTCTTGTCGCCGAAATCCTTCACCGTCCGGTAAGCCGCATCGGGATCGTTGAACGGCAGATAGAGCATCGAAACGATGCGCGGTTCGTGCGCCAGGATACGTTCGCAGAGCCAATGATTGTAGGCGCGGCAAAGGGAGATCTCGACGTCCACCTGCGGATGGAGCCCCAGAAACAGCATCGGGGTCGGGAACAGGCACGAATAGTCCACCCCCATCGCGTCCATCCACTCCTTGGTAATTTCGATGTCGCGATGCTTGTCCTTTCCGGATGTCTTGTAGTGCTTGCGCTGGTTGTGCCGGGTGATGCGGCCGGAAAGCCCCTGGTAGCCGACCTGGCTGTTGAGGAAGGCTGAGCGGCCGCCCCGGTTGATGGATTCCATCGCTTCCATCTTCATCACCGGACTTTCGATGTAGGAATAGACTTCCCGGTAATGCTCATTCTCGTAATGGTGGGAATCCACGTCGACGATCAGGAAGTCCTGATAGTTGCGCGCTCGCGCCTGCTCGGTCGCGTGTTGAAGCGACTTGGTCTCCGAAAACTCGTTGTGGTTCAAATTGCGAACTTCGTTGCGGACCATGTCCATGACGGTTTCCTCAGCCTTTGCGATCGTCAAATTACCACGAAAATTTCTTCGCCGCGCCGAATCACTTCGTATTTACGAAGTTTCAAGCGGCGGTCGCCGGCGCATTCGCCGGTCTTGATGTCGTATTCGTAGCCATGCCAGGGACACACGAAGTGCAGTTCGTCGGAAAAGGTCTGCCCCTCGTATGTCCGGTCGGCCGCGATGATATCCACCACCTTGTTGACCAGGATACCCTCGCAGGCGGGGCCACCGGCATGCGCGCAATAGTTGCTATAAGCATAGTATGCCCCATCCTTGAAGAACACGCCGACCTCGTGCTTGCCGGACAGCACGATCCGGCGGTCACCGTCCTTGAGATCAACGGCCTTGGCGACAAAACATTCGGGCATGCTTCCTCCAATAAGCGATCAGCGATCAATTTATGCCACAAGAAGCGGCATTCGGGAGACTAATAGCGCAAGAACACAGGCGCGGCAGTGAATTTTCGATCGCGAGCAATTGCAGCAATTCCAGGCCTGGTTCGTACCGAGCAAGACTTGGGAAGGGACCTGAGCTGGCACAACCGAATGCAGCGTCGCCAGCACCGGTACTTTAGCACCAAGACGTAAGTATGTGTTGGGGGCAACTAATTTTTCACATAAGTTGCTCAATTGTTGATGGAATATGGGAGTCCTTCGAGAGCGTGGCAATATTCAGAACCATATCGCGACAGGCGCTGTTCGCCTTGGCACTCATGTCGACGGCCGAGTTTACCCAGGCACAAGTCGTGCCAGGTGACGCCAAACCGCTGTGCGTTTTCGGGGCGACCGAATTGCGGGATTGGTTCGCAACCGGATCCGTCACGGCCAACGGTGTGGTCAAGCGCGCGGACAGTTTGCGCTTTACCGAAGGCACTGAGGGCGATTGCGCCTACTACAAATGGGCAACCCGAATGTTTCTCTGGTTGACCTCGCCAGCTCCGGGCGGGGGAACGACGACGGACACGTCGGAATTCTACAGTATTTCGGCTTTGGTGGATGGCAAGCGCACTCTCGCTCAAAACGGCGGCGGGAATAGTTTACTTTCTTTGCGCGCAGGCAAGGCGGTCGAAGAGGACGGTCAACCGGGGCCTCGCAGCGTCCTCATGGCACGCAATGGTTCGCTGGTTTACTATTCAAGCCAGATGAATGACATCTTTGCGCACTTTCTGACGACAATAAAGAAAGGCCTTCTGCCAAGCGGGCCCGACCTCCAACTGCCGACCGAGCAAGCGGAATTGGATGCCGTAGCCAGCGCCGCCGGGGTGAACTTCCAGCCAAACATGCTGGTCCTCCAAACGAAATCCGCATGGATCGAGACGACGGGACTCGACAGGAGCAAGTACATCACGACCATGGCCAAAGTGCCGAGTTTCGACAAATCCCTTGGTTGGCGGTGGACGCCGGACGGAAATCAGCCGGATACTGAATTAGCTCTCGTGGGCATGCATGTCGTGGGCACCGTTAAAGGGCGCCCCGATATGGTCTGGGCCACTTTCGAGCATGTCGATAACGTGCCCATGGCTACATATTCCTATATCGATGTCGGCGATAACTTTGTGAACGTAAATCCACAGCCTGGGACCTGGCAGTTTTCCGGGAGCAACTGCGCGGGCACATTCAATCAAGAACGCATGCATGCACGAAATCGACCTCATATCGAAGCCGTGGACCAAACCAGCGGTATGGGACCGAGCGACACCTGCCGTATAAACGCCTGGGGATCGTTGGCCGGTAGTACTTCGTCATATCGCGAAGACAACACGCGCATCATTGCGGTGAACAACGGCGCTTTCGGAAAACTGCGCAACGGCGATCTGCGCAAGAACTACATGCTGATCGGAGCAACCTGGAACGCCGGCCTCGGTACCAATCATCTCGCCAATACGACACTGGAGACCTACGTCCAAGGAACCAATTGCTTCAGCTGCCACAATGGAAGGCTCACGACCGGGATGCTCAGTCATATGTGGTTGCCGGTGCTGCCACTCCCTTGACGGGATTGCTGTTGGCCCCGCCACAGCAGCGTCGCCGCGAAGCGGAACGACTTCCGTGGCGAAATTGAAGGAGTATCGTGATCGACAAGTGCCTGCAAGAATTGGCCAATGGCCTCACAAGCCAAGGTCGCCAAAATATCCTGACAAGGCTGAATTCCACCGACGAAGGCTTCCGCCTTCGGCTGGCGCAGAGAGCAGTGATAGGTAACCAATCAAACAAGGAGAAGTCTGATGCAAGTAGAACCGAAGCTGACGAAAAAACAAGTCACGGATTGGTGCCCAAAGCCGCGCGGCACGATGGAACCTGGAAATCACGATAAAGTCCCGGGCCTGACAAAGGAGAATGCGGACGCGAAGGCACTGGCCGAGAACCGCCAGTTGACAAAAGAAATCGCAGAAGCCTTCCGCAGAATTAAGGACCCCAACGCCAAAACCCCGCAGGAACGACGATTCGTCATTCAGTGGCGAATGTTCGCAAATGCGGACAATCCCAACATATACAAGGTTGGG
>DATGVJ010000530.1:0-5960 GCA_035300505.1 Xanthobacteraceae bacterium
CTCGCGACTCCAACGTTGTCGAGGCGCTAGGCGACTTTACGGAGATTGCCTTGGCGCCGGCTTGAGGCGGCGGCAGCGATCCGAGCCACATGCGCGCCCCATTGTTCAAGTGCGGCCTTACGCTCTGCGAGAAAGTCGTGACGCTGATATACGGCCGCGACGCCAGAGATTGTCCCAGATTGGTGGTTGAGAATCTTATCTGCGACGTGAGGCGGGGTACCGAGACGGGCCATCCCCGAGACACAGGTCCGTCGCAGGTCGTGCAATCGCCAGTCCCGTACGCCTGACAGCGCATCAAGTTCGCGCTTTGCCCGGCTGAATTCTTGAAAGGGCGTCGATCCATCGCGTGAGAATACAAACGATCCTGCGATATTTGCTTTATTGAGAACCACCATCGACTGTTTGGACAAATGCACGACATGTTCTGTGGCATTCTTGGTACGAGCTTTCGGAAGCGTCCAAACCCGCTGCAAGATGTTCAATTCTCCTGATATTGCGCCGGCTGCCTCCTCTCGCCTCTGCCCAGTCAAAGCCAGCAACTCAACGATTCCGCCATAGGGGCCGCCAATCTCCCTAGCCGCCATGATCACTCGAGCGAGTTCGTCATCGGTCAGAGCACGGTCGCGCGAGACCTCCTTTGCCGGCAGGGGGACACCTTCCGCTGGAGACCTATCAAGCACGGCCCTACCGACGCACCAGCGCAAAAAGGTCTTGATCGATTTCAAAGCTTTGTTGGCCGCAACCGGAGCGCCCCGCTGCTCGATTGCGGAGACCACCTCAACAACGTCGCGCTTGCTGATTTCGTGGATACTCTTGGTACCCCAAGGCGTGCCGACTTCGCGACGGAGAAGACGAGATATCTCACCGGCGGAACGATTCTGCGATACATGTTGGGAAATGTAGGTCTCCAACAGATCGGCGACCTGATCGGTCACGAATCGGCGCTTCGTTTCGCGTTTCTCACCTGCAGGGTCCCGCCCTTCAAGTTTGGCTGTGAAGACCTTTTGTGCCGCCACCCGCGCCTGATGAAGGGTAACGCGCCCATACGGGCCAATCGTGAACTTGCGCAATCGCGAGCCGGCACCGCCTGTGCGGTAAAGCACGACGAACACCTTGCGGCCCCTGGGCGTGACCTTCACGCCGAAGCCGGGACAGCCGACGTCCCAGTAAACGACATCTGATGCGGGTATCGGCAGCGCGTCGATCGCACTCTTCGTCAGTTTGACACGGGGCATGGTAATCAAAATCCTGTCGAACGGTGCTACCTTGTGGTCACATAGGTAGCACCGCGAATGAAACTACAGGATCGACCGTGATACGCCGTCTGCATTGACGCAAGGGAAATCAACGCGTTATGAACCGCCAGCCATCAACTTCCATCTCGGGGAAAAACGTACCCGAGAACTCAAGGGGAGAGGGCGCAATAACAAACGCCGTAGTCTAGAAAAACGCCTGGATACCGGTCTGCGCGCGCCCGAGGATCAGTGCGTGGATGTCGTGCGTGCCTTCATAGGTGTTGGCGGTCTCTAAATTGCACATCACCCGCATGACATGAAACTCGTCCGATATGCCGTTGCCGCCGTGCATGTCGCGCGCCATGCGGGCGATTTCGAGCGCCTTGCCGCAGTTGTTGCGCTTCATGAGCGACACCGCAGGCGGTGCCGCGCGGCCTTGTTCGAACAGCCGTCCGAGCCGCAACGCGCCATGCAGGCCGAGCGTGATTTCGGTCTGCATATCGGCGAGTTTCTTCTGGATGAGCTGATTTGCGGCGAGCGGGCGGCCGAATTGCCTGCGGTCGAGCACATATTGCCGCGCCCGATGCCAGCAGAATTCGGCAGCCCCCATGACGCCCCAGACGATGCCGAAGCGCGCACTGTTGAGACATGCGAAGGGGCCGCCAAGGCCCTCCGCCTTCGGCAACAGATTTTCTTCCGGCACGAAGGCATCGTCGAGCACGACTTCGCCGGTGACGGAAGCGCGCAGCGAAAGCTTGCCTTCGACTGTGTTGGTGGTGAATCCTTTGGTGCCGCGCTCCACCAGGAAGCCGCGGATTTTACCGTCGAGCTTGGCCCAGATCAGCGCGAGATCCGCAAACGGCGCGTTCGATATCCACATCTTGGCGCCGGTGAGCCGATAGCCATTGGGGACTTTTTCGGCGCGCGTCACCATCGAGGCAGGGTCGGAGCCATGGTCGGGTTCGGTGAGGCCGAAACAGCCGATGATCGCGCCGCTGGCAAGCTTGGGGAGATATTTCTGTTTTTGCGCCTCGCTGCCGAAACGGAAGATCGGGTAGATGACCAGCGACGATTGCACCGACATGAACGAGCGATAGCCCGAATCAGCCCGCTCGATCTCGCGCGCAATCAGACCATAGGCGACGGAACCGAATCCTGAGCCGCCGTATTCCTCCGGCAACGTCGCGGCGAGCAGGCCGAGCGCGCCCATCTCGTGGGCGATTGCCCGGTCGAAGCTCTCCTCGCGGAAAGCCTTGAGCACGCGCGGAAACAGCTTGTCCTGTGCGTAGCTGCGCGCCGTGTCGCGCACCATTTTTTCGTCTTGCGTGAGCTCGCCTTCAAGGTCGAGCGGGTCCTGCCAATCGAACGCGTCCAGGCGCGCTGCTGCGGGCTTCTGGATGATCTCGGCTGCTTGCGGCATTCGTCGTCCTCTTGCGTGCCATAGTGTGTTGGTTTCCCATTATAGCGGCTTTTTGCAAGAGGCTTCGGACAATTGGGTGCAACGCGTGATTTGGCGCCGTTGTCGCCGATATGCAGGGATGGACCGAATGGGCGGCAGGCCGGGGTCAAACGACGTTACCAGACCGTGGCGCCAACGCCGACGTTTCGGCGGGCCGTATAGTAATAGGCGTCCTGGCGCGACGTCGGGTTGATCATGATGGTGCGCTGGCTGTTGTCCGACGCGTGGACCGTCACTGGAATTCGGCTGAGTGCGGCCTTGCGGGATTTCGGTGCTCGATCGACCGTTGGTTTCGTCTGCGCCGGTGCGGCTTGATCGGGGGGTGTCGCGACAGCGGAAGCCACATCGCGGCTGGCGGGCGACTCGGGCGGCGATGGCGGCTTGGCCACCGGTGCGGTTGCGGGAGTGGCTTTGGCTTTTGCCGCTTCGATGAGACCTCGTCGTGCGGTGGTCTCGACTTGGGTGCCGACTTGGCAGCGCGGCTCTGTCTCGGACCAAAATTTGGGCCAAGTTATGGGCGAAGTTTTCGACCCGGTCTTCGACGATACTTGCTGCGCACAAGGCGGTGGTGCTTCTTCGCGCCAGCGGGCAAAGAGCGGGCGCGGCTCCTGCATTTTTGCCGGCATGGCCAACAGGCCGCCGATGCCGACTAACATCCCAACACCAAACACCAAACCGAGCGAACGCATCAAGGACGGCACAGGACACACACTTTTCTTCTGGCGAGTTTCTTCTGGCGAGCGTTGGTACTCGCCGACAGAACGCATGTGTATCCCTGCACCTCTAAAGTCGCGTAAGAACGTTCGCTCAATTGCAATGCAATTGTCGTGCGTTGCCTAACGTCTCGTATTTTAGCAATGCCGTCGGGGCAACGCTAACCAAGTAGAACCGTAGCAGATCAACGCGCCTGCGCATTGACCTGCCGCACGATAGGCCACCACAGGCGCTCTTCGCTGCGCATGAATTCTGCAGTTTGCGCTGGCGTGAGATCGCGCGAATAGGTGCCGAGCGTTTGGAAGCGCTCCACCACATCCGGCATGACGACGACTTTGCGCATATCGGCGTTCACCTTCTGGATGATCGCATCTGGCGTGCCGGCGGGCGCCATCAGGACGAGCCATCCGCTTGAGACGACGCCCGGCACCGTCTCGTTGATGGCCGGCAAGTTCGGCAAATTGGGCAGGCGTCGTTGCGCCGCGACGCCAAGCAGTTTTATGCCGCCGCCCTGCGTGCCTGGTGCAAGCCCGGCAAGGCCCTCGAACATGATCGGAATGCGCCCGGCGATGACGTCGTTGAGCGAAACGGAGGCACCCGCCGCATGTACGAAGGAGATGTTGGCCTTGGAGCGATCGCGAAACAATTCGCCGGTCAGGTGAGCCTGGCCGCCGCGATTGGTCGCGCCAAACAGCATACCGCCCGGCGTCTTGTTGGCGAGCGCAATGAGCTCGGCAGTGTTGGAAACCGGGATGTCCTTGTTGACCGCGAACCCGATCGGTTGCTCGCCCACCATGGCGATGGGCGTGAACGCGGTCTGCAGGTTGACCGTCATCTTGCCTTCCTGATCAATCGGCAAGACCGTATAGGTGGAGGCTTGAGTCATATAGAGCGTGTAGCCGTCCTTCTCGGCGCCGGCCGCGGCCTGCGCCGCAATGAGCCCGCCGGCGCCCGGACGGTTGAGCACGACGATCTGGTGCTTCCAGATTTGCGACAGGCGGTCGGCCACGATGCGCGTTGCGACATCAGGGCTGTTGCCGGCCGCGGCCGGCGTGATGAACGTAACCGGTTTGGTCGGATAATCCTGCGCTTGCGCAGAAGGGCCTGCGAGCGCCAAGAGGAGCGTCGAGACGAGCCCCGGCAGTAGCGTGGCGCAACAGTTTTTCGGATTGAGGTTTCGCATGATCGTCTCCACCCGCGAATGCGGCCTGTCGAGACGATATTAGAGCAATTCGAGCGCTTGGAGAAATCGGCAGTCGCGTCGGCTATCGCTTGGTCATGGAAGCCGCTGGCGTGACCTGAGTGTCGGCGGTGGCGACGATGTCGCCCTTGCGCAGGGTGGGATCGGCGCTGGCGTCGATTGAAGCCGTACCGAAACTGTCCTTGCCGTTGCACGTGCAGGCCTCGACGATCCGCGTGCGGTACGCAAAAGCGTTTTGGAGCGACGAGTAACGGGTCCCGTCCCGGGCGGTGGAGCGGCCGATCTCGCCGCCGCTGAACACCTTGGTCTCGGCCGACGGGCAGAGCGAGTTGCAGAGCTGGGCCGGGCTGGCATTGGCACTATGCTGGATCGGGAAGTGGCGACCGTCGCACAGCCGCACGCAGTAGCTTTGCCCACCCGAGACCGACCGCTGTGGGGTCGAAACCCGAGGGGTCTGCGATGCTGGCTGTGATGCAGTCTGCGATGTTTGCGGGGCGCTTGCATAGCCGAGCGCCTGGGAGGGCGGGGCCTGCCGCGGGCCGAACAAGTCGAAAAAGCCTTGCGCCGAGGCCGTATTGGCGGGGGCGGCGATCATGAGAGCGGTGGCAAGGCCCAAAAGGGCGCCGGAGCGGCAGAAAATTGCGTTGCCGCCCAATGACTTGATGGTCAGTGGACGGGTGCGGGTGGCGAGAAATGCTGAAATGGTGCCCATGACGATCCCCCAATGTTAACCATTAGTCGCCGCGACCAGGCAAAAGGTTCATCGGGGATTCGAACCGGCCGTGCGCAGCCGCATTGACGGACGGGGGAAGTTCGGAGTCACGATGTTTCAAGCCGTACCCACGCCATCGATCCCGACGATTTTCGCAAGCCTGTTCCTGGTGCTGATGCTGGCGGCGCTTGACCAGACCATTGTTTCGACCGCGCTGCCGACGATCGTCGGCGAGCTCGGCGGCTTGACGCACCTCTCCTGGGTGGTCACGGCCTATCTGCTCTCCAGCACGGTGGTCACGCCCCTTTATGGGAAACTTGGCGATCTCCACGGCCGCAAGGTCGTGCTGCAGGGGGCGATCGTCGTGTTCCTCGTGGGCTCGGCTCTGTGCGGACTTGCGCAGGACATGCTGCAGCTCATCCTGTTCCGATTTCTGCAGGGCATTGGCGGCGGCGGGCTCATTGTCATCACCATGGCGGTGATCGGCGATCTGATTGCGCCGCGCGAGCGCGGCCGCTACCAGGGCCTGTTCGGCGCCGTGTTTGGACTGGCGACAATCATCGGCCCATTGCTCGGCGGCTTCTTTGTTGATTACCTGACCTGGCGCTGGATATTCTACATCAACCTGCCGACCGGCGT
>DATGVJ010000531.1:0-4366 GCA_035300505.1 Xanthobacteraceae bacterium
GCAAACAAAGGGCAAAGTTTCCGGTGGGCAAGGCGCCGCGGCCAAACTTGGCATACCCGCTTCAACCCTCGAATCGAAAATCCGCTCTCTAAGAATCAACAAATTCCAATTTAAGGGAGTTTGGTGCGCTTGTCCGGCGAAGGCCGCCGCACACCCGAACTGTAGTGTCAAAGGGTTCGACTTCAGGAGGGACTTTCGCTTACCTGCCGCGAGTGCTCCGCGCGGCGGCTCGGACCTGATCACGCAACCACGCCTGCGCGGGCTCGTTCGTTAGGCGGGGATGCCAGCTCATGAAGTAGGGAAATGGCTTGAGCTCGCGAGGAGGTTCGATCATCCGCAAACTGGTTATCCGCTTTGTCATTTTCGCCAGGGTGCGCGGGACAGTGAGCACCAAGTCGGTCCGCGCGATCGCAAGAACGGCCGGAATGAAAAAAGGAATTTTAAATGCGACGTGGCGCTTTAGGCCAAGAGCTCCGAGCGGCCGGTCGACGATTGCCTGGTGGCCGTCACCGGTCAGGATCATCGCGTGCGGCAATTGTAAATATTGTTTCAACGTAAGTCGGCGGCTCCTGATTCGTTGGCGCGCGCCAACGAGACAAACGAAATCGAGTTTGAAAATGACCTCATTTTCCAGCGCAGGCGGAACCTCTTCTGCGCAAAGGTTGAGATCGATCCGACCTGCCGCAACCTCATCATACGTCTGTGGTCCGACAGCGCTCACGACCAACTCAGAGTCAGGCGCGTTCTTACGCAGTCGCTCGAGCAGCTTGGGGAGCAGAATCGTCGAGCCGTGGTCGGTCATCGCCACTCGAAAGCGCTCGCGGCTCTGCGCCGGAATAAATTCCTGATCGTTCACGACGGCGTTCAGACGCCGCATGATCGTTTCGATCTCTCGGAGGACGCGTTCGCCTCGGGGTGTGCGTTCGTAAGCCCCGTTAGAACGCACCAGTAGCGGATCAGCAAAAGTTTCGCGCAGTCTGTTCAAAGCCCGACTCATCGCGGGTTGGCTCAGGAAGGAACGTTTAGCCGCGCGGCTGATGTGCCGCTCTTCCAGCAGCGGCTGGATCGTTCTTAACAGATTCAGGTCGACGTTTCTCAAATGCGCGTCACGCATAGCGAATATTCAAACAATGCATTGGCAGAATATGGGACGGAGACGGACTGCAGTCTAGTAAAGAAGAGATAAATGATGAGAACCTACAAAGCAGCCCAAGTGAGGGAGCCAGGAAAGCTGAACCTCGTTGAATTACCGATTCGTGAGCCAGGGCCGGGACAGGTGCGCCTCCGCGTCGAAGCATGCGGTGTATGTCATTCCGACGCCGCAACGGTGGAGGGGCAGTTTCCTGGTCTAACTCTTCCACGCGTGCCCGGGCACGAGGTCGTCGGCCGCATCGATGCCGTTGGCCTTGACGTTTCCAACTGGAAAATTGGGCAGCGCGTCGGAGTTGGATTCTTCGGCGGACAGGACGGACAATGTCAACCCTGTCAGCGCGGCGATTTTGTGAACTGCGCGCACCCGGTCGTTACCGGCATCACTGCCGATGGCGGATATGCGGAGGTGATGATAGCTGAAGCTCGCGCACTGGCCTCAATTCCCGATGAACTTACATCGGCGGAGGCGGCTCCACTCTTGTGCGCCGGCATAACGACGTTTAATGCGCTTCGGAATGCCAGCTTGCGTGCGGGCGACCTTGTCGCAATTCAAGGCGTGGGTGGTCTTGGTCATCTTGGCATCCAGTTTGCGCGGCGCATGGGATTCAAAACGGTGGCGTTAAACCGTGGTAAAGAGAAAGAGAAACTTGCGAAGGATCTCGGCGCGCATGTCTACATCGACACGAGCGCGGATGACGCCGCAGCGGTTTTGCAGCGAATGGGCGGCGCCGCTGCGATCCTTGCCACTGCACCGAAGGGCGATGCGATTGCCGCCCTGATGGGAGGTCTCGCGGTCCGCGGCAAGCTAATCGTTGTAGCTGTGCCTGACGACCTGATGCCGATCAATGCTCTCCCAATTGTTTTCGGTGAGCGCTCGATTCTTGGCAGTTTGACCGGCAAGGCGATCGATAACCAGGAGACGCTTGACTTCAGTGTCCTGCAAAATGTTCGGCCGATGATCGAGACGGTCCCGCTTGAAAGAGCAGCGGAGGCCTACGCGAAAATGATGGCCGGCAAAGCCCGATTTCGAATGGTTCTCACGATGACGGCCGGTGCGTCAAGCAGTCCAAAAGGAATCACGCGAGCTGAGGCGCGATCATGAATACATTCCAGACCGTTTTCGAGCAGCAGAAGCGGCACTTTGCCAGCGGAGTAACGAGGACTTACCAATGGCGAGTCGAGCAACTCGATCGCATGGCGCGGCTTGTCGGAGAAAATGAAACGGCGCTCCAGCAAGCGATTGCAAAAGACTTCAAGACAGCAAGTCAGGAGCAGGTCTTTGAGACACTTGCTTGCCTCGGCGAGGTAGAGTTCCAGAAAAGCCAGTTAAAGGATTGGATGGCCCCAATCGAGGCGCCTGTGCCGAAAGCACTCGCCGCTACTGGACATCGCGGTGTCATCTATCGCGATCCTTATGGCGTGGCGTTGATCATCGGCCCCTTCAATGGTCCGCTCTTATTACTACTCCGTCCTGCGATTACGGCGCTCGCGGCCGGCAATTGCTGCGTGCTCAAGCTAAGCGAGAAGCTTAATTCAACGTCTGCGTTATTGCTCGATCTGGTGCCAAAGTATTTCAAGCCGGAAGCCGTCGTCGCAGTAACAGGGCATCGCGAGGAAATCACAGAACTTCTCAAGCTTCCCTTCGACTTCATTTTCTTTACCGGCAGCACGAGCACGGGAAAGGTCATCGCACGAGCGGCCGCTGAGAATCTGACGCCGGTCCTGCTCGAGCTCGGGGGTCAGAACCCCGCGCTGGTCGATGAAACTGCCAACATCCCAGACGCCGCGAAGAAGATCGTATGGGGCAAGATGGCGTGGGGCGGGCAATGGTGCACGTCGCCCGGTTATGCCTATGTGCACGAGTCAGTAGCTGAAGCTTTCGTAGCCGAGGCGAAGAAGGCGCTGATCGCACTTTATGGTGAGCATCCGGAGAGTAATCCGGATTACTCGCGCATCATTAACGCACGCGAAGTCTCACGCCTAGCGAGTCTAATTGATCCAGCTAAAGTAGTCATCGGCGGCGAGTCCGATCCCGATGCTCGCTACCTCGCTCCGACCATTGTCTATCCCATCAGTTGGGACGACAAAATTATGGAAGATGAGGTCTTCGGACCGATTCTACCCATCCTGACTTACCGCACGCTCGACGAAGCGTTTCGCAGAATCTCAACTACGCCGCTCCCGCTGGCGGCTTTTATCTTCAGTCGTAGTCAAAGCACGATTGATCGCTTCGTTGGTGAACTATCCTTCGGCGGCGGCGCAGTAAATCAGGTCAACATCCATTTATTTGTCGAGACAATGCCGTTCGGTGGTGTCGGGCCGGCCGGTATGGGGCACTACTACGGGAAATACGGCTTCGACATGCTGACGCATGCGAAGTCGATGCTCATCTCTCCACCGGACGTTGCTATCGAACACCTTTTCCCGCCGCATACTCCAGAGAAGAATGCGGAGCTTAAAGTATGGTTCGAGTATTAAACCTATGGCCTTGGCACGTTTGAAATCGGTGGCCGGTGTTATAATTCCGGATACGGCGCTGTGTAATGCCGCTGTCGAGCTGTTGGAGTCCGGTTCACCCGGGTTTCTCTGCACTCATTGTCTTCGAACATACATTTTCGGTAGCCTTGCTGTCAGGGGCCTCGGCCGTTCGGTAGTCGACGAGGAAGCCGCTTTTTGCGGCGCGGTTTTGCACGACCTCGGGCTGGTTCCTCCTTACCGCCGCGACAATCGGTTTGAGGTGGATGGCGCGGATGCTGCCCGCCAGTTCTGCTCGAAACATCAGGTCCCGCCCGAGCGCGCCGATCTCGTTTGGAAGGCGATCGCGTTGCACACCTCTCCAGGAATCGCAACTCGGTTGGCAGACGAGATAGCATTGGTTCATCTTGGCGCCGGGCTCGAGTTGTTTGGCCTGGGCCTTAATAAAATGCCGCCGCAGGTGGTCGAGGAAGTCTTCGAAAAATATCCGCGAATGAACTTCAAGGCCGAATTCCGAAATCTGTTGGTCCAGCACTGCCGGAATAATCCGGCCGCCCAAGTCTTAAACTGGACCGACGATGTGGCGCGCACCGCCGGGTGCACATTGCAGGGTCGGCCAATCCCAACAGCATCACAGTTGATGTCAGTCGCTCCGTATGAGGAGTGACCAACACCAACTCAACGAGCAGCACAAAGTTGAAAAGGAGAAACAACATGCAAATAGAAACGAAAGATTTAA
>DATGVJ010000532.1:0-3215 GCA_035300505.1 Xanthobacteraceae bacterium
GAGCTGCGCCACAGCGGTATCCGGGTTGACGACGATGCCGGTATCGACCGCCGAAGTGATTCGGCGCAAATGTACTTCGCCTTGTTCGTCGACTTCGGCTTCCACCACGGTTGCGATGAAGCTGGCAAACGACGGCTGCACACAGACACCACGCCCGACACGCGCAGGCAGCGGTTCACCCCAATTGGATTTTTCGGCCGCCAGATTGAGCGCCGCGAGAAAGCGTGGCTGATTTCCAAGCATCGACCGGCGGAAGTCAACCGGATCCTTGCCGGCCTTCCGCGCCAGTTCGTCCATGAAACACTCAACCGCAAACACGTTGTTGTTGGGACCGACGCCGCGCCAGAACCCGGTCGGCACCGCCGGCGGTTCGGCGCGGACATATTCGACATGGAAATTCGGAATGTCGTATGGAACGTCGATGGCGCTATCGACGGCGTCGATATCGATGCCTTTCTGGAACGCCGGCGGCAGCCAACGCGCCAGGATGGCGGAGCCTGCGATTTTATACTTCCAGCCCACGATCTTTCCGCCAGACAAGGTCGCAGCGATCGTGTCGCGATAGACGGGACGATAGACGTCGTGCTGGATATCCTCTTCGCGCGTCCACACCACCTTGACGGGACCATCGACATGCTTCGCAATTCGGACGGCCTTAACCACCATGTCGGCCTCAAGCTTGCGGCCAAAACCGCCGCCGAGCAGGTGATTGTTCGCGATCACTTTCTCGACCGGAAGCCCGGCCGCTTTTGCCCCCTCTGACTGCACCCGGGCAATCACCTGGGAGCCGGTCCAAATTTCACAGGAGTCGGGCTTGAGATGAACCGTGGCGTTGACCGGCTCCATCGACGCATGTGCCAGAAACGGCAGCTCGTATGAGGCTTCGAACCTCTCGCCAGTGGCCAGGGCCTTGGCGATGTCGCCACGGGATTTCGCGACCACCCCATCCTTCTCGCTGGCGGCGCGCAAATCCCGCCAGATGTCGTTCGAGCTGAGCTGCGCGTACGAACCCTCGTCCCACTCTATCACCAGCGCATCGAGAGCTTTTTTTGCCGCCCACATATGGTCGCCGACGACGGCAACCAGATCGTCAAGAACGACGATCTGCTGCACGCCTGGAAGTTTCCTGGCTGCGCTGTCGTCGACCCTGGCGACCTTGCCGCCGAATACCGGGCACGCCATGAGTGTCGCGAATTTCATGCCGGGAAGCATCGCGTCGATGCCGTAGACAGCCTTGCCGTTGGTCTTGTCAGGCGTGTCGAGGCGTTTTAGCGGCTTGCCGATCAGGACAAAATCCTTCGGGTCCTTGAGAGCGACGTCCCTTGGCGGCGTCCGTGTGTTCGCGGCGTCGACGAGCTCACCATAAGACAACCTGCGTCCACTGACAGTATGCAGCACCTGTCCATTCGACGTCGTGCAGCTCGCCGGTTCGACCTGCCACTGTTGCGCCGCGGCCTGCACCAGCATTGCGCGCGCGCTGGCCCCCGCGTTGCGCAATGGCTTCCAGAACGCCCGAACAGAATTGGAATTGCCGGTGACCTGGATGCCGAAAACGGGATTGCCGTAAAGCTTGTCGCTTGCCGGTGCGTGCTCCACCACCACTTGCGCAAAATCGGTATCAAGCTCCTCAGCCAGGATCATCGATATCGAAGTATAGGTGCCTTGCCCCATTTCGACCTGGGGCATGATCAGCGTCGTCTTCCCGGAATGATCGATGCGAATGAAAGCATTCGGAGCAAATTTGCCAGCCGTATCGTCCGGCGGCTGCACTGGCTCGTTGAACGCGCGCACCGGAACATGGAAAGCAAGCAGAAGTCCTCCCGCCAAACCCGAGGTCAGAAGGGTTCGGCGCGACATTCCTTCGAAGCTTTTCTGCGCAAATGTCATACAACGCTCCTACGACTGACGTCCGGAAGCCGCTTGCTTGATCGCAGCGCGAATACGCACATAGGTTCCACAACGGCAGATATTTCCCGCCATCGCGGCATCGATATCGGCATCATCGGGATTGGCTACGGCGGCGAGCAGGGCCGCTGCGGCCATGATCTGGCCCGACTGGCAATAGCCGCATTGGATCACTTCAAGATCAAGCCAGGCCTTCTGCACTTTCGCGCCGGCAGGCGTCGCACCGATGCCTTCGATGGTGGTGACGGCGCGATCGCGTATCGCGCCGACCGCCAGCATGCACGAGCGCACCGATTTGCCGTCGATGTGCACGGTGCATGCGCCGCATTGCGCGATGCCGCAACCAAACTTCGTTCCGGTCAAACCGAGGATGTCACGAAGCACCCAGAGCAGCGGCATGTCGGGTGGAGCATCAAACGATTTCTGTTCGCCGTTGATCGTCAATTTTGCCATTGGATGATCCGATATGTCAGGCGGTCGCCTCAGGTTGCGCGCGCCGGTGCGAATTTCATCAGCCTGTCAGACGCCTCGGCAACGATTCGATTGACCAAGTCGCCGGCCTTCGGAATATCGTGGACCAACCCTATCGTCTCGCCGACAGTTACGTTGGCTGTCTCGAAATCATCGAATGTCTGAGCTTCCTCGACCTTACGCAATTCCTCTCCGTGCACTTGTGCGAGTTCCTTTTCGCGACCTTGCCACTTCTCGATAAAGTCGTTCCGCATGAGCCGGCCGGTATAGCCCGGCGGCCAAATTCTTCCCCGCACGACGTCGTAAACGCTTGTGCGTATGGTCTCGTCCCCGGTCGCCGCCACGACTTTGGCCTTTGCCGCGTCCGGGATGAGGGCTTCCTGCGTTGCCCAGAACCTAGTGCCCATCAGCACACCGTCGGCTCCCAGCATGAGCGCCGCCGCGAGACCCCGGCCATCGGCAATGCCACCCGCGGCAAGCACGAGAACATCGGGCGCCCGTGCGGCCAGCGCATCCACCACTGACGGAACGAATGGCATCGTGGAACGCAGCGCCCAGCCATGCCCACCGGCCTCGGTCCCCTGAGCGACGATGACATCCGCCCCGACATCGACCGCGCGGTACACGTGATCCAAGCAATGCACCTGGCAAATCAGCGGTACGCGGGCTTGCCTGATTCGAGCGGCATACGGAGCCGGATCGGAGAAAGACAGCATCATCGCGCCCGGATGCCGCTCTAGCGCGATGTCGAGCAATCCCGGATCCTTGGGAATGGTCCAGGTGATAAATCCGGCGCCGACGTCGGCTCGCGTGACCTTTGCCGATTCGGCTTCGAACCA
>DATGVJ010000533.1:0-7555 GCA_035300505.1 Xanthobacteraceae bacterium
CACGCACGACAGCGTGCGACGGATGATCGGCACCCGCCGGCAGCGGCGGATTGGCCAGGTGGTCGAACACCATCGTGGTAGGCAACCCGCGCATCAGTTCGGCGAGTTCGACAATCTGGTTGCCGCTCACATTGAACTGGATGTGCCAGCCGAGATTCGCGATGCGCTTCGCCAGCGGCTCAATCATGTCCACGGTGACAACAGCGGTGGCCGGATCGCCGAGCGTGAAACGGATGCCGCGCACGCCGCCGTCGTTGAGCTTTTTCAGCTCGGCGTCCGTGACAGTCGGATGCAGGACTGCAACGCCCCTGGTATTGTTCGGGCCGAGCCTGGCAATCGCATCGAGCGTCACCGCGTTGTCGACGGCGTAGTTGCGCGGTTGCACGACGACGGAGCGGGTCGTGCCGATGCGCTTCTGCAGCAGCTTGTAGTCCGCCGCCGTTCCATTGGACGGCGAATTGCGGCCAGCGTTGGGCGCAAAGGGAAAGCGGCCGGGATCGTAGATGTGGTGATGGCAGTCGCAGGCATTGGCCGGCGCCTTGAGCTTGGGCTGGGCAGTGCCGACCGAATTCGGCACCGCTTGGGCCTGGCTCGCATTTGGGTGCAAGGCACCAGCGGCCGTCAATGCGGCGGCTCCTGTCAGGAGCGTCCGACGATCCATCATGGGATTGGTATCTGATGTCATGGCGCATCTCCCTGTCCGGCGCGCTTCATGGCGCGTGTTCCAATTCGGTCCATCGATCCTAACACTACTGTGTCAGAAAACCATTGTCGCCTCACTCGGACCTCGTCCCGCGGCGTAAACCGCCGTGAGGAGGCCGCGTTCTTCCGGCGCCTTAGCCGGCGCACGCGGCCGTCTCGCGCCGGCTAAGGCGCCGGAAGGACGACGGCTGGCCCCGGCCTACATGGTTCGAGACGCGCTGCGAAGAGCAGCGCTCCTCACCATGAGGCCGGAAAAGATCCGCGTTTCTGACACAGTAGTGCTAGTTAGTTCCCTGAACGCGCGGTTCGACTTTGTCGGTGGGTGCCGACCGAGCAACGTGGAGATCATCATGAACGCTTTCGACTTTCCGCCGGAATTCCGCACACATAATATAGCGACCAACGGCACCTCGATATATGTGCGCTCCGGCGGCGCCGGGCCCGCCGTCGTGTTGCTTCACGGTTATGGTGAGACGGGCGACATGTGGCCGCCCATGGCAGCCGACCTTGCGCGCGATCATTCCGTAGTGGTGCCTGACCTGCGAGGAATGGGCCTCTCCTCCAAGCCCGCCGGAGGCTTTGACAAGAAGACGCAAGCCGGCGATGTGGCAGGCGTACTTGATGAGTTGAAAATCGACCGAGCCGACCTCGTCACGCATGATATCGGCAACATGGTCGGCTATGCTTTTGCCGCGCAGTATCCCGACCGAGTCACGCGTTTCGTCCTCATCGACGCACCGTTGCCCGGCGTCGGACCGTGGGAGGAGATCCTCAAAAACCCGCTGCTCTGGCACTTTCGCTTCGGCGGGCCGGACATGGAGAGGCTGGTGGCCGGCCGAGAGCGTATCTATCTCGATCGCTTCTGGAACGAGTTTTCTGCGACCCCTGCTCGCTTCAGCGAAGCGGCGCGCGCGCACTATTCCAAGCTCTACGCGATGCCGGGCGCAATGCATTCCGGTTTCATGCAATTCGCCGCGTTCGACCAAGACGCGATCGACAACCAGCAATTCCTGGCCAAAGGCAAGCTTGCCATGCCTGTGCTGGCAATCGGCGGCGAGAAATCATTTGGCACGACCATGGCAAAGATCATGCAGTTTGCGGCCAGCAAAGTGCGCGAAGGCGTAATTCCGGACGCGGGTCATTGGATCATGGAGGAAAACCCGGCCGCGACGATCTCCACCGTGCGCGCCTTCCTCGATGCGAACTCATGACGGTGCGGCCATCGATTGAGCAGGGCACCGGTTCAGCGATTGCGTCAAACTGAGAAGAACTCACGCTGACCAATAAATCACCGGCGTCCCTGACAATCGAACCAAGCCTATTTCGCCAAAACTTCCAGCTCTGAGATGATCGCTGCGCCCATCTCCGCCGTATTGACGATCTTGCAGCCGTCCGACTTGATGTCGGCGGTGCGCAGGCCCTTGGCAAGCGACGCTGCAATTGCCTGGTCGATGAGATCGGCCTCTCGGCCGCGATCGAAGGAATAGCGCAGCGCCATGCCGAACGACGCGATCATGGCAATCGGATTGGCGGCACCCTTGCCGGCGATGTCGGGCGCGGAGCCATGCACGGGCTCGTACATGGCCTTGCGCTTCTTGGTCTTCGGATCGGCCTCGCCGAGCGACGCCGACGGCAGCATGCCGAGCGAACCCGTAAGCATGGCAGCGACGTCGGAAAGCATGTCGCCGAAAAGATTATCGGTGACGATCACGTCGAATTGTTTAGGCCAGCGCACCAGCTGCATGCCGCCGGCATCCGCGAGCTGGTGCTCGAGCGTCACGTCCTTGAATTCGCGTGCATGCAGCTGGATCACAACTTCGTTCCAGAGCACGCCCGTCTTCATGACGTTGCGCTTTTCCATCGAGGTCACTTTGTTGCGGCGCTTCCTGGCAAGTTCAAACGCAACGCGGGAAATGCGCTCGATCTCATACGTGTCGTAAACCTGGGTATCGACGGCGCGCTTCTGGCCGTTGCCCAAATCCGTGATGGTCTTGGGCTCGCCGAAATAGACCCCACCGGTGAGTTCGCGCACGATGATGATGTCGAGACCTTCCACGACTTCGGGCTTGAGACTCGATGCGGCGGCCAAGGCCGGGTAGCAGATCGCGGGGCGAATATTGGCGTATAGGCCCAAATCCTTGCGCAGCCGCAGCAACCCCGCCTCCGGCCGCACGTCATAGGGCACCATGTCCCATTTCGGCCCGCCGACCGCGCCGAAGATCACGGCGTCGCAGCCGTGCGCCTTGGCCATGGTTTCGTCCGTGATCGCCACTCCGTGGGCGTCATAGGCGCAGCCTCCGACCAGGCCTTCCTCGGTCTCGAACGTGCCCATGTGGTGTTGGTTCATCCAGGCGATGAGCTTTTTGACCTCGGCCATCACTTCGGGACCGATGCCGTCGCCGGCGAGAAGGAGAAGCTTGTGGGTGGGCATGCGCGAACTACCTCTTGTCGTGAGCGGTGAGATGGCAGCGGAGTGCTAATGGGCGGCGGTCCAGAGATCAACTGCCAGGTACCGGTGCTTTCATTGTGCATAAATCGATTGCATTCGACACAATAAGCATATATCTAGTCAGATGACTAGTTATTTGACTAGAATGAATGGGTGCGACTGTGAAGACTTGGCCGGTACAAGATGCCAAAGCGCGATTCAGCGAATTGCTTGAAACGTGCCTGCGCGAAGGGCCGCAACTCGTAACGCGACGCGGCGAAGATGCGGCGGTGCTCGTTCCAGTCTCGGAATGGCAACGGCTCACTCACGCTGCCAAGCCAACTCTCAAGGAGTTATTGCTGTCTGATGTCGGGCGAGCGGACCTCAAGATACCGCCGCGCGGCAAACTTCGCCGCCGAAAACCTGTCCCCTTCGTTTGATCCTCAATGTATCTGCTCGACACCAACGTCGTATCTGAGCTGAGAAGGCCAAAGCCGCATGGTGCCGTGCTGGCATGGTTGCAAAATATTAATGACCGGGATCTCCATCTTTCGGCAGTAACGTTCGGCGAATTTCAGGCGGGCATTGAAATAACACGCGAGCAGGATCCAACCAAGGCGGCGGAAATCGAACAATGGGTCGATCGGGTTGCAGTCAACTGGAAAATCCTGCCCATGGACGCCGTTACGTTTCGAGTGTGGGCAAAGCTAATGCATCGGCGCTCGAACGCGCTCCTTGATGATGCGATGATTGCCGCCACGGCACTGGTTCACGGCCTTCAAGTCGTTACTCGGAATGTTCGAGACTTCAAGGATTTCGGTGTCGACGTATTTAATCCTTTCACGGTTCACTGACCCTGCGCGGTCGTTACCGTCGCCGGAAAAGGCTGAACTGGAAGTTCTGGACGCTACCCATCGGCGTCGCGTGCGCGTGCCGAACGGTCTGCAACAGTTCGAATGCATCGCCTAACACGGCCGTAAGGCTCGCACCGTCATAGCGCACGACCGGCAGCCCGCTGCAGCGCTCGGGGCCATCGGGCGCAAAGGTCGCCATGATGGCGTGGCCGCCGGGTTTGAGCGCAGCCATGAGACACGCCACATAGGCGCCGCGGTCGGCAGGTTCGGTGAGAAAGTGGAACGCCGCGCGATCGTGCCAGAGGTCGTAAGTCTCGCGCGGTTGCCACGTGGTCACATCGGCTGCAATCCATGTGACGGCCGCAGCGCCCTGGCCGAGGCGCGCCTGGGTCGCGGCCAGCGCCGCCGCCGAAAGATCGAGCACCGTCAAATTCTGATAGCCGGCGTCCATCAGCACATCGACCAGGCGCGAGGCACCGCCCCCCACGTCAATGATCGATGAAGCCTGTGTGACGCCTGCCGCTCGCATGAGTTCAAGCGACACCGCCGGCGTTTCCTGGAACCAGCTCACCTCTTCGGGGCGCTTGGATGAATAGACGCCCTGCCAATGCGCCTGGCGGCTCGTCACGTCCACAATCGCCTCCCCCGGCTCCGCTTTGTCAGCTCATCAAATCCCGCTGAACCAGTTGTAGCCCTGCTCTTCCCAATAGCCGGGGTTCCAATTGTTGATGACGGCCATTTCCATCACGTGCTTGGGATTCTTGAAACCAAGCTTGGTCGGGATTCGCACCTTCATGGGGAACCCGTATTTCGGCGGCAGGATTTCGCCGTCGTATTTGAACGTCATCTGGGTCTGCGGGTGCATCGCGGTCGCCATGTCGATCGACGTCGAATAGCCCTCGGCACATCTGAACCAGACATATTTGGCCTTGGTGTCGGCGCCGACGCGCTTGAGGAATTCCGAGAACCGCACACCCGTCCATTTGCCAATGGCGCTCCAGCCCTCGACGCAGATGTGCCGCGTGATCTGCGTCTCCTCAGGCAGCGCATAGAGTTCCTTAAGGGGCCAGGTCTTCTTGTTGTCGACGAGACCGCCCACTTCGAGTTCGTAGTCGTCCTTGTCGACCTCCGGAATGTCCGCCTCCGGATAGTAGGCGTTGAACGGAAACGGGCGCGTGATGGCACTCTCCGGAAAAGTCGGCGCAAGCTTGTTGGGATTGAACAGCCAAGCCTGCGCCTGGTCGTTGAAATAGGAAATCTGCCGCAGCGCCTTGTCGGCGGAGATCCCGTCGACGATGTCGCAACCCGTGAGGAAGGCGAGCGCACCAACACTGGCGCCACCGCGCAGGAACAGCCGGCGCGTCGGATCCGGCATAAGCTTGGCGGCATCCTTGATCAGGAGCCGCGGATCGACGCCCGGTATCGCTTTGCGAAGACGAGGCATTGTTACCTCCCTGTGATCATGGCGCGCAGTGCACGCGGCACCAGCAGTGCCATCACGATGTGAATGAAAAGAAACCCGACAATCGTCGCCATGGCAAAGAAGTGCACATAGCGCGCCGCATCATAGCCGCCGAACAAGGCCGCCAATTCCTGCATCTGCACGGGTTTCCAGATGGCCATCCCGGAAAGCACCATCACGGCGCCGGCCAGGATAACGCCGAGATACAGAAGCTTCTGCACCGCATTATAGACGGAAAGATCCGCGTGCGAGAGCTTGCCCGAAAGCGCCGCGCTGGCGTCGCTGAGCACATCGCCCGGACGTAGCGGCAGCAGTTTCTTTCGAAAACGCCCGGTTGCGATCCCGAGACCGACGTAAACCAGCCCATTGACCACCAGCAGCCACATGGCCGCGAAATGCCAGAGCAGCGCACCGGCGAGCCAGCCGCCCAGCGTAATGGCCCTGGGATAGTGGAACGGAAAAAGTGGCGAGGCGTTGTAGATCTCCCAACCCGAACCGATCATCAGCAAAACGGCGACCGCGTTGATCCAATGGGTGATGCGCAGCCAAAGCGGATGGATGGTCTCACCGGCGGACGGCGCCGACGCAACCTCGGTAACGTTCGTGGCTTCGACGGTCATGTCACCTCTTCTTGGCATCTCCCAATGGCGCGGACCTTACCCCGGCTTGGGCCCGGCGTCACTGGACTCTATGGCCCGGACACAGCTACGTGAGGGATGGAGTCGACATGACCAAGACCAGCACCGGCAATTTCTTTGAGGACTTTCGCATCGGGCAGATGATCGCGCATGCCACGCCGCGCACGGTCACGCCCGGCGATGTCGCGCTCTACAATGGCCTGTTCGGGTCCCGCTTTGCGGTGCAGTCCGCGGACACGTTTGCCAAGGCGATCGGCTATCCGGCGGCGCCGGTCGACGACATGCTGGTGTTCCACATCGTGTTCGGCAAGACGGTGCCGGATATATCGATCAATGCCATCGCCAATCTAGGTTACGCAGCGGGCCGGTTCCTTGCGCCGGTCTATCCGGGCGACACGCTGCACGCAGTGTCCGAAGTCATCGGGCTCAAGGAAAATTCCAATCGCAAGACAGGCCTCGTCTTCGTGCGCTCGACCGGGCGCAAGCAGGACGGCAGCCCTGTCCTCGAATATGTGCGCTGGGTCATGGTGCACAAGCGCGATGAGGCCGCGCCTGCGCCGGCCCTGCATGTGCCGCGGGTCGTGGAGGTAATGCTGCCGAACATGCTGGGCGACGCATGCCCTCCCATCGACGTCAAGGCCTATGACTTCGGGCTTGCCGGCAGCCCGGATCGCTTTGACGACTATCGGGTCTGGGAAAGAATTGACCATGTCGACGGCGTCACGGTCGAAGAAGCCGAACATCAATTGGCGACGCGGCTCTACCAGAACCCCGCGCGCATCCATTTCAATCAATATACCGAAGCGAAAGGTCGCTTCGGCCGGCGCCTGATCTACGGCGGGCATGTGATCTCGCTCGCACGTGCGCTGTCATTTAGTGGGCTCGCCAACGCGTTTCATGTGGCCGCCATCAATGGCGGCCGGCATGTGGCGCCGCTGTTTGCAGGCGAAACCGTGTTCGCCTGGTCGGAGGTGCTCGCCAAAACCGCCTTGCCAGGGCGCGAGGATGTGGGGGCGTTGCGCCTGCGCACCATCGCCACGAAGGATCGGCCATGTGGCGATTTTCCCCATAAGATCGGAGCGGAGGATGATCCTTCGGTGATATTGGAATTCGATTATTGGGTCCTGATGCCCAAATGATGGCTCCACTCTGACCTCGTCCCGCGGCGCCAAGCCGCCGTGAGGAGGCCGCGTTCTTCACGCGGCCGTCTCGAAGGACTGCGACCTGGGCCCGCGGCCTGCATGGTTCGAGACGCGCTGCGAAGAGCAGCGCTCCTCACCATGAGGCCAAGAGAGGTTCGCGCTTTCTGACACAGTAGTGCTAATCATCCCTCGGTGACAGTTCGCGTCGGGCCGCGGCGCGCTGCCGCGAGGGCGCCGGACAAGGCAGCCGCAAAGCTCTTCTTTTCCTCCGCTCCCAGAAAGCCCGCAATCGGCAGTTTCTGGCCACGGGACACCAGGAAAAGTCGCTC
>DATGVJ010000534.1:0-3104 GCA_035300505.1 Xanthobacteraceae bacterium
GTCGCTGTCCTGCTCGATCCGGCGGATTGCGGCCCGGCTTTCATCGCGCTGCCGCAGGACGTGCAGGAAATGGCCTGGGATTATCCGGAAGCCTTTTTCAAACCAACCGTCCATGCCATTCCGCGCCCGCGCGCCGACAAGGATCGTCTGGCCCAGGCGCTCGAAATTCTCAAGAGCGCCAAGCGCCCGCTGATCATTTCAGGCGGAGGCGTGCGCTATTCCGGCGCCGAGGATGATCTCGGCGCGTTTGCGACGGAGCACGGCATTCCGGTTGCCGAAACCATCGCGGGCAAGGGTACGCTCACGCACTATCACCCGGCCCATGTCGGCCCGATTGGCATTGTTGGCTCGACCTCGGCCAACGCGCTGGCGGCTGAAGCCGATGTTATTTTGGCGATCGGCACCCGCTTGATGGATTTTACCACCGGCTCATGGACGTGCTTTTCGCCAGAGGCAAAATTCATCTCGATCAACGCTGCACGCTTTGACGCGACCAAGCATCAGGCCCTCGCGGTCATTGGCGACGCGCGCGAAACCCTTGCCGAATTGGCAGCCTCCTTCAAAGGGTGGAAGTCGGACGCCGAATGGACAGATCACGGCAAATCCGAGTTCGCCAAATGGAACGCCGCGCTCGATTCCTATCAAAGACCCACCAACGAACCCGCTCCGACCTATGCGCAGGTGGTTGGTGTCGTCAATTCCCATGCCGGCGAGCGCGACTATCTTGTCGCCGCCGCCGGCGGCCTGCCCGGCGAAGTGATGAAGAACTGGCGCGTCAAACAGCCCAATAGCTTCGACTGCGAGTTCGGCTTTTCCTGCATGGGTTATGAAATTGCAGCTGGATGGGGTGCGGCCATGGCCGACTCAAGCCGCGTTCCGATCGTCATGGTGGGTGACGGCACCTATATGATGATGAATTCGGATATCTATTCAACCGTTCTCACCGGCCACAAGATCATCCTGATCGTTTGCGACAATGGCGGCTATGCCGTGATCAATCGCCTGCAAAACGGCAAGGGCGGCGCAAGCTTCAACAACCTGCTCGAGGATTGCCGCGTCAAGCAACCGTTCTCCGTGGACTTTGCCAAGCACGCCGAATCCATGGGTGCGCTCGCACGAAAGGTCGAAAGCCTCGCCGATCTTGGTGCGGCCGTCGACTGGGCCAGGAATACCGATCGCACCACGGTTTTGACCATCGTCTCGGACGCCTTCACCTGGACCCCTGGCGATGCCTGGTGGGATGTCGGCGTGCCACAGGTCAGCGCCCGCCAGAGTGTTCTCGAAGCCTCGAAAGACCAGCTCGAGGGCCGCAAGAAGCAGCGTGTCGGCGTTTGATTCCGCCGTCGCCCAAGTGACGAACATCGATATTCCCGGAGATTTTTAATGAAAGCGAAATTGGGTATCGCTCCGATCGCATGGTGGAATGACGACCTTGAGGAACTAAGCGACGACGTTTCGCTCGAAGAATGTCTGCGTCAAGCAAGCGAGGCAGGTTTCACGGGCATGGAGACAGGCCGCCGTTTTCCGATGGATGCGAAAGTGCTTGGCCCTATCCTGAAAGCCCACACAATGAGCGTCTGCGGCGGCTGGTTCTCCGGTCTGTTGCTTGACGGTGACATGGAAACGGAAAAGCAACGCATTGCCCCGCAAATGGCGTTGTTCAAGGCGGTCAACGCGCCCTGTATTGTTTACGGCGAGTGCGCCCGCACCATTCAGGGCGACCGTTCCAAGCCCCTGGCCACGAAGCCCAAGCTTTCAGAGGACGAGATCAAAGTCTACGCCCGAAAGATGACGAAGTTCGGCGAATGGTGCGCCGAGCAGGGCATGCCGCTGTCCTATCACCACCATATGGCCGCCGTGATCGAGACAGAGCCAGAACTTGACATGTTCATGAAACATTCGGGTGAAGGCATCCCGCTGCTTTTCGATGCCGGCCACATGGCGTTTGCGGGCGGCGATGTCATGCGCGTCATCGACAAGCACCACAAGCGCATTACGCATGTTCACACCAAGGATGTGCGCATGGATGTGATCGTCAAGCTTGATCGGACCCGGGAGAGTTTTCTTGACGCAGTCGTAAAGGGCGCCTTCACGGTGCCCGGCGACGGCTCGCTCGATTTTGAAGCGATCCTCAAAAAGCTCGCCGACCATGGCTATGAGGGTTGGTTTGTGGTCGAGGCCGAACAGGATCCTGTAAAGGCGCCGCCGGCCGAATATGCCAAGGTCGGTTACCGCGCCTTGACCAAGGCGCTTGCCAAGGCAGGTTACAAGATTGAAGGGCAATCGTCATGAATGGACTGACTGGAAAAATTGCCGTCATTACCGGTGGCACGCAAGGGCTTGGCGCAGCCATTGCAAGGCTATTTGCCGATCGTGGCGCATCCGGCATCGTCACCTGCGGCCGCTCGGTGGCAAAAGGGCAGGCAAAGGCGCAAGAAATTCAAGATGCAACCGGCACGAAGGCTGTGTTTGTCGCGGCCGATTTGGGCAAGATCGAGGATTGCCGGGCCGTCATCGCCAAGGCTGACGCCGAATTCGGCCGCGTCGACGTGCTGGTGAATGCCGCGGCGATAACCGATCGCGGCACCATCATCGACACGTCGCCTGAATTGTATGACAGGATCTTCAATGTCAACGTTCGCGCTCCGTTTTTCCTGATGCAGGAAACGATAAAGATCATGCGTCGGGAAAAGATCGAGGGCAATATCGTCAATATCTGCTCGATGTCGTCCAAAGCCGGTCAGCCGTTCATCGCTGCCTATTGTTCGTCAAAAGGTGCTCTGGCAACGCTCACGGAAAATACCGCCTATGCGGTCATGCGCAACCGTATCCGCGTCAACGGGCTGAACATCGGATGGATGGCCACCGAAGGCGAAGACCGGATTCAGCGTCAGCATCATGGTGCAAGCCAAGATTGGCTGAAACAGGCGGCGGCTGCACAACCATTTGGCCGTCTCGTTGACCCTCAGGAAGTTGCGCGCGCCGTTGCTTTTCTGTCGACCGATGAGTCCGGTTTGATGACCGGATCCGTGGTGAACTACGACCAGTCGATCTGGGGCGCCTACGATTCCTCGCCACAGCCTGCGTTCGCGCTCTAATGGCCG
>DATGVJ010000535.1:0-2555 GCA_035300505.1 Xanthobacteraceae bacterium
GACTAGCATCCTCGCCTCCGCTAGGTTGTATTCTCCCATGCCTCCAGCACATCCACAATATCACCAATTTCCCAAAGGCGCTTGGTCACGTTCGCTGCCATCGCGGGAGTGGTCCGCAGCGTCTTATGAATGCGGACGAAATTGTAAAACATCGCGAACAGCGCCACCGAATGCGCGTGGTTCTCGACCTTCTTTGAAAACGCATTCGTTAGCCGCGTGAAGCGGCGAGTATGCATCCGGATATTCAGGTTCGATCGCTCGGCATAGGACGTGCTGATAGATGAGCTTTGTTCCGCTCCGGACCAGGCCGGAACGTCCAAACTCGGCGGGTCGGCAAAGGATTGGCGAGCGCGGTCACGCCGAACACAAAGCCGATGCCGCGGCCTCGGAAGATCAGGCTAAATCCGGCGTCGGTGTCGATGCAACTCTGCCGCCGGGTTTCCGACCGACGCCGCAAGTCCACCCGGATTACGCTTTCTACGGCTTATCCTCGTGCGTCCAGGGAACGAGAACGGCCGGGAAATCTGCGGCATAGCGCCGTCCTTTCGGTCGGGGCTGGCGGTCCTGGCGCGGGCTCGGGTCCGGTTCCACGACCTTGCGATAGAGATGCCAGGTCGAATGGGCGAGCACCGGCATCACGACCGCGAGCCCGACAAAGAGCGGCAACGAGCCGATCACCAGGGCGACGGCGACGAAGAGGCCCCAGGCCGCCATCATCAGCGGATTGCGAAGAACCGCTCTGACCGACGTGTGCATCGCGACCATCGCGCCGACATCCCGATCCAGCAGCAGCGGGAAGGAAACGACGCTGATCGTTAGCACCAGGACAGCGAACAGAAAGCCGATGCCGTTTCCGACGATGATGAGGGTCCAACCTGCAGAGGTGGTTAAGATGTCGCTGAGGAACTGCCCGATCGATTCCGGGGACCCATAGCCGAACAGAGACTGATAGAGCAACTGTGCGGCGGCGAGCCAGATCAGGAACACGATCATCAAGATCGCTCCGAGGGCGGCGATGCAGTCAAGGGAAGGGCATCGCAGTACTCCCAAAACGTGCTTCAAGTTGACATCGACACCTTGTTCGCGCTGCCGGCTCATTTCGTAGAGGCCGATGGCCGCGAACGGGCCGATCAGTGCAAAGCCCGCGGCGAGCGGGAAGAGGAACGGCATCAAGCCGTGGCCGAATGTCATGCGGGCCAGAAACAGGCCGACGAGGGGATAGATGATGGCCAGGAAAATGACGTGGGTCGGCATCGCCCAGAAGTCGTCGATGCCTTTTGCTACCGCGTCCTTCAGATCCGCAAACGCGATCTTGCGGATGATTGGATAAGCCGGGTTCTCGCCCGCACCGGTGATCACATGGAGATTTGGCATAATGAGCCTCCCTCGGCCGTTCTTCGAACGGTCGCGAGGCTCGAGGTGACACAATGCTTGCACTTCCGGCGCTGGTCACACGGGCGCCGCGACCTGCTGAGCGGAGTATAGCGCAGCGGCCGGGGATTGTCTTCACGATATCGAGGCGCTTTTCGATACGCCGCCGTCGTGCATGACCCGAAAGCGGCGGGGGTTGGAGCGGGCTTCAAACAACCCGAAGGATGTTGAAATACCTCTCCTCCGCCATCCTCCGCCACCCGATCGGCTATGAAATTCGCCGGAAATCGTGTATTTTGTCGCTGAAAGCCGCTTGAGCTGCCGTCACCGGAAATACGGTTTGCGCCCCTTTGGCGTCACGCCTCGGCGTCGTCGTCGCGCGGCACTTCGAGACGCATGGTCGACGCCCGCACAAGGCGCTCGGCTCAGACCTTATTGATTTTCGAGAGAGTTTCAGAATCAAAGCGAAGAGAGAGGCTCAAGCAGAATAAGGATCACGCAGCATGATGAAGAGGGTTTCATTTGCGATTGTCGCGCTCGCGTCCTCGGCGGGAGCGGCCGTTGCTGGAGACATCGCCGCGGGAGAAAGATCGTTCAAGAAATGTATGCCCTGCCATAGCATAGGCGAAAACGCCAAAAACGCGATCGGCCCAATCCAAAACGGCCTGAAAGGACGCAAGTCAGGCACGGTGCCAGGCTTCAGTTACTCGGATGCGAACAAAAATTCCGGGATCGTCTGGGACGAAGGGACCTTCAAGGAATACATCAAAGATCCCAAGGCGAAGATTCCGGGAACCAAAATGACGTTTCCAGGGATTAAGGACGAAAAGGAAGCCGAAGATTTGTGGAGCTTCCTCGAGCAGTTCGGACCGGACGGCAAGAAGAAATGAGCAATTAAGCTCTCCATTCGATCTCATCATCGAGTCCGTGGTGGATCGCCGGCGGTGGCCCCATGAACGGCGGCGCCTTCCAGACCTCGGTGCACGAGGTGTTCACTGCATCTTGATGCCCGCCGTTCGCGACAGCGCGACGGCGACGAGCGAGCTCAGGGCGAGCACGAACACGACGCCGCCATAGACGTAGGCGGAGACCGGCAGGCCCAGCTTCGGCACCAGCAGCCCGACGAGAATCGCGGGAATGCTGAAGGCGAGATAGCTCTGGACATAGAAGGCGGAAAGGAGACC
>DATGVJ010000536.1:0-14593 GCA_035300505.1 Xanthobacteraceae bacterium
CGGTCGCTTCACAGAACGACGGCGACCACGACAGCGAGAGGACATAGAAATCAAATTTACCGGGCTGGTTCTGCCGGCGATCCTGCGCCGACGCATCGCCGCCCACCAGGCACAAGGCCAATGCGGCCGCGACTCGAAAGAACAATTCCGCGCGCACAAAAAATTGCGGCATCCAATCCCCCTTGATCAAACAACACCACGGCAGTGGCGTCAGATTAAAAAGAACATTACATGAACGAGACGAGGATGGAAAGGGATTTATCATAGCCGACAGGCCAAGGATCGTAGCCCGGATGAGCGTCACTTCTTCAGGGGCGCGATATCCGGGAACGCCGATCCCGCATGTTTGGAGTTCCGCCTTTACGGTGGCTTCGCCGCGGGCGGTTCTTTAAAGACTTAACCACAGGAAGAAAGGCCGCCTAAACGCGGAACTCCAAACATGTCCGTTCGGACTTCCGTTGGACGAGCCGCGCCATCCTGCTTAGGGACGCGCCATTCTGCAGGCCGGGTTGAAGGCCCAATTGCGATCCAGGCCAATGACGCACCATTCCACCCCCCAGCTCGCCCCGATCAAACCGGTATTTTCGCCGATAGAGTAGTAGATGGGGTGCTTGAGTCCATCGCTGACAAAAGCCGTAGCCGAACAGAAACGCCGTGGAATTGTGTGCGGTGGACCGGGCCGGTAGGCGGTCTGGTGGATTTTATCAAAGCCCACGATGCGAAGCTCTGTGTTCCAGAAAACGCCCTCCTTTTCGGCAAAGCGGGCGCTGACCTTGTCGAGCGCAGTCGGATGGTCGCAGGGCGGAACATCCCCGTCATATTTCGGCCCGGACAAATAGAAGTTCAGCTCGAACAGGTTTGCCGCCGTCGCTGTCGGAATGGCGCCAAACATGACGTATGCCAACAAACCAGCGAACACGAAACGATACCGCGCAGTGCCAAAACGCATGTTGCGACTCCCCCAACGTAACGACAGCAGTCCCTGGGGCAGGAGTCTCCCTCGGCGGCGAGGCTTGGTCAAGGGTCATTTGTCGGAGACGAGCCCCTTGGCAACCCAACAGCCGAGCCTTCCACCGGAAAATTGGCCGATCCGTTGCTATTGCGCCCGCATTCTGATTCTTAGAATACCTAAATGATTCGAAGGGGCTCGCTTGTATTGCGTTGGGCGGGAGATCAGTTCGATGCTCGATGAACGCCGGCTCGAAACTGTCGATTGCGTCTTTGACGCCGAGGCGGCTGGCCGCCTGTTGATAGAATCCTTCGCACCTTGGTTGCTGAAGCTTGGCCTCAAGGTTGAGCTTGTCGAGGCGGGGCGGCCCCCCGGCGCGCCGGCAGATTGGCAACCCGGCGCCGTCCTGCGGCTGCCGTTTTCTCCGGGGATTTGTAACTACGGTGGAGCAGTCTGCGGCCAATCGCTCATGGCACTCGCCGATACGTCCATGATGCTGGCCTGTGCGGCCGCCTGGAACGGATATCGGCCCATGACCCCGATCGACCAAACCATGCATTTCCTGCGGCCGGTCACTTTCGACGTCGTCGCCGACGCGCGCGTGGTCCGCGTCGACCGCAGGACAAGTTTCGGGCGCGTCATGCTTTATAGCGACCTCGACAAATGCCCGGTTGGCATGGTGGCCTCGGCCTACGCGACGGCCGACGCATAGACCGACCCACGACCATTGGGCTGTGAGCAAACAGCCTGCCTCCCCTTTTCAGGACCGTCATCTCTGTCTAGGCTCACACCGGTCACGGGGGAGGTACTGGACATGCGTGCGTTTGCGTTTTGGTCGGTGGTGGGCCTTTGCGCCGGACTATCAACGTCCGGCACTTTGGCTGATACCTATGTGAAGGGCAACGACACCGGCGGTATCATCGCCTGGTCTTGCGAAAGCGAAGCGGCGGCGCGAGCAATCGCGGCCGAACATTGCGCCTGGTATGACAAAGGCGCCCGCATCACCGGTGTGCACCGCCAGGTGGGCGAATACATCAGTTTCGCCTGTCTGTGGAACCCGCGCCTTGCACGGATACAATTGCCGGCCGTGGGCGTTCGCTCGCACTGCAGCCGGACGCACGGGCACATAAGCATAGTCAAATAAGTCGCGCCGCTGCGGCAATGACCGTGGCGCATCATCGCCGTGCACAGGGATGCGTTGCGAGGATGTAGCCACGTCGACCGCATTTGCCGCCTATGCGTGCAAGATCCCTTGTCAACGAATTTCAACGGAGCCCTCGATGCGCCTACTCTTGCCGGCTATTTTGGTTAGCCTCGCCGCAGCCACCCCCGCAAGTGCCCTCGACCTTCCGACGCGGAAGGCAGGCCTGTGGGAAATCAATATGAGTTTCGAGGGTCGCAACCTGCCGGCACAGGCGATTCAGCAGTGCGTCGATGCGGCAACCGACAAGTTGATGAACTCGATCGGCGGCAGCATGGGTCAGGCCGCGTGCTCGAAGCAGGACGTACAGAAGGTCGGCGCTACGATGGTGGTCGATTCGATCTGCAAGATTGGCCCGATGACGATGACATCAAACGCCGTCGTCTCCGGCGATTTCAACAGCGCCTATACGGTCAAGGTTTCCTCGAAGACCGACGGCACAGCTATGCCCGGCGTGCCGGCCGGCCGCACCAGCAACACGACCATCGAAGCGAAATGGGCCGGCCCCTGCAAGCCCGACCAGAAGCCCGGCGACATCATCATGGGCAACGGGCAGAAGATGAACATTCGCGACTTGCAGAACTTGCCCGGCATGCCGGGGCAAAAGCGATAAATATTACTCCCATGCCACATTGTGCCGTGCCAAGACCTTGCGGACACCGTCGACCAGCTGGCTTTCCGGCCAGGAAAATTGCGCGTCCGCTTGCTGCTTGAGGTAAACGTCGCGATCTTTGGCAAGGCCTGCAATCTCAGCGCCAAGTATGAGGTCCTTGATCTGGACCTCGCCCTTTGATTTCTCGTCGCCGCCCTGAATGACCGCGCACGGCGAACCCCGCTTGTCGGCATATTTGAGCTGCTGGCCGATGGCGTGCTTCGGATTGCCGAGATAAAGTTCGGCGCGGATTTTCGCCGCGCGCAGCATTGCGACCATGGCCTGATAGTCGGCAATACGATCCCGATCGAACACGGTCACGACGACCGGACCCGGCGCGGGCGTGCTGTCGAGTTTGCCGACGAGCGTCAGCGCAGCCTGCAGGCGCGAAACCCCGATGGAGAACCCGGTCGCCGGCACCGGCTCGCCACGGAAGCGCGAGACCAGTCCATCATAGCGCCCGCCACCGCCGACCGATCCGAAGCGAACAGGCCGGTCCTTTTCGTCCTTGGTCTCAAGCAACAGTTCGACTTCGTAGACCGGGCCGGTGTAGTATTCGAGGCCGCGCACCACGGAGGGATCGACGATCACGCGCGCTGCGTCGTAACCGGAACTTGCCACAAATGCAGCGATCGACCGCAACTCCTCGACACCAGCGCCGCCCGTTGCTGAACCAGTCACGACGCTCGCCAAATTGACAAGGGTCGCTTCGACGCTTGAACCTTTCGCATCCGTGAAAGCGAGCACGCGTTCGATGGCGTCACTCAAGAGCCCGGCACCCTTGGTGAAGTCGCCGCTTTCGTCCTTGCGTCCTTCGCCCAGCAAGGCGCGCACGCCTTCCGGCCCAAGCCGGTCGAGCTTGTCGATCGCGCGCAACACCGTGAGCCGCCGGCCGGCGTTATCCTCCCCGCCGAGCCCGACCGCCTCCATCACGCCATCGAGCACTTTGCGGTTGTTGACCTTCACCACATAGGAGCCGCGCGGCAGACCGAGCGCTTCCATTGTGTCGGCAGCCATCATGCAGATTTCAGCGTCCGCTGCCGGCGAGGCCGAGCCCACCGTATCGGCGTCGAACTGCATGAACTGGCGGAACCGGCCCGGCCCCGGCTTTTCGTTGCGGAAGACCCAGCCGAATCGATAACTGCGATAGGGTAGCGGCAGGTTCTGGAAATTCTCCGCAACGTAACGCGCGAGCGGCGCCGTGAGGTCGTAGCGCAGCGACAACCATTGCTCGTCATCGTCCTGAAAGGAAAAGACGCCTTCGTTCGGGCGATCCTGGTCGGGCAGGAATTTTCCCAAAGCGTCGGTATATTCAATCGCGGGTGTCTCCACCGGATCGAAGCCGTAGCGCTCATAGACAATGCGAATGGCCTCGACCATTCGCCGTGTCGCGGCAATTTCCGCAGGCCCGCGATCGGCCAGGCCGCGCGGCAGGCGTGCTTTCAATTTATTGGATTTAACGGGCTTATCGGCCATGTCTTCATCTAGGTTTACTGTTTACCAGGTTTCGGTACTGTCAACCGACACATGCGGTTGGTAGCAGCCGCGTCACCGAGCGGCAAGCAAGCAAGAAAGACAGCCGCGGCCGCCGCCGCAATAGGAGCGACAATGTCCGCAAGTTCCAAGTCTGCAAGCCAGATGTCTGCAAGTCCAACGGCCGCAACGGCAATCCCCAACGATCTGGAGTCCTACTGGGTCCCGTTCACGCCCAACCGCGCCTTCAAAAAGGCGCCGCGCCTCATCGCGCGCGCCAAGGACATGCACTATTACGCGACCGACGGGCGGGCGGTGCTCGATGGCGCGGCCGGACTGTGGTGCACCAATGCGGGCCACAATCGCGACCCGATCGTGGAGGCCATCCAAAACCAGGCCGCGGAACTCGACTATGCGCCGGCGTTCCAGTTTGCTCATCCGAAGGCCTTCGAATTGGCGAGCCGCGTGGCCGCGCTTGCGCCGGCCGGCCTCGACCACGTGTTCTTCACGAACTCCGGCTCCGAGGCGGTCGATACCGCGCTCAAGATCGCGCTCGCCTATCACAACATTCGTGGCGAAGGGGCGCGCACGCGCCTGATCGGCCGCGAGCGCGGCTACCACGGTGTCGGGTTTGGCGGCATCTCGGTCGGTGGCATCGTCACCAACCGGAAATTTTTCGGGACGCTGCTCGCCGGTGTCGATCATCTGCCGGCGACCTATAGCCGCGAACATCAGGCCTTCAGCAAGGGCGAGCCGGAGTGGGGCGCGCATCTCGCCGACGATCTCGATCGCATCGTCGCCTTGCACGACGCCTCCACGATCGCGGCCGTGATCGTCGAGCCGATGGCGGGTTCGACCGGCGTGCTGCCGGCGCCAAAGGGTTATCTGCAACGGCTGCGCGCGCTCTGCGACAAGCACGGCCTCCTGCTCATCTTCGATGAGGTCATTACCGGCTTCGGGAGACTCGGCCACGCTTTTGCGGCCGAGCGCTACGGCGTCGTCCCCGACATGATCACGTTTGCCAAAGGCGTGACGTCAGGCGCAGTGCCGATGGGCGGCGTGATCGTGAAGAAAGCGATCTACGACGCCTTCATGCGCGGCCCCGAACACGTCGTCGAACTGTTCCATGGCTACACCTATTCGGCCCATCCGCTCGCCTGCGCGGCGGGCCTGGCGACACTCGAGCTTTATCGCCAAGAGGGATTGTTCGAACGCGCGCGCAAGATCGAACCGCTTTGGGCCGAAGCCGCCATGGGCCTCAAAGGCCTGCCCAATGTGCTGGACATCCGCACGGTGGGATTGACCGCGGGCATCGACCTTGCCTCGCGCCCGGACGCCTTCGGACGCCGCGCCTATGAGGCGATGGAGCATGGCTTCCACGAACAGAACCTCATGATGCGCGTCACCGGCGACACGATCGCACTCACGCCGCCCTTGATCGTGAGCGAGAGCCAGATCGGGGAAATATTCGACAAGGTCGCGAAGGTGATCAGGGCGGTGGCGTAGGGAGGGTTCGGAGTTCCGCGTTTACGCGGACTTTCTTTCTTGACGCGACACCGCAAGCAAGGGCCGCCCGCGGCGAAGCCGCCGTGAAGGCGGAACTACAAACGCCCTCACTTCGCCTGGGTGCACTGCAGATCCGCGCCGACGGTGATCGGGCCGGCATAACCCTTCTTCACGTCGGCAATCGCGGCATCGAGATCGAACTGGCCGATGTGGCTCAGGATAAGCCTTTTGACACCGGCGTCGTGCGCGACGCGGCCAACCACGGCAGGCGAAGCATGCAACGGGCTCGGCGGCGCGTTGGCGGCAATGGCGAGGTGCATGATCAACACATCCGCGCCCTTGGCGAAGTCGACGAATTTGGGGTCGCTGCCGTTCTGGTCCGAACTGAACACGACCGATACACCACCTGTCTGCACCCGATAGGCCACGGTCGGCAGGTTGGCGTGCGGAATGCGCTGCGCGGTCACGCTGATGCCATCACGCTCCAAGACCTTTGTGGGCTCGGTCAAGCTGACGTCGACCATCGTGGCCTCGATCCGCGGGCGCTCGTTACCAGCCGCCTGCGCACCCCCAACAGTCGAACCCAACACCTGGAAGGCGCCGGTCTTTTCGTCGAACAGTCGTGCGAGAAAAGTCTTGAAGTCCGGCGCCACATTGTTGCCGGACGGCCCGACGAGCGGCAACGGCGCAGTGCGCGCGCGGTTGCTCGCCCACATCAGCGCCGGCAAATCGGATGTATGGTCGGGATGCAGATGGCTGATGCCAACCATTGCAAGATCGGCAAGTTTCGCGCCAGATTGGCTGAAACGCAGGTGCGACCCACCGCCGATGTCCACCAGAAGCCTGGCCTGTTGCCCGACCCACAACAGGTAGCTCGCCGAGGCGCGTTCCGCGTTGAACGCGGGTCCGCCAGAGCCGAGAATTTGCACCGCAACCGGATTGCCGGTGCATGTCTGGGCAGCGGCGTTCGACACCGCCAACAAAGCAGTAAGCAGGCCAGCCGTAATGGATCGCTTCATGGATTTCCCCTTGCGGTGCAATGAAGAGCCTGGACTTTCGCAAACTGGAGCGGAAAGGTCAAAGCAGCGCAAGTGTACGGTTCTGCAACCCGTCGTCGACGAAAATGATCCCCGCCGATGCGCGCCAGTACTGGCCCAAGCTTCGCCACCATCAAGGCTACATTGCCTGCCTCGTTGTAGGCCGGCAATATGGTAGGGTTATTATGCCTAAAGGTAAGATCACCGTGCACGATGCGACAGCGCCCCCCACCCCCACTGTTTGGCCGGCGGCCATTGACTATGCGCGGCGGCACCCTGGGCGCGTCCTGACAATCGTGCTGGCGCTGCACCTCTTGGTGTGGACGCTCTTACCGCTGCTGCTCAGTCCCAATCTCCAGCTTGATCTGGTGGAAGGCCTTGCGCTCGGAAAGGAATGGCAGCTGGGTTATTGGAAGCACCCGCCGCTCCCGTGGTGGATGGATGATTTGGCATTTCGCCTGACCGGCTCCATTGACGTCGTTTATCTGCTCGGCCCACTCACAATCATTGCATGCCTGGCCGGCGTCTGGCTGCTCGCACGTGCGGTGGTCGGACCGATTGAAGCCCTGTTCGCCACGCTGGCGCTCGAAGGCATCCATTTCTACAATTTCTCAGCCGTGAAATTCGGTCATGATCAGTTGCAACTGCCGTTCTGGGTCTTCACGAGTCTGTTTTTCTATCGTGCAATCGTGCATGGCCGACTGTTGAACTGGGTGCTGGCCGGCGTGTTTCTGGCCGGGGCCTTCTGGTCGAAATACGCAGCCGTCGTGCTCGCCGCTCCGCTCGGCTTGTTCCTCATCTTCGACCCGGTCGCGCGGCGAACCTGGCGCACACCCGGGCCTTATGTCATGGCGCTATTCTTTCTGGTCGTGATCGCGCCCAATGTATGGTGGCTTGTCACCAATGATTTCCTGCCGTTCCGCTATGCGGATGAACGCGCCAAGGTGGTTGGCCATTGGTATGACTATTTCGTATTTCTTGTAGAATGGGCGGGCGGCCAGACACTGACCTTGCTCCCGGTAGCGGCGTTATTGGGTGTGATCTACTGGCGCGGCACAACTCACAACCTCCCGGCAACGACCGGGATTGCGGCGTTCAACCGGCGCTATGTTACGCTGCTCGCCTTGGGCCCGTTTCTCCTGACCACCATCATCAGCGTGGCGGCGGGTCGACTGGCGATTACGATGTGGGGCTACCCGTTCTGGTCCTTTGCGCCACTTGCTGTCGTACTTTGGTTCGGACCAATTACAGTTGGCGCTAACCAGCGAAGACTGGCGGCCTGCCTCTTCGGCATATTCCTTATGATGCCCCTCGCCTACCTGACGGCCGAAATCGTCGAGCCGCTGCTGCGCGACCGAGGTAAGGCCACGCAGTTCCCCGGCCCTACCGTGGCTGCACACGTGACCCGCGCCTGGCGCGAGACCTACGGCACGCCACTCGCCTACGTAGGGGGGGACGAGTTTGCAGCGAACAACGTCGCGGTCTATTCGACAGACCGCCCGCATGTCGTTCCCCATGGCGACTCCAATCTCGCCCCATGGGTCAGCGCCGACGATCTCGCGCGGCGCGGCACCGTGCTAATCTGGGAGGCAAACTTGCTGATATCCCAAACTATCGAGACCGCGCGCAGTAAACATGAGCGTATCGATATCCAGCCGGTGCTTGTGCTGCCGCGGCTGTCACAGGGGCTGACACAGCGTCCGGCCCGGCCAGCGACGATATACTTCGGCTTCATCGCACCACGGCCGTGAATGCGAGCCAATGAACATGCGCCCAATAGCGATCGACGATCCCGCCGTCGCAAACATACTTGCGACCATTCGCAACGCAATTGATCACAATCGCGTCGAGCTTTATCTGCAACCGATCGTGACCCTGCCGCAGCGCAAAGTGCGCTACTATGAAGTCTTAACCTCGCTGCGCGACAACAGCGGAGAGATCGTTCCGGCCGCCGAATTCGTTGCGGTCGCACAAAGCGCCGGGCTCCTCGCCGCGATCGACAATGTGGCGATGTTTCGCTGCATACAGGTGGCGCGCCGCCTGTTGCTCGACGATCCTCATGTCGGCGTGTTCTGCAATCTCGCTGCATCGACACTGAGCGACAGCCGGATATTTCCTCAGCTGCTGGAGTTTCTCGACGCCAACCGCGCGATTGCGCCTGCAATCCTGCTCGAATTCACTCAAGCCGCCGCGCGCCAGTTGGGATTTGTCGAAAGCGATCGTCTCGGCACCTTGGCCGATCGCGGCTTCCGGTTTTCCCTTGATAACGTAGCGGATTTGCACATCGAACCAAGCAAACTCGCGACCCTTGGCTTCCGTTTCGTCAAGATGTCGGCGGCCATGCTGCTCAACGGGACAACCGCCGGCGGTCATAACCCGGCCGATGTTGTGGAATCATTCAACCGATCCGGCATCGACCTCATTGCGGATCACATCGAAACCGAGGGCTCCGTGGTCGACCTCCTGGAACACGACGTCCGTTTTGGTCAGGGCTTTCTGTTTTCGCCGCCGCGACCGCTACGTGCGCAAGCCCTCCGTACACGTTAGCTCAATCGCGACATAATCCGGGATTCCCCTTTGTCCGAAAATGCCTTAAGTAGACCTCCTCACACACATACAAGCATCATGCCGCCCTCGTTTTCCGTGTCCTTCTCAGCTCTCTCCGCCAACTACGACGCCGTCTTGTGCGACGTCTGGGGGGTCATCCACAATGGCGTGACGGCAACGCTCGAGGCCTGCGACGCGCTTGCCCGCTTCCGCCGGAAGGGCGGTACGGTCGTGCTGATCACCAATGCGCCCCGCCCGGGCGAATTCGTGAAGCGGTTTCTCGACGGCATCTCGGTTCCGACGGAAGCCTATGACGGTATCGTGAGTTCCGGAGACGTAACCCGCACCGTCATCGCGCAACGTGCCGGCCAGCGCGTGTTCCACATCGGCCCCGAGCGGGATATCGGGATATTCGAAAACCTCGATGTCGAGACCGTGCCAGTCGAACGCGCCGACTTCGTGGTCTGTTCCGGACTCTATGACGATACGACTGAAACCCCGCATCACTACGACGAACTGATCACAACGATGCGCCAGCGCGACCTCATGATGCTGTGCGCCAATCCGGATATCGTGGTGGAGCGCGGCGAACATCTCGTCTATTGCGCCGGCGCCATTGCGGACCGCTATGGGGAAGCGGGCGGCAAGGTGCTCTATGCCGGCAAACCGCACAAGCCCATCTACGAACAAGCGCTCACCGCCGCGATGCAAATGCGCGACAAGACGCTCGACCGCGCGCGCGTGCTGGCCATTGGGGATTCGATCCGCACCGACCTCAAGGGTGCCGCCGCATTCGGTATAGACTGCCTGTTCGTCACCGCGGGCATTCACGCGGAAGAACTTGGGCCACGCAACAATCCCGACGCTTCGGCGCTCGACGGCATGTTCGCGGCTTCCGGCGTATTTCCGAAGGCTGTCATGCGGCGATTGGAATGGTAAGCCAGACATGAACGTCCAGGCCAAATCGTCGTCCGGTTTCACCGTCCTGCACAACGCCGTTGATGCAGGCGCCCTCAAGGGCGCGGTCGTGGCGATGGGGAACTTCGACGGCATTCACCGCGGCCACCGCGAAGTGATCGCTACCGCGGTGTCGCGCGCGCGCTTGCTTGGACGTCCCGCCGCGGCCATGACCTTCGAGCCCCATCCGCGCGCGTTCTTCGACCCGCACGCGCCATTGTTCCGGCTGACGGACGAAACCAACAAGCTCCGGCTGTTTGCGGCGACAGAACTCGACGGCGCCATCGTGATGTCATTCGACGCGTCGCTTGCCAATCTGACGGCGGAAGACTTCGTGGCACGCATCCTCGTGGGCCAGCTCGCGATCGCGGGAGCCGCGATCGGATACAATTTTCATTTTGGCAAGCAACGCGCGGGATCGCCCGCCTTTCTTGCCGCGCAGGGGGCCAAATACGGTTTCGCAGTCGACATCGTGCCCGTGTTCAGCGATCGCGGGCGGCCGATTTCCTCGGGTCCCATCCGCGAAGCTTTGGCCGCCGGTCATGTCGGGGAAGCAAACGACATGCTGGGCTATCCCTGGTTCGTGACCGGCGAAGTGGTCCACGGCGACAAACGCGGACGGGAACTCGGATTTCCGACAGCCAACCTACGGCTTGATCCTGCTTGCGGGCTTCGCCACGGCATCTATGCGGTGCGTGTCCGCATCGGCAACAAGACCCACGATGGTGTTGCGAATTTCGGCCGCCGCCCCATGTTCGACGTAGGCACCGTCTTGCTCGAAGTCTTCCTGTTCGACTTTACCGGTGATCTTTATGGGCAACGAATCGACGTCGCCTTCATCGACTATATCCGGCACGAACTTAAATTGGATTCCATCGACGAACTCATCCGACGCATGGTCGAAGACGCCAGCATCGCGCGCCGGGTGCTGGCACACACGCCGGACACTTTTCCGCAGTTGGCCCCAGCATTTAACGCGTCTTGACCGACGAGTCAGCGGTCGCTGAACAAGGTGGTTCAGCGACCTGCAATTTTGCGACTGCGATCCTGGGCTTCCCTACGGCGCCACCCAGGTGGCGTTACGAGCCGGCATGTACCCGACCGGGATGAGGGCGATTTCCTTCATTGTCTGGACATCGACAACAGAGACGTTGTTGGTATGTTCATTAGGCACATAGGCCGTCTTGTCGTCGGGCGTGACCACCATCCAGCCCGCACCCTTCCCGCTAAGAGCGGCACCGCCCAGCAGCTTCAAATCCGGTATCGAGTACGAGTAGAGGGTACTGTTCAACCTGCTGACGACCAGCAGTGTTTTTTGATCTCCCGTGACCCAAAGGCCGTGAGATGCAGAAGGCCCTCCGTGGCGGTTCTGTTTGTCCGCCGCTATGTCGGGCAGCTTGATCTCATTGATTTTCGCTTGCGATGCGAAATCGATGACCGCAAACCCATTGAGAGTGCCATTTTGAGCGAATATCCACTTGGTAGAGCCGTCGGGATTTTTTGATATCGCCATCGGAGAGGGCGCTGGACTCATAACAAGGCTCCAAGCGACCTCGTTGGTCCGCGTATCGATCACGTTCATCAGGTTCGCCGGCGGTCTGGCGCCTCTGCTGGACCCGGCAATCACGTATTTGCCGTCGGGGGTGATGTTGAGGTCGTGAATGCCGCCCCGAAGCGCGATGGTCTTGACTTTCTCAAGCTTGACGGTGTCGATCACGTCGACGCCGCCGCTCGCATTGGCCTTGATCTGCGGAAACTCCGAAAAGTCGTCATATGTCAGGGCGATCGCGACATAGATCCATTTTCCATCAGGAGAGATATCAATAAGGTTGGGGTTTCCACTCAAAGGAATTCGCTTGGTCGGCTGGAGCGTCTTCGCGTCGAAAACAACGAGTGTCTTGTCCGCCTGTTCGCTGACGTAGATGCGGCTGTTGTCCGGGGATACCATGACGCCATGGGGCGTTTCGATTCCCTTGATCTCTCCCACCACCTTGTTCGTGGCCACATCGATGATATGGATGTTATCCCCGGCGGAGTTGGTCTGGATAACCCGCAGTTTCGATCCCTGCGCGGCCGCCAGAGAGAAAGACACCGTGCACAGGGCGATACCGGCTAGAACTGTGAGACCCCCAAGGAGGCCACCACGAAGCACTTGTTTGTTCGTCATCTTCGTCATCCTTCTTTTCAACGACAGTTATCCTCCCGAAACATTTGTCAGGAGGCGATTTGTCTATCAGGAGACTGGTTTGTTACGTGCCGCTACTTCTCTCCCATCACGAACGCTTTCAGCGTCAACCAATGCGGATCCTGCTTGGAGCTGAATTGCTGGGCACCGCCGTGATGGTAATCACCACCAGCCTCTTCGGCGAGCGGATGTTTGAGCAGTTGGCTCTCCAAGAAGCCCGGCATTGCCACCCGCTTGATCAACTCGAAGTTCCGGCGCGACTGCTCTTCGTTCCAGGTCGTGCTCCCGGGTGAGAGCGACACCAGTTTAAACGGCGCGTTGTTAAACGAATGGCAAACAACGCATCGAGCGTGGCCTTCTCGCTTGGCAAGGAAGACGGCCTGTACCTTGGTCTTGAAAAACTCGTAATCCAGCGACGGCGATGCAGCGGGGGCAGGAGCTGGTTGGCTCCCAGCTTGGCTTAACGACCCGGCCGCCGCCACGAGCAGGCATACTGCCGCGGCGGCATAAGACGAGGCCCTCTTCATGCGAACCTCCCATAATTTTCTCGTTGTGGGGAGCGAGTAGGCTAGGCCTGACCCAAACCGCTTGTCAATAGACCGCCGCCGTCAATCGCTCGGGCGCGGGTACGATCGTGTTCCGGTCCGGCGAGCTTGTCGCTGGTGAGATCAGCAAGAATTCGCACCGGCGCAGACCAAAACTTGCGGTCGACACGGCGTGCGGCGTGCATGAAATAGTATCGCGCGGGGACAATCCAGCGAACAGGGTGGCTCGGATACCCTGCGCTGAGTTCTGATTGCTAAAGCGTCATTTCATCTGTCGCATGAACTGCAGAAAATTCTATACTGAACATGAGAATGCGTCACTGGAGGGCTTTGAATTGGAAGTCAGGAGCGAAGCGGCAGACGGGGTGGCAATATATCGTATCAGCGGCAGGCTCGATGCCGAGGCCGCGGCCAGTCAAGGATTGCAATCGGCTGTTGGCTCCGCCATCAATGGAGGAAATCCACGGATCATCTTCGACATGCGAGGAGTCACCTTGATTACTTCCGCCGGCCTCAGGGCCGTTTTGGTGACGGCAAAGCAGGCCGCGGCAGCCAACGGAGGTCTTGCGATCTTCGGGGTTCAATCCGCGGTCGACGAGGTCTTCGAGATTTCCGGCCTGAAGCAGTTCATCTCGATCGCATTGGATGAAGCCGAAGCGCGCTCGAAACTCGGCGCGTGACAGGGGCATGAATCATGAAACAGCTCACGCTCGCCGACGAGATCGTGGTACTCATGCTTCGCGACGACACTGGCGAGATAGAGCCCGCGCGCGCCGATTGCGCCCATATCGCGATTGCGGGGGGCATTCTCATGGAACTCTCCCTTCTTGGCCGTATTGATACCGATCTATCTTCGCTGTTCATAATCGATCGGAATCCGGTCGGCGACGAGTTTCTGGACAGTGTCTTGCGGGAGATAGCTGCCGAGCCCATGAAGCGGCCGAGCGCATGGTGGATCGAGCAGTATGTTCGTCATAATGGCGATGTCTCCAGGACCGTGCTCCGACGCCTTGTCGAGGCCGGCATTCTTCGCGCCGAAGATCGGCAGTTCCTCTGGGTGTTTTCGCGACGCGCCTATCCCAAGAATTCCGGCCGTGAGGAGCGCGAGGCAAAGGCGCGCCTCATGTCGGTCATTTTCGACGACGCCCTGCCGACTCCGCGCGACAGTCTTCTTCTTAGCCTCGCGGAGGCAACCGGCGTCCTGGAGGGCATGTTGTCGTCAGAAGAGATGCGCAAGGCATCAAAGCGCATTGCAGACGTCCTCGCCCTGGAGGAGATCAGCCGTGCCGTGCGCGTGGTCGAGGCAAATCGCAGGAAGGCGCTGGCGGCGCCCGTGGATTGGTATGTCGGCATGCCGCGGCGAACGCGCGATTGAGCCAGCGTGCAACAACAGCCCAGATCAAGGAGGAACCTCATGAACAAGCAGATCGGATTCTCGCGACGACAAATGCTGGCCATGTCGGCAGCGGCGGCAGGTGGGTTGGCGGTCGGCAACCGTGAAGCCGCAACGCAAACCGCCAAGCGGATCGAGCGGCTTGATC
>DATGVJ010000537.1:0-3091 GCA_035300505.1 Xanthobacteraceae bacterium
GCTGATGCGTTCGCCATTGACGAAAATGCTGCCGAAACGCTGAATGACCCCGACAATGCCGGTGCCACCGATGCCCTGATCGTGGCCACGCGTGATACCGGTGCCGCCGATACCCTGATCGCTACCGCGGCGCACCTGCGCCCAGGCGGAGGACGATCCGGCAAACCAGAGTCCGATAAGCAACGACCGGCGCGAGATGACGGGCTGCTTGGTCATGACTGGCCGCCTTCGTCAGCATTGCCATCCGCCGCGTCGTCCGGGCCTTCGCTGTAGATGTAGATGCCGAAATTCCACCTGTAATCGCCGCCCTTGTCCTTGGCGAACGCGCGGTTTGCCTCCCGGTTGGCGATCTTCAGGGCGTCCACGGCCAGCTCGCGCGAACGCCCTTCGAGACGTTTTGCGAGCTTGGCCGAAAGACCGTCATAATGCACCGCGCGTTCGAGGAAACGCGGTGCCGGCCCGGATACGTTTTCCGCCGCCGCCGTGATGTGATCATGCAGGTTGCGGCCGAGATAGTGCCATTTGCGCTCGTCGTCGCCGCGCGGAACGAAGGCGGTGTCCACTAACACGATCTCCTCATCGTCGTTGATGGTCACGAGCTTGCGGTCCAGCCATTCATCCAGCACCGCGCGCGGGCGCACATCCTTCGTGACCGAACTCACGAGCTGTTCGAACGAGGGCGCATCACCGCTGGCCGTGCGCGGCAACAGTAGCGGATCGCCTTTCGCGTCCGTGAACTCCGGAGCGGCGAGCCAGCGCGCGATGATCGCGCTGGTCAGTGACAAGGTGGCGGGCGTTTCATTGACCGGCGTACCGGCGCCGCGCAGCCGCGCGACCTCCTTGCGGTGGATTCCAGTGAGCAGACTCACGCGGCTGTCGGTCTGCTCCTTTCCCTCCAAGGCAAAGTCGTGCTCGGCAACATTGACGAAGAGTTCACGCAACAGCTGAGCCAGCGCGGGAAACGTCATTCCGCCACGGATGCATAGCCGCACGAGCGGGCGCAGCAGGCGCGCCAACGGCGCGTGCAGGCTCGCCGCGGCAATCGGCTGATGCGAAACCGGCTTCGACCTCCGGGAATTGGCGTTCATGGCGAAACTGTAGCGGCGGGTTCCGTGGGATACAATCCCACTTTTCTGTCGGGATCAATTGACGTGTGAAAGTTTCCCACATATACAGGGCCACTCAGTCATGGAAAGTTCGCCCATGCTCGCCCCCTCTCGGCGCCTCTCGGTGCTTCACATATTCAATGACTGTTATCCCGACCTGTTCGGCGGGGCCCTGTCGGTGATCCGCGACATATGCGCAGGACTGAAAGACTCGTTCACCGCTTGCGTGCTGGTCTGCTCCAGGTCAAGCGGGCAACGGCGCATCGTCGTGAACGGCCTAACGGTCGAGCGCGTGCGCTCGTTCGGCGATGTATGTTCGCTTCCGGCCGCGCCCACGTATCCATTGCGGTTATGGCGCCGGGTCCACGATCACGATCTGCTCGCGCTTCATGCGCCATTTCCGCTGGCCGATCTCATGTTCGCCCTTGGGTTGGGCCGCGATCGACCTCTGGTCGTGCATTACCATGCGGACATTGTTTCGCATGCCGGATTGAGGCGGCTTGTGGAACCGCTGGTGCGCCGGACGCTGCGCCGGGCGGAAGCCATCGTCGTGTCCAATGCCATTCTGCTGCGCAGCAGCCCGCTGCTGCGAGAATTCGCTGAGAAATGTCACGTCGTTCCGTTCGGCGTCGATGTCTCGAAGTATGATTGGCCGGTGCAGCGCCCCGACGATGACGACGCCGAACGCGGTCGCGGACGGCTCGTGCTCGCCTGCGGACAACTCGTCCCCTACAAGGGCTTCGATGTGCTGGTGCGAGCGGCCGTCGGCCAGCGTTTTGAGGTCTGGATTATCGGCGAGGGTCCGGAACGGGCGCGGCTTGAACGAATGATCCGCAGCCTCGGTGTCGCGGATCGCGTCCGCCTGCTCGGCTCCGCTCCCCATGCCAAGCTCGCCAAATTCATGTGTACCGCGGACGTCTTCGTCCTGCCGTCCGTGACCAATGCCGAGACCTTTGGCATCGCTCAACTGGAAGCGATGGCGGCGGGCCTGCCGATCATCAATACATCGCTTGACACGGCTGTTCCGCGCGTGGCGCGCCATGGCATCGAGGCGATCACCGTTCCACCCGGCAATCATGCCCGGTTGGCGGAAGCAATCAAAACATTGCTCCGCGATCCGGAGCGGCGCCGGTGCATGGGCCAAGCCGCCCGGCTTCGCGCAACGACGCAATACTCCAGCGACGCCTTCCGGAAAGGAATCGAAACTGTCTATCGCCATGCCGTGACGACCAAGGCAGCAAGCCGGTCGGCCCTGGCTTCACGCCCCGGAGCAATCGGAACGGGTCCGGAAAATCGACATTGCTGAGACTGATTGCCGCCGCATATCCCGGACCTGGCGGCGGCCGACAACATCAATCTGCTGCGGATCAGCGGACGAAAACCGACGCCTGCAGTCGTAGACGGGACCGTCAATATTTAGTCAGGAAGGAGGTACTAATGTACTCGCAAAGCATACCTCTCGTAGAGAAGGAGTGGGGCGGGCGTCCGCGCGATCTGGACGCCCGATCCGATCAGCGCATTGGTATACGGCCCATGAAACCGTCGATCCGTTCTCCTCGCCCCTCCGGTCTCAAGGACGATCATATCGCGAGCGACCGGCCGTCGATTGGCAGGCGAATATTCCGCACCCTTACCCGGTTTTTTATTGCGGTTCTCATCGGTATCGGCGCCACGCTTGCCTGGCAGTCCCACGGTGACGCAGCAAGGGACATGGTAGTAGCCCGGGCTCCATCGCTAGGCTGGTTGTTTTCCGTCTCGACGACGAAGTCGCCAGCCGTGGCTGCAACTGCCCCTGACCCGGTGCAGCAGCTTGAACCCTTGGCGTCCAATCTCGATGTCGTGCGGCGCAGCGTAGAACAACTCGCTGCCAAGCAAGAACAGCTGGCCCAGAACATTGCAACACTGCAGGCTCTCGAGGAGGACATCAGACAGAAGGTGTCATCCCCGCCTCCGTCCCCGTCCCAGCAGGCAGCCTCCATCCCGCA
>DATGVJ010000538.1:0-3345 GCA_035300505.1 Xanthobacteraceae bacterium
GTCGATAACATCATGCTGTTTTCCGGCGATGGGGATTTCTGCTCGCTGCTCGAAGCCGTGCAGCGCCGAGGCGTCCACGTCAGCGTCATTTCCAGTTTGCGAAGCAAACCACCGATGATCGCCGACGAATTGCGACGCAGCGCGGATACTTTCATCGAGCTCGACGATCTGAAGGCAGCCATTGGTCGAACGTTGAACACTGTTCCGCCGCGCGCCGCGTAAGGCTAGTTGTTTGCGCGCATCGGTATCATGAGGGCATTGAACCGACATGTCGAACGCGTGTTCGACCCGTTGCGCAAAGACAAGCATTGGGGACGCCGCAAGCTGGCGCGGGATCGATGACCGACGTTCCGCCGAACTGACATTCCGGGGGAAAGACATGAATGACGGCTATCGGTGCGAGCTATGCGGCGCTTGGGTTGAGTACCGCAACCTCAGCACGGTGTTGGCACATGAAGGTCCGCTGCCGCACGTTGAACAGGATCGGCCCGCAGTGGGAAATGGCACTGACCGCGAGCGCAGCAAGAAATGAAAGAGGCCGCCAACTGAGGCGGCCTAAGAGATTCAAATGAAAAAGCGGCGGCTGATACACCGTAGAAAAAGAACGCGCATTTAGAATGAAAGAGGCCGCCTCAGTTTGGGGCATTTGTAATTCGTCCCTTACCACCGCATTTCGTGCATGGTGCAGAATAGATTTTGCGGCCCGGCCGCACTGGCTGCATTGCCACGGGATAGCCAGTGCCATTGCATGCCGGACATTTTGATTCGGTCGGCTTCGTGGATGGCGATCTCCGAGCCGATCGTTTTGCTTTTCTGACTCGGTCGCGTAGTCTGTTCAATTCGAATAACTGAGCATTGAGATTAGTGCTGTGTCGGTAATGGCTGCAAGGCGCTGCTGAAGTAAACTCATTTGAGACTCCAACTAACTAAAATCGACGCTGCAATTACAGGGCAAAAATTACCCTGGACGTATGTCACCGTGGCGAACTGAAGGTTCAGACTAGGCCACTGCCAAAATCAAATTAGGCCACTAGGGGTTAAAACAAGCCAGCACCCTGCCAACAGAAGCGGTTGAAGCGCAGAGCGGCTGCAAACGCTGGGCACGGCCCCGCGCCTTTGTAGATGGGGGGGCAAGTACGGCGGGGACCGTGCAGGCCAAATGCACAAAAAAAGCACTCGGCCCGATTCAATAATGCACATTTTCGAGCTTCGTTCCGGAAACCAAACTTGGCCGGACGACATTTTTTTAAAAACGCGAAACCGCGTCTGACGGTCAGGTGAAAATGAATAACGTCCACCAGTTAGCCAGCGCCCTGTTGGCGATAATATTCGCCGCCGTGATGGTGGTGGTTGGGCATCGGTACATCGAAAATAGGTCGACGAGAATTCCAACCCTCCCCACCGCTCAAACGTTCGTGCCATAGACCAGCCAGTTGCTTTGCGCCGCAAGCTGCGCTTCAATGCCCCTCATGCCCGCCCTCACCCGCCGCCGATCGACTGCGAGGAATGCTGGCACATCTATTACGGCGATGTCCAAGCCGGTACGATCGCAATCCGAATCGGCAACCCGCAAGATGAAGATCCGTGGGAGTGGTATTGCGGCTTCTATCCGGGATCTCATCCGGGCGAACATCAGAACGGCACCGCCGCGACCTTCGAAGAGGCCCGCGCCGATTTCGAATCCGCATGGCAGGTGTTTTTATCGAAGCGCACAGAGGCTGATTTTCAGGCATACTCGCTGTGGGACGCTGGCAAGCGGCTTTTATCGCTCCGCGTAAAGCAACGGGCTCGACGAACCAATTCGCCTGTCCGGTGGCAGCAAGCTTGTCACCCTCGAAGATGCAGGCGACTATATCACCAAACTCCCCAAGGCCGATCACACGGCGGCGGAATGGCAGGCTGCAATGGAAGCCTTGATTCTAGTCGCAACGTTGGGAGGCCCAACGATGTTTGCGCGCATCGGTGTCATGAGGGCATTGAACCGGGGCCACGTTCGCGAGTTTGATATCTCGCGTAAGGATCATCATTGGGGAAAGCGTAAGCTGGCGCGGGAGCGGTGATGGACGTGCGCAGCCGACATCGCGACGCCTATCCGGCGACGAGACCAAATCGATCGGCAGGCGGGCCGCGCTTCATCCGCTTTAATACTGACTGTTTTATGCCTTAATCAGGCCATGAATAGGAGGGTTCCTAACGCATTGGTGTAACGAGGAATTAGGCTGGGGAGACGCCAGCACCCGGCCTAATATGAAGCATCATGCGTGTCGCGTTGTTTGTTGTGTTCGTGTCAGTGCTGACTACACCGTCGGAAGCTTCAAATTCTTGCATGAGCAAGACCGAAGCCCGACAGCATTTTGGTTCAGTGCACATCTATTGGCATGGCACGGATCATTGCTGGGACGCGACACCGATACGGCGACACCATACCGTTCGGCAAAACATTCATCCTCCTACAGCTCAGCGAAAAATTGATCAGCCCAAGTGGCATGACGCGATGTCAGAGATGTTGCCTAACGAGGAGCCTGTGCGATCCCCGTGGGTCGATCGCTGGATAGATATCGAGCCGTCCCCCATTGTCTCGCGCTGGGTCGATATCGCTCCGGTCGCGCCGCCGCCAATCACACCCATCATCAAAGGCGAACCCGAGCCGCTAGTCACGCCGCGCGGCATGGTGATGGTGATCATAACTATCATACTGACGATTACGATTTTCGAACTTCTGTTCGGCGGCGTAAGATGGGCAGGACCCATTCTGGCCCGTTTGCAGGATGCGCGACCGGGGCAGGACGCGACGGCTGATGTAGACGCCCACCAAGTTTGAGCGCACCACCCAACACGCTCGCGCCCCCAATGCGCCTGCCAAGCTCGTGGGCACCACGGAGCCCGCGCTGTAGGCCGCCAACTGAGGCGGCCCTTCACATAAACACGATAATAAGCCCCATTCCGACTAGGGTGTATAAGCCTGCAACGGTTATCCCGAGACGAACATCGGCCATGACGCTCTCAGACTGGAACTTGATCTGCTTGCCGTGCACTTCACATTCCCGACGCCATTGTCTTCAATGACCGACGCGGAAACGCGGCAATCGTTCCGACTGCTATATATAAAAATATGAGCAAAATTGACCACACTCCGATTACGGAAAAGGGCCATGCTCGGACGATGGACTCAGAATTCCAAACGCTCACCCGCGAAGAGTTTGCCTCACTACTCAGTGTCGGTCTTACGAGCGCTGCAAGTATCCCCTTTGAGCATGAACTTCGGCTGACCATGCTAGGATACATCGCGGACCTTGACGGTAGGCTACGCGTGACCACGAGCGGCAACGCGCGGATAGCAGCAGC
>DATGVJ010000539.1:0-3982 GCA_035300505.1 Xanthobacteraceae bacterium
CACGTGCACCATGGCAGTCCCAGTCATCATCTTGAATAGCTCGCCTGACACGTGGATTGATGTGCCGCTGCCCGACGATGCCATGTTGATCTTTCCAGGATTGGCCTTGGCATAAGCGATGAATTCGGGAACGGTCTTGGCCGGAACCAACGGATTCACCTCCATCACATTGGATATCCGCGCAAGGGTCGCGACAGGCGCGATGTCACGTATGAAGTCGAAACTGAGTTTGTCGTAGAGCGTTGCATTGATGAAGTTTGCCGAGGAGGTCAGAAGCAGTGTATGGCCATCACCTTGTGCGCGCACAACGGCTTCGGTGCCGATGTTGCTGGCGGCGCCCGGCCGGTTTTCGACGATGAATGGCTGGCTCAGTCGCTCCGTCAGCCATTGACTCATCAACCGCGCTACGATGTCGACCGAGCCGCCCGGAGGAAAGCCCACGACAATGCGCACCAGTCGGGTCGGATAGGTCTGCGCGCGCGCGACATGCCGCGTGGCCGGCCACGCAGCCGCAGCCGCGGCCAGACGGATAAAAACTCGACGCGATTGGATCATTTCATGCCCCAGAATAGCTGACATCGACGATTTCGTACGATATACAATTTTGCCGGTTTCAATAATACCAGAAATGCAAACGGTACGTGGGCGAGAGTCGCGAATTAAAAGGCCCGATTTCCGAAAAATGGTGCGTGTTATTTATAGGTTGCGTCATGGACCATAGTCCCACCAAATCTCAAGCTTCGTCTGCTTGGCCAATGCCGATGCGAACCATCGAGGATTTGGCTGTGTGGCGAGGTTCCGATTTTCCCAAAGGCAGCGACTACACTCACCAGCTTTCTGACCCGGAACGAGCGGAGGTCGATAACGCCGTTCAAACGTTCCGGGAACGCGGAATCGTTCACAGTGCGATTGACCGCAATAACTTTGAACTCCCCCAGCTTGGCAAGTCCCTCACACGGATTTGCAACAATGTCTTGCTGCAGGGTCGAGGCTTTGTGGTCATCAGCGGGCTCCCGGTCGAACGCTATTCGATCGAGCAGGCCGCGGCAGCCTTTCTTGGCATCGGTGCCTATTTCGGCAAGCCCGTCTCGCAGAACGGCAAGGGTCATATCCTCGGTCATGTGAAGGACCTTGGCCGAAGCATTGACGATCCAACCGCACGTATCTATCAGACGACGCACAAACAGACTTTTCATACGGATTCGGTCGATATTGTTGGGCTGCTGTGTCTCAAAACAGCCAAGTCGGGCGGATTGAGCCGAATCATCAGCTCGATGTTCCTGTACAACGAGATGTTTCGCCGTCATCCAGATTTGGCGGCAATCCTATTCGAACCGTTTTGCTTCGATCGCCGCGGCGAAGTGGCGCCCGGCGAGAAAGGCTATTACGAAACACCGATATTCCATTGGTATGCCGACAAGCTCTCGGTGTTCTATGGCAATCGCTACTACATCGAGTCGGCCCAGCGTTTTCCCGATGCACCGAGGCTGACTGCAAAGCAAAGAGAGGCGCTCGATCTTTTCGACGAACTCGCAAATAGCCCGTCCAATTATCTCGATATCGAGTTCAAGCCAGGCGATATCCAGCTCATTCATAACCACGTGATCCTGCACGATCGCACCGATTACGAGGATTGGTCGGAGTCCGAGCGCAAGCGACATCTGCTTCGCCTTTGGCTTTGCCCGCCGAACGGCAGGCCATTGCCGTCCGTCTTCGCAGGCCGATACGGCAGCGCCGAAATCGGCAACAGGGGCGGCATCGTGTTGCCTGGTGTGGCGATGAACACGCCGCTTGAAGCCTGCTAGGCGATAACTCTTGCGCCGTTTCAACGTTTCTTTTCAGGTGTGCCCTTGGGGCTTGCGGTGCTGCCGCCGGTGCGCCCGAACCCCGGCACTTTCGCCAGCATGAACTTGAGCGGGTCCGGCACCCAGGATTGGGTCACGAAATCATTGTGCTTGACGTCGTCGCCGACCGAAAATAACGCGACACTGCCCGATGCCAGGCGCGTCGGTACGGTGGTGGCGAACTTGACCTGGCGCTCGTTGAGGAGAAGTTGCAGTTCCGCATGTTCGCTGCGCGCGGCCTTGCCGTAGGCCGAAAACAGAAACGCTTGGCGGTGCCGGGCGATCCAGTCAGCGAATTTGTCGTACTCCGCAAACAGCGCGTCGAAAAGAATGACGCCCCGCACCCGATCCGCGATGCCTCCAACCGCTAGGCCGAATGCGACCGGCTGATAGCCGCCGCTATAGGCGGCCAGGATCACGGGGGCTTGCTCGAATGTGGTGCGCGAGCGTGGGTCGCCGTGCAGCCGTGTGAGCTTGTCGATCGCTTCGTTCAGGTATTTTGCGAACAGGCCCGGTTCCCAAAAGCGGCCGCTGGAGGAATCGGCGGCATCGCGTGCGAGCTGCGGCGCGACCAGGACAGCATTGAGGCCCGATTCAGCGACTTGCCGCGGCACCTGCTGGCGCTCGCGTACGTCGCGTGTGAGATTGGCGAAATTGCCGTGCAAAAAAACGATGATCGCGGCCGGCCGCCCAATATCGAAGCCGCGCGGGATGTAAAGCAGCGTGCGCCGGTCGCTGTAGGTCAAGTCTTCCCAATAGATACCGCCGCGTGCCGACGTGTGGCCGAGGCGTTCGCCGTTGACCACATCCATGAAGGGCATGTTCTTGTCGGGGACCTCGCCCCGGTAGGGGAATGCCGAGATGTCGAATGACACGAGTTGCGTCTTGGGGGCGGGTAGAGGGGATTGGGCGAATGCGAAGGTTGTTGACAGCATCGCAATGATCGTGGTCATCGCGCAAAGACCAATGTTGCAAAATTGACTGAGCTGCATGACGTCTTCCGCTTCCGCTGATTGGAAGTGAGTGGAAACGCATTTCGTCGATGCGAAGCTCTAGTTGGTAGTGTGAGCCGATGACCTAAAAACGAACTCGGTGTGACTCCCTCTCCCCTCCGGGGAGAGGGCTGGGGTGAGGGGGCTACGACCTACCGAGAGTCTGGCCCCCCTCACCCTAACCCTCTCCCCGGAGGGGAGAGAACTACACCGAGTTTGTCGTCAGGTCAGCGGCCCACACAGAACCTCGCTTCGACGAAATCCAAAACTAACTCACGTTGGCGCCATTGCCACAGCTCCCTTCTTCGGCAGCAGCACCGCAAAGAACGCCGGTATCGCCACCAGGTAGGCGATGCCGGCGACGATGAGCACCGCGGTAAGGCCGAACGATGTCGCCACGATTGGAACGATCGCCGCGCCGATGACCGAGAAGCATCCGTTGATGCCCCAGGCCCACAGGAACATGTGGTCCTTTCCGAGCCGCGCCAGCGTCGTCATGGCGGTTGCCATCGGAAAACCCATCAGGAAGGCCGGTGGGAAAATGAGCCCGAAGCAGCACAACAGCCGCAACAGATATGGAACGGTGCCGATCCAGTCGAGCACACGGTCGAGGAACAGGCCGTAGCCGATCAGGATGGCGCCGATCACGACAAAAACCAAGGGCATGACGCTGCGCGCGCGGTCGAGGTAACGCTCGGACACGAAACTGCCGAACCCTGAGAACACCAGCATGCCGGTGATCAGGATGGAGGCCGATACCGTAGCATTGCTCAGCGCCAGGATGAAATAGGAGATCAAGCCGACCTCGACCATGATGTAACCGGCGCCGAGACAGGCGAAATAGATGATGGTGCGGAACTTGCCTGGATTGTGGCTGAAGATCGTACGCCAACCGAAGATCAAGGGCAGCAGCACGAGCGACAGCGCCGTCGCGCAGGCAATCGCCAGCGTGGCCCAGAGCAGCAGGTAGCCCCATTCGTCCTGCAGCAATTCAAGCCGGTCGGTGACGGCTGGGAGGTCGCCCGGTTTTACGTAGGCCGCGAAATAGGGGCGGTTGTTGGTGAGCAGGCGCGCATCGAACACATAGGCCTTTTCGATTTCATCCCAGCCGCCGTTGATGAGGCGGTTCCAGGCGAGCTGTCCCAT
>DATGVJ010000540.1:0-6398 GCA_035300505.1 Xanthobacteraceae bacterium
TTCGGCTCGGAAGGCCGGCGGAAGGCCGACCTCGCGCGGCGTGTTGGTCAAAATCGCGATGCGGTAGCGCCGCCCAGCTTCCTGTGCCCGAGCGACGGGCAACGCGGCCAGTACGGATACTTCGCCGACACCCAAGATGAAGTCGCGGCGTCTCATGACCTAACCCTCAATCGCTGAGCCCATCCTCGAAGCCTCGATTGTCCAGCCGATATCGAAGGCTTAACGCCAGAAAAGCAAACAAGGCGAAATGTCATATTCACCGCGATTTCCGAATTGGGTCAACGCGTCGGTTTGACCGTATACCGACGAACTTCTGCTCGACCCCTACAAACAGACATCGTTACCGTCGTCCGGCATGTCTAAAAGGTGCCAATAGCGGTCATCGCGGGGGCTTGCAAGCTTCGCATGCGCTCAAGCGGCATGGGTCGAAATAGCCGAATTTGTTGCTAATCCTTCGATACTTTCCCCCAAGAGTTCATAGGACTGCTGGCCGTTGCTCTCGCAAATGGACGCCTAGATCACGTAGTTCATCCAGCTTTTCATCCGCAGCAGGATGCGGCGCACCACGGCGATGGGTTGCCAGTGGTCGCTGTAGACGGCCACCTGCGCCACGGCGCCCGGCGGCAAGCGGAAGCTCGTCACGTCGTCGTTCAGATCGACACGAACCATGGCCCGGCCGGCGGACTTGCTGCGGTCCTCCGGATTGAGCAAGGCTCCGGTGAATCGACGCTTGACGATCCGGTCAGGCGGCGGCCTTGTTCTTGGTCGCCCCGACGGAAGTCGACATGGCTGGCCGGCGCATCGACGGGCTGCGCGCGACTAACCGACGCACCTCCCAAAACGCCAACCCGCTCGGCCAGCGACACCAGTTCCGCCAGAGTTTGGACTTGCATTTTCTCCATCACCCTGTGGCGATGAGCTTTGATTGTACGTTCGGTACAGCCTAACGAGCGGGCCGCGTGCTTGTTGGTGTCGCCGCGAACGACACGTTCAAAGACTTCCCGCTCACGCGGCGTCAATGCCGAGACACGCGCGCAAACCATGTCCAGCCAGCTCTTCAAGCCACGCCTTGCTTCATGACGCACGATCGCCAGTTCAATGGCCTGAAGAAGTCGATCCGATGAAACGGGCTTGATCAGAAAATCATCCGCACCCGCCCTGATGGCCCGCACCGTGGTCCGGATGTCGGGATGACCGGTGAGGAAGATGATTGGCAGGGTCGAGCCGAGTTCACTCAGTCGGGACTGCAGTGCCAGACCGTCCAATCCGGGTATTTGCACGTCCAGGAGAATGCAGCTCGGGACACTTTCGCTCGGCAATTGCTCAAGCAAGTGCTGAGCCGAAGCGTAGGTCGCGACCTCGTAACCGGTGCGCTTCAAACGACGTTCTATCGCCGTCCGGAACGACGGGTCGTCGTCGACAATGTGTACAAACCCAGGCAAGGGACCCTCCATCATTCGCATCGCTCCGGTTCGGGGGTGGCTTTGTACTGATCAAGCCAGTGCCCCTGGCGCATAGGACCTTGGCGCTGTCGCGCCGTGCTCACTCCCACCGCGATTTGGGTGCAAGGTATTCGCGCAAGAGCCGATCCATTATCAATTGGGTCTCAAGCTCACGTCGAGCTGACGCGGAGGTCGCGATTGTACCGGGCAACCATTCTTGCTCGCGAAACATTCCGTGGAGAACATTGGAGGCTGCTGGCTGGTTGTACCCGTCGCTGTAGATCGATGCGGCATAAGACATGATCTCGTCCCCAAGCGAATGAAAGATGCATCATGCGAGCGAGCCTACATCGCACGTTCGTCAATGCTCATTGTCAGAAGAGATAGAACGCTATACGTGCGTATAGTCCGCCCGTTTGGCCTCGGCCGGACACGCGGTGTCGCACGGCTTCAAGGTTCGGAAGCACAACGAGCGCGTGATCGAAACTCTATGATTGCGAGGCTGGATCAATCCTGCCGTTGAGCAATGCCTTGTCCAGGCACTCGATCAGGCTCTCGTCGCTGAACGGCTTGGTCAGGAAACCACAGGCGCCGGCCTTCAAGACGCGCGCACGGATAGCTTCGTCAGGGAAGGCGGTCACGAAAATGATCGGCGTGCGGTGCCCCTCGGCAATTAGACGATCCTGTAGATCTGCGCCGTTCATGCCGGGCATGTGTATGTCGGAGATCAAACAAGCCGTGTCCGCCGCTCGATTCGACTGCAGATACTCCTCGGCGGAAACGAATGTTTCCGCAGCGTACCCCATCGATCGTATGAGACCCCTTGTAGATTCTCGAACGAACCCGTCATCGTCGACGATTGAGACCAGGGGAATTTTTGGCAAATTGATCGGGCCTTGAGAAGCAGTTGCAAACGCCCATCATTGCGATATGCAACGCTCTTGGTAATTATACGTAGGTATCGTGATGCTACGACGCCGAAGGGCCGATGCCCAGGGCTTCGGCCATCCGGACCAGATCCGCCAGCGTCCTGGCTCCCATCTTCTGCATGATGCGGCCCCGATGAACCTTGACCGTGATCTCGCTGAGCCCGATCTTGCCGGCGACCTGCTTATTCATCAGTCCCGAGGCTACCAGCGCCATGATTTCCTGCTCGCGCGGGGTCAGGGTTTTGAAGCTCGACTTTAGTCCGGAAGAAGCCTTCTCGGATTCGAGCCGGCTTTGGTCCCGTTCCAGCGCAAGCTTCACGGCATCCAGCATGTCCTGTTCGCGAAAAGGCTTGGTCAGGAATTCCAGCGCGCCGGCCTTCATGGCCCTTACCGTCATCGGAATATCCCCGTGACCGGTCATGAAAATGACGGGGATGTGGATATTGCGGCTCGACAGCTCGGCCTGAAAATCCAGTCCGCTGACGCCGGGTAGCCTGACGTCGAGCACCAGACAGCTCGGGTGCGGCGGCCGCTTTTCCTGCAAGAATTCAGACGTAGAGGCGAAGACCCGTGTCTGCAGGCCGACCGATCGGAGGAGACTTGAGACAGAACCACGCACCAATGGATCATCATCGACGACGAATACGATCGGTTTCCCTGAACTATCGTCCTTCATTCGACAGGCCTCTGGCGCGAAGATGGTGGAGCGACCCCAAATGCTGCATCATATCATTTGCCTGGCTCTGCGGTATTGGACCCATGGCCAATGCATAAGCAAACCAAGGAGCAATCGGAGTTTCCCCGGCTGTCATGCAGGCGTCGGGGGCCGGTCCGGACCGGGAATCGTGAACCGGAATTCGGTGCCGTGCGGCGTGCACGGCGAAGCCCAGAGCCGGCCACCATGTGCCTCGATAATTCTTCGACAGATCGACAGCCCCATGCCCATGCCTGCGGACTTGGTCGTGAACAGCGGATCGAAGATGCGATGACGGATCGCGTCTTCGATTCCTGAGCCCGAATCCCTGATCGCGACTTCAATGCCGCCTTCGTCGTTGGCCTTCGATTCGACCTGCAGCAAGCGAGGCCGGTCGGTCACCGAACTCATGGCGTCCGCCCCGTTCATGGCCAGATTCATGATGACCTGTTGCAGCTGGACACGATCGCCCGACACACGTGGAAGGTCCGCGGCAAGCGTGGTCTCAATCACCACCGAACGGCTCCGCAGCGCGCTCCCGGTCAGGGCGGTGACATCCCGGATCGCCTGATTGACGTCGAGCGTGGCGTAATCCGGCTTGCGATGTTTGAGCAGATCCCGAATGCGCACAAACACCTCGCCGGCGTGACTGCCCGCCTCGACGACACCCTTGAGAGCCGCGTTCGTCTCCTCGAGATTGGGTGGGGCCTGGGCCAGCCATCGGAGCGCCCCGTTTCCGTAAGAGACGACCGCAGCGAGCGGTTGGCTGATTTCGTGGGCGATCGACGCCGCGAGTTCGCCCATGGTCGTCAGCCGCGCCACCTGCGCGAGTTCCGCCTGGGCCGCTTGCACGGCCTCGTTGGCGCGGACGCGTTCGTGCTCGGCATTGACTAGGTCCGTGACATCCCGGTTAATTCCGACCATGCGGACCGGCTTGCCGTCCGCGTTTCGGATGATTTGCGCCACGCCGCGAATGATGCGGATGGCGCCGTCGGCTCGCTTCACCCTGAAGTCGGAAAAGTAATCGCTCTCGCCGCGAAGTGCGGTTTCGACGTCCGCCCTGGCTTGCGCGACGTCTTCGGGCACCACGCACTTCGACCAGGCTTCGAAAGCGCCGCTGAATTCTTCCTTGCGCACGCCGTACAGCCGGTACATCGAGTCGTCCCAGACCAGCCGGTCCTGTTCGATGTCCCAGTCCGAGATGCCGAGCGATGCCGCGTCGATGGCGAGCTTGAGCCGCTCTTCACTCAAACGCAGGCGGGTCTCGCTTTCCTTCAGCTCCTGCTCGCGACTTTTCCGCGTTGAAATTTCTCCGAGCAGGTCGTCAAACGACTTCTTGAGCTTCGTCGCCATGGTGTTGAAGGATCCGCCAAGGGCATCCAACTCCTCCAGTTTGCTGTCTGGCACCCGGACGCTCAGATCTCCGCCGGCCATCGTTTGCGTCGCATGTGCCATGCGCCGGAGTGGCGCGGTCACCATGGACGCCAACGCTGCGCCTAGTACGAGGGAGAGCACCAGCGCCAGCGCCAGCAACATCGCAGAACGGCTGTTGGCCTTGCGCAAGCCCGCCAGATAGAACGATTCAGGCATGGCCGTCATCAGGGTCCAATCATGGCCGGCCCTTTGATTGCGATACGCAGCCGCGTAGGTCAGCCAGGTTTCCCGCGAGAGCGGCTTTGCCGTGACGTGATCGAATTGGAACTCGGTGGTCCCTGCAGACAGCCCCGACGGGCCGGTGCGCTGCCCGAGAGCGGCAATTGCATTCGCCACCACCGGATCGCCGGGGGAAGCGGACGAGGCGATCACCTTGCCGGACGCCTCAAGGACAACCGCTCGGCCGCTGGTACCGACAGCCTGGTTTCGTAAGAGAGAGTCGAGAGTGTCTTCGCGCTGGGTGCCTGCCGGCGGCGGCGATCGAGCGAGGTAATCGTCCAGTTGCAAGCGGATGTTCGTAGACATCGCCTGATGGAGCCTGGTCGCCAGCATCCGTGCATCGTCGTCTGCGGTTTGAAGCGCGACGATCGCAGTGGTGCCAACCATCACCAGCACCAGCGCGATGAACGGCGCGAAGATGAAAATCCGGATTGGCAGGCCTTCCGGCACCGGGGCGGCGCCTCCCGGCGCCTCGCTGCGACCTGATTCCCAAATCCACGCGCTACTCCCGATCGCGCGTTCTCTGACGCGTCCGGGGATTTCGGCCCAGAACCATCCGAACCGTCTGGCGAGCGGCAGCGCAATAAGAAAGGCCATGGGCCCCATTGCCCAGGTGATCGACGTCGTGAAGAACAGCGCCGCCGAGATTCTGTGGTACGAAATCCCCGACGGAAACTGATCCGAACACATGTACCCCCACAACACCGGTTCCAGCGTCATGAACAAGACGGCGGCTATCAGGTATCGCCACCACGTCCCAGCTATTCGAAAGTCAGGATTCTTGCCCACGAACTGGTGGGCAATCCAGAAACACGAGGGATTGATGAAATATCCCGGCAGCCAGGCGAGCAGGAACTCCGGGGGGACGCCCTCAATCAGGTCTGACAACCCGTATGCGAACGGAATGGTGATGAGCGCCGGGTAACCCAGAAGAACGACGCAGAGCAGGACGGCCAGATCTTTCAGGGACTCAAACGTCTGTGCGCCCGGGACAAGCACGATGAATGATCCGACGTAGCCGGTCGCGATTATCAGCACACATGTCAGGGGTACGCTCAGGAACGCCTTCGTGTCCCATCTCTGCCGCGCACGGCCGAATCCCCAATGCTCTCCGATCCGGAACGTAAATCCGCAAAATGCGCAGATAGCCAGGAAGAGTCCGACAACGTAGCTGAACCTTCCCCACACCTCCAGGACCGGCAGGGGGATGCTGCTGAGGACGGCATCGAGCCATGCGACGACCGCCGTCATGGTCGATCACCAGGCAATACGATGGCTGCGAACCGCTGTCGTATCAGCGAGCCAAAAACGTGCCTCTTGTCCGCGGCGCCGATCAGAAGAACACCAAGAAAGCTCGGCCGTGTCATGCCAGCCCCCGACCTCGATACAGGGGCATCGTACCCTATCAAACAACCGCAACGATAGAGGGGTTGGTACCATGTCGGGCAGCATTGACAGGACCCATGTCCGCTAATGGGATGGTCCGGCCGTGCTCCTGCCCCGCCAGCAAGCGAAGCTGGCAAGGGGCGCCAAAGACAAGGAGCACGCCATGTCTCAGACAGCCAATACCGCAATCGCCGTGATCGGCATTGATATCGGCAAGAACTCGTTCCACGTCGTGGGCCACGATGCGCGCGGCGCCATCGTGCTGCGGCAAAAGTGGTCGCGTGGCCAAGTGGA
>DATGVJ010000541.1:0-17977 GCA_035300505.1 Xanthobacteraceae bacterium
GGTCGCATATTCAACGTGGCTCGTCGCAATGGTCAAAATCTTCGTCGGGTCGCGCCGCCCTTGCGACTCGGAGGCCTTCGCCACCTGGTCATAGGACACAAAGGTCGTCGTCCAACCCTTGGCAACCGACACCTTCGTCAAAGCAGCCGTCAGCGTCGTCTTGCCGTGGTCGACGTGTCCAATCGTACCCACATTGCAATGCGGCTTGTTTCGTTCAAACTTCTGTTTGGCCATGGGACTCTCCGTTCGTCCTCGCGTTTCGCCTTAAGCTCGCAATCAGGCGAACTTTGCCTGAATCTCGGCGGCGACCGCCGAGGGAACCTGCTCATAGTGATCGAATTGCATCGTAAAGGTCGCGCGCCCCTGACTCATGGAACGCAGGTTGCTCACGTAACCGAACATATTGGCAAGCGGCACCATCGCGTTGACGACGTTGGCATTTCCGCGCATGTCCTGACCGTGAATATGGCCACGCCGCGAATTGAGATCGCCTATGACGGAACCAGTATAATCCTCCGGCGTCACCACCTCGACCTTCATGATCGGCTCAAGCAGAACGGGACCGCCCTTCTGCAATGCTTCGCGCAATCCCTGGCGCGCAGCGATTTCAAACGCCATCGCCGAGGAGTCGACTTCGTGATAGGCGCCGTCGACCAGCGTCACCTTGACGTCGACCACCGGGAAACCTGCCAGCACGCCGGACCCGAGCACTGATTCAAGCCCTTTCTCGACCGCGGGAATGAATTCCTTCGGCACCGAGCCGCCAACGACATCGTTCTCGAACTCGAAGCCCACGCCGGGCTCACTCGGCTCGACTTGAATCTTGATGCGCGCGAACTGGCCATGACCGCCGGTCTGCTTCTTGTGGGTATAGTCGTGCGTCACAACCCTGGTGATCTTTTCACGGTAGGCCACCTGCGGGGCACCGATATTGGCCTCGACCTTATAAGTACGCTTGAGGATGTCGACCTTGATGTCGAGATGAAGCTCACCCATGCCCTTGATGATGGTCTGGCCCGATTCCTGGTCGGTCATGACACGGAACGAGGGATCCTCAGCCACCAGCTTGGCAAGCGCAACGCCAAGCTTCTCCTGGTCGGCTTTGGTCTTCGGTTCAATCGCGATCTCGATGACCGGATCCGGAAATTCCATTTTCTCGAGAATCACCAATTTCTGCGGATCGGACAGCGTGTCGCCGGTCCGGACTTCCTTGAGACCCGCCAGCGCAACGATGTCGCCCGCATAGGCTTCCTTGATGTCTTCGCGGTTGTTGGCGTGCATCAATAGCATTCGGCCGATACGTTCCTTGCGGTCCTTGGTCGAATTGATGACCCCGGTGCCGCTCGAAAGCGTGCCGGAATAGATGCGGCAGAAAGTGATCGTGCCGACGAACGGGTCGTCCATGATCTTGAACGCGAGCAGCGACAGCGGCTCACGGTCGTCGGCCTTGCGCAAAACTTCATTGCCCGCACTGTCGGTGCCTTTGATGGCCGGCACATCGAGTGGCGACGGCAGGTAATCCACGACGGCATCAAGCAGCGGCTGTACGCCTTTGTTCTTGAAGGCCGAACCGGCAAGCACGGGAAAGAACGCGGCGGTGATGACAGCCTTGCGGATCAGCCTCTTGAGCGTCGCCTCGTCCGGCTCCTTGCCGTCGAGATAGGCCGCCATCGCCGTATCGTCGAGTTCGACTGCCGCTTCGATCAGCTTCTCGCGATATTCCTTGGCCAATTCGACCATGTCGGCGGGGATGTCGATGTCATGGTAATTGGCGCCGAGCGCCTCATCTTCCCAGACAACGCCCTTCATGCGCACGAGATCGACAATGCCCTTGAACTGGCTTTCAGCGCCGATCGGCAGCTGGATTGCAATCGGCTTGGCGCCGAGCCGGTCCACAATGTCCGACAAGCAACGGAAAAAATCCGCGCCAATCTTGTCCATCTTGTTTGCGAAGACAATGCGCGGCACCTTGTACTTGTCGCCCTGGCGCCACACCGTTTCGGTCTGCGGTTCCACGCCCTGGTTGGAATCCAGCACGCAGACGGCGCCGTCGAGCACGCGCAGCGAACGCTCGACTTCAATCGTAAAGTCGACGTGACCGGGAGTGTCGATGATGTTGAGCCGCTTTCCGTGCCAGAACGCAGTCGTGGCCGCAGACGTGATGGTGATGCCGCGTTCCTGCTCCTGCTCCATCCAGTCCATCGTCGCGGCGCCTTCATGCACCTCGCCGATCTTATGGGACTTGCCGGTGTAATACAGAATGCGTTCAGTCGTCGTCGTCTTGCCGGCATCAATGTGCGCCATGATGCCGAAGTTACGGTAATCCTCGATGGGGTGGGCGCGAGGCATAGGGTTTCCTTTAAATCTTCAATTTGTCTGCTGTCGCAACTACCAGCGATAGTGCGAGAACGCCCGATTGGCTTCCGCCATCTTGTGCGTATCTTCTCGCTTCTTGACAGCATTTCCCCTGTTGTTCGACGCATCGAGCAACTCGGCCGAGAGCCGCTCCGTCATCGTCTTTTCATTCCGATCGCGTGCCGCCGATATAATCCAGCGGATACCCAGCGCCTGCCGCCGCGTCGTGCGAACTTCAACCGGCACCTGATACGTCGCGCCACCGACACGTCGCGACCGCACTTCGATCGTCGGCATCACGTTATCGAGCGCCTGCTCGAATACGCCGATCGGGTTTCCCTTGGTCTTGGTCTCGATGATGTCGAACGCCCCATAGACGATCGACTCAGCAACTGACTTCTTGCCGGCATACATGATCGAGTTCATGAACTTGGAAACCACCAGATTGCCGAACTTCGGATCCGGATTGATCTCACGCTTTTCTGCACTGTGACGGCGGGACATCGAATTTCTCTATCGTTGGTCGAATTCGCAAATCAAAAGCAGCCCCTATTTGGGCCGCTTTGCTCCGTACTTCGAACGTCGCTGCTTTCGGTTCTTCACGCCTTGTGTATCAAGCACGCCGCGCAGGATGTGATAGCGAACGCCGGGCAAATCCTTGACGCGGCCACCGCGGATCATCACCACCGAATGTTCTTGCAGATTGTGGCCTTCACCCGGGATGTAACCGATCACTTCAAAACCATTCGTCAGACGCACCTTGGCAACCTTGCGAAGCGCGGAGTTCGGCTTCTTCGGCGTCGTCGTATAGACGCGCGTGCACACGCCACGCTTCTGCGGGCTGCGCTGCAGCGCCGGAACGGTATTTCGGCCCTTCACCGGCGACCGCGGCTTGCGGATCAATTGGTTGACGGTAGGCATCTTAATCCCTCGTTTCATCGATCCGCCCATGGAACTCTGACCATGGGGCCGACCTGCGTAGCCATCCCTGACCGCACTCTTCATCTCAAGCGCATCATCTCAAAGCGCAAAGCGAAAGAGCGCCATCCGCCGCCATTGCGGAAGGGCGCTGCCATTCGCAGAGGACCACCGTGTGTCAACGCATAAGAAACGCGTCAACGCGCAAGGCGGTCTTGCACTTCGTCTGACTTTCGAGCCGTCAGCGGCAGTGTTTGAGCTCAATCCGTCGAGGCTTTGCCCGGCCACAGCCGTCAGAAAGAGATTATAAATCTCAATGACTTAGCTGAAAATCGGGGATGCCGTTCCGACGCAGTAGAAGCTCACCACCTGCCGAAAAGTTGTCGCTATGTATCGGCCACCCGGGTCCAAGTCAAGCTGAAGGGACTAAAAAAACGAAGATGGCGCAACGAGATCCCGGGCATTTTGATGGAACGGTCTAGCCGGACCGTCCCGCAAGGCAAAGTAGCGGGTCACGAGGACCTGGTCTGCTAGGGGTATGACGCCCTACACGCCGCGTTCCAGGAACGCCGCGATCGCCTTGACCTGGTTGCGTGCATAGAGCGGCAAGCCGGCGCTCAGCGAATTTCCGGAGTTGAACGAACTTTTTCCAGCAAGCACCTGGGCCGGAACGAGGTTTCTCAATACCGGAACCTGCGCATATTCCTTGCGTTTGGTCAGGATGTTGGACTCGAGCGCGAGCGTCATGAAAACCGTTGCGACGGTCTTTGCCGGGTCGGTCGGGTGTTGCTGGACGACGGCCAGGAGCTTGCCGAATTGCATCACCTGATTGATGTAGAAGATGCTCTGCTCAAGCGCGCCGACCGAGGGCGTTGCAATCCCCGTCAGCTTCGCAAGCCCGCGCTCCTCAACTTCCGCTGCCGGCACGAAGGTCAGTTCACCTTCGAATTCGAGCGTGTCGGCGATCTGCCTGCTGCCTTCGCGAATTTTGTTGGCGAGCGAAATTCCAACCGGCAGCCGCCCTTCAAACTTGTAGGATGAATGCAGGCAGATCGTTGTCGCCCTTCCTTCACACCAATGCCGCTGCGGATTTTGATTGTGAAGGTGCCTGGGCTCCTTCGAGGGTACGATATCTGCAGATGTAATCAGTTTGTGTTTGATCGCCGGATCAAGCTGCTGGGCGAACGGCAGCGTCACATAACGCGCCAAGTCGAATGAGGCCGCCGGCTTTGCCACGACGAAGCGCGCCTGCCCTACATACATATGCAGCTTTTCCCGATAATGCCTCTTGGTTCCGTCGATGATGAAATCCAAGTCAGGCTCTGCATAACCCGGATAGAGGCTGAGAAATTGCTGCTGCAGCGGGCGCGCCTTCGCCCAGTCTTCGTAGCGAACGAATATGCCACCGGCATCGGCGATCTCGTCGCTGCCGCGGTCATTGAAAACAATGGTTCTCGGCTTTATCCGCGCGATCGAAAAGGCGTCAACTGACGCCACCTCCTCGACCTGATAAGGCTGGGCCTTCGCACCGCCGATCATAATCAGGAGCACGGAAACAAGGGCAAAGAGTGTTCGCATGTGGGTTCTTCGGGGGGTTCAGAAACGATCCTGGTAATAGCCCGGATATGACGGACGCCGCTGCTGGTACTGTGGCTGTTGGTACTGTGGCTGTTGCTGCGGTTGCCGTTGGCGCTGTTGTTGTTGTTGTTGTTGGTACTGTTGCTGCTGCCAATCGTCGCGTTGCCCGAATAGGCCAAAGAACCCACCCGACGCCGGGCGTTGCGGCTGCGCCCACCTGTTGCGGTCGTCCCAGGGCGCCCAAGGCTGGAACCCCTGCTGACCGTACCCACCTTCAAGACGGGTCGTTTCGGCCTGATCGCGTCCAACCAACGCATAGCGCGCATCCACGGGTTTGCCATTGCGGTCGCGCCGCAGATAGTCGACCAACCCCTTGCTATTGGAATTTGTTCCATCGTCCCCGTCATCCGCGCGAGCCACCACAAGGAGCTTACGTGCCTCCAGGGACGGAGGACTCAACGGCGCCTTTGGGGCATGATAGGCCCACACCGCCTGCATGATTGGTTCGAAGATCGGGACCGCGACGGAACCACCCGTCGAACCGCTGCCGAGGGTGCGACGCTTGCCGTCGGCATTGTCGTAACCCACCCAGACCGCGATTGTGACGTCATTGGAGAAGCCCACGAACCAGGCATCGTTTTCGCCGTCTGTCGTGCCGGTCTTGCCGGCCACATAGGGCGCCATGCTGGAAATGGCGTGCGCTGTTCCGCGCTGCAACACGCCCTGCATCATGGTTTTGAGCTGATAGAACGAGGCGCGGTCCGCCGAACCGATCTGGGTCAGCGACGGCGGATGGCGGTAGATCACCGCACCCTGCCGCTCGACGCTATCGATCGTATAGGGCGTCGGCCGGAATCCCTCATTCGCGATTGCGGCAAAGAATGCCGCCAGGTCGATGGGACGCACCGGCTGCGCACCGAGTACAAACGGATAGTAGCGGGCACATTCCTTATAGATCTGTGCTTCGACCGCCAGCGCGCAGACGCGATCCAGGCTGAGCTGAGGTGTCGAGTCGATGCCGCCATCAAGCAGATTGACGGTCGCCAGGTTCTTGGAATGCTCAAGCGCCTTGCGCAAGGTGATCACACCGGACGTGCCGCCATCATAGTTCTTGGGCGACCAATAATCCCGCTCGCGCAAGCTGCCATTGATCGGCGGAAGCGTGATCTCTTCGTCACGCACATAAGTATTGGGCTGCAGGCCTTTCTCCAGGGCCGCCAAATAGGTCAGCGGTTTGAGCGCCGAACCAGGTTGGCGCACCGATTGGGTCACGCGATTGAGCTGACTGAGCGGATAGGAGAAGCCGCCCGTCATCGCCAGAATACGACCGGTCTTGTTCTCCAGCACCACGACAGCGCCCTGCACCTGCGGCCGGATGCGCAATTCGGCACTCAGGTTCGAATTCTTGCCTTTGCCGTTGCCCTCCGTCACACGAACCAGCACCACATCATGGAGCTTCAGGTTGCGCAGGGCCCCGCCTTTACGGGCCGTCAACGGCAAGATGCGGCCATCCGCCAGGCCGACGCGCAACGACTCTCCACCCCCTCGTTGCCCACCTCGGTCCAGAACAACCGCCACGGGCCAGTGCACGTCATAGAGCGGGAAGCGGGCATTTTCGAGTGCCCGCCGCCACGCTGGCTTCAAGGCGACAGACTTGCCGGCAGGTCCTTGCTCAGCTTCAAGCTTTCGGATTGCGTCACCGAGGTTGCCTTCGGCGGCCTCAAATTGGGACCTTCCGCCGTCGCCCTCGAACCGCGCGAGCCCTTCCTGCAGAGCAACTTCCGCCGCACGCTGCAGCTGCGGATTGATGGTCGAGCGAACCGTTTGGGAATTGGCGGTCAGGCTTTCCAGAGTTGGGATCGACTTGGCTTCTTTTGAGAGAAAGTCGATATAATGAAAGCCCGTGTTGCGGCGCGGCCGTTCAAACGTAATAAGCTCCGGCAGTGTGGCCAGTGACCTCGATAGGTCAGCGCTGATGACCTGGTCTTCCTGCATGCGGCCCAACGTGTAACTATACCGCTGCTTGGCCCGGTCCGGATGACGTTCGGGGTTGAAAAAATTGGGACCTTTGGTGATGCCGGCGAGCAACGCGCCTTCGGCAACCGACAGCTCCGACGAAGACTTTCCGAAATAGCTGCGCGCCGCCATTTCGACACCCCACGATCCACGGCCGAGGAACGTCGAGTTGAGATAGAGTTCCAGTATTTCCGCCTTGGTGAGCGTCTGCTCGATGCGCGCCGCCAACACCATCTCGCGAATCTTGCGTTCGTAGGTGACGTCTTCACCGACCAGAATGTTCTTGACCACCTGCTGGGTGATGGTCGAACCGCCCTGCGGCCGCCCGGACTGGGCCAGATTGCCGATAAAGGCGCGAATCAGGGAACGTTCGTCGACGCCCTTGTGCTGGTAGAAGCGCTTGTCCTCCGCCGAAATAAACGCCCGCTGGACGTGAACCGGTATATCGCGCAACGGGACCCAGACCCGTCGGTTGTCCGGCTCGAAGACCTCGGCGAAACGCTGACCCTTGATGTCGAGCACCATGCTGGCACCCGGCAGGCGCATGCCCTTGAGCGTCTTGTGGTCGGGAAGGTCGGTAAGGGTGCGGTTATAAAACTCGATGACCTCGGCGACATCGACCGGCGAGTCGGCAATCGTTTCATTCTTGCAGAACTGCCGGTAGGACGTGTGCAGGTCCTTGATGTTGATCCCTTTGAATGCGGCGTGGCCGGACGCGATCGCCTCGGCATCGTCCATGGCGGTGGCGATCAGATCATCGATATTGACGTCTTCGATGTCGAAGGCCTTGCGCATTTGGGCGCACCCGGCGCGCAGCAGCCCAACAACCTGTTGTTGGTCCCCAACCGAATCGAACCTGGTTTTCAATTTTTCCGGGCTGAGCGCGACCTGGCTGAAGGTCAACGCCGTGGCAAATATCTTGACCAGAAGGGCGTCCATGAGGGCCACACAACTCGCGCAGGAGGGGGTTAATTCAGTGTAACATGCAACTGTTGACGCAATCTTATATAAACGCATTTTGGCGAAAACAGTGCCCCAAGAAGGCAATTCTTTTCCACTCAAAAAAAGTGGCAGCTAGCGGTTTTGCGCCGGATTCGTCGCCAGCCAGCATGACGGACGGGTGACGGCCCCAAACAAAGGGCCGCCCGAAGGCGGCCCCTGAATAGTCCCGGACATTGGTGCCGAGATTTTAATCACGCCTAGGTCCTTACTCCGCGGCCGGCAGAGCCGGCTGCTGCTCGATTGCCTTGGCCGCAGCCTGCGCCGCGGCCGCCTTGGCGGCTTCCGCCTTTGCGGCAGCTTCCCTCGCGCGTTCCCCAAGAATGAGCGCATCGCGCTTGCCCGCCACCTCGCGGACCGAATTCATCATGGCGCCCGTGCCGGCCGGGATCAGCCGCCCCACGATGACGTTTTCCTTGAGGCCTTCGAGCGTATCGACCTTGCCGTTGACCGAAGCCTCGGTGAGAACACGCGTCGTCTCCTGGAACGAGGCGGCCGAGATGAAGGACCGCGTCTGCAACGAGGCCTTGGTGATGCCGAGCAGCACCGGGTGCGCAGCGGCAGGCTTCTTGCCCTCCGCCACAATCCGCGCATTGACCTCGTCGAACTCGATCCGGTCAACCTGCTCTCCTTGGATCAACTCGGTCTCGCCGATATCGTCGACCTCCACCTTCTGCAGCATCTGGCGGACGATAACTTCGATGTGCTTGTCGTTGATGCCCACGCCCTGCAGCCGGTAAACGTCCTGGATCTCGTTGACGAGATAGTTCGCGAGTTCCTCGACGCCTTTGATCGCCAGGATGTCGTGCGGAGCCGGATGTCCTTCAACGATGAAGTCGCCTTTCTCGATGAGGTCGCCATCCTGCAGATAGATGTGCTTGCCCTTCGGGATCAGATACTCCCTTGGCTCCTCTTCCTTCTCTCCCGGCTTGTTCGCGGGCTCGATGATGACGCGCCGCTTGTTCTTGTAGTCCTTGCCAAAGCGAATCGTGCCGGAGATCTCGGCAATGACTGCTGCCTCCTTCGGCCGCCGCGCCTCGAACAGTTCGGCAACACGCGGCAGACCGCCGGTGATGTCGCGGGTCTTGGCGCTTTCGGTTGGCAAGCGCGCAATCACGTCGCCCGCCCCAACGTGGGATCCGGGTTCGACGGAAAGCACGGCATCGATGGCAAGCTGATAGCGTGCTTCGCCGCCGCGGCTGAGTTTGACCACCTTGCCGCTCTTGTCCTTGATCACAAGACAGGGCCGCAAATCCTGCTGGTTGCGGCTGGAACCGGTCCGCCATTCGGTAACCACGCGCTTGGCAATGCCGGTCGCCTCGTCCAGCGCCTCCGACATGGACTGGCCCTCGATCAGGTCCTCGAATCCGATCGCACCATCGACCTCCGTCATGATCGGTCGCGTGAATGGGTCCCACTCCGAAATGCGTTGGCCACGCTTGATCGTCTGGCCGTCTTCGACCAGCACGCGCGCACCATATTGGATACGATGCGTCGCACGCTCGCTGCCGTCGGGATCGAGCACCGCCACGACCATGTTACGGACCATGGCGACGTTCTGACCGTCGGAGTTTTTCAATATGTTCTTATTCTTGATTTTGACCTTGCCCTCGAAGTTCGACTCGGTAAACGACTGTTCGGAGATCTGAGCCGCACCACCGATGTGGAACGTCCGCATCGTAAGCTGCGTGCCCGGCTCGCCGATTGATTGCGCCGCAATGACACCAACCGCCTCGCCCATGTTGACGGGCGTGCCGCGTGCGAGATCGCGCCCGTAGCATGCCGCGCAGCAGCCATTCGTCGTCTCGCAGGTGAGCACCGAACGGATGCGAAGCTCCTGCACCCCGGCTGCCAGGATCGCATCGACGTGGTGCACGTCAAGCAGCGTTCCCTTCGGCATCACAACCTTGTGGGACGAAGGATCCTTCACATCCTCCGCCGTGGTGCGCCCGAGGATACGGGTGGCCAGCGAAGCCACGACCGTACCCGCATCGATGATCGCGCGCACATTTATGCCGACGTCGGTACCGCAATCCGTGGTCGTGATGATGCAGTCCTGGGCAACGTCGACCAGGCGGCGCGTCAGGTAGCCGGAGTTGGCCGTCTTGAGCGCGGTATCGGCCAATCCCTTGCGGGCGCCGTGCGTCGAGTTGAAGTATTCGAGGACCGAGAGCCCTTCCTTGAAGTTGGAAATGATCGGGCTCTCGATGATTTCTCCGGACGGCTTGGCCATCAACCCGCGCATGCCGGCAAGCTGGCGCATCTGCTCCTGCGAGCCACGCGCACCGGAATGGGCCATCATGTAGATCGAGTTGACTTGCGCTTCGCGGCCGCTCGGCAGTTTCTTGACCGCGGAAATCTCCTTCATCATCTCTTCGGCGATCTGCTTGGACGACTTCGACCAGGCATCGACCACCTTGTTGTACTTCTCGCCCTGCGTGATCAGGCCGTCGTTGTACTGCTGCTCGAACTCCTTGGCCAAATCGCGTGTCTTGTTGATGATCGTCCACTTCGACGCAGGCACCACCATGTCGTCCTTGCCGAACGAGATGCCGGCCTTGAACGCGTTGTAGAAGCCAAGCGACATGACCCGGTCGCAGAAGATCACCGTCTCCTTCTGGCCGCAGTTGCGGTAGACCTGATCGATCAGGTTCGAGATTTCCTTCTTGGTCATCAATTTGTTGACGACGTCGAAGGGCACCTTCGAACTTCTTGGCAGGACGTTGCCAAGCATGACGCGACCTGGCGTCGTGTCGTACCACTTGTTTACCGGCTTGCCTTGTTCATCGACGCCGATCCACCGGTACTTGATCTGGGTGTGCAGATCGATGGCCTTGGCATGCAACGCATGCTCGATCGTCGCCATGTCGCCGAACGATTTTGGATGCTTCACCTTGTCCTCGGCCCGCAGGATCGAAAGGTAATAGAGACCCAGCACGATATCCTGCGACGGCACGATGATCGGCGATCCGTTTGCGGGATGCAGGATGTTGTTGGTCGACATCATCAGCACGCGCGCTTCGAGCTGCGCCTCAAGCGACAGCGGGATGTGCACAGCCATCTGGTCGCCGTCGAAGTCAGCGTTGAACGCGGCGCAGACAAGCGGATGCAGCTGGATGGCCTTGCCTTCGATCAGGACCGGCTCGAACGCCTGGATTCCCAGCCGGTGCAACGTCGGAGCACGGTTGAGCAACACCGGATGTTCGCGAATGACCTCATCGAGAATATCCCAAACTTCGGGTTTCTCCTTCTCGACAAGTTTCTTTGCCTGTTTGACCGTCGTCGACAGGCCCTTGGCGTCAAGCCGCGAATAGATGAACGGCTTGAAGAGTTCGAGCGCCATCTTTTTGGGCAGGCCGCATTGATGCAGCTTGAGTTCCGGGCCGACCACGATCACCGAACGGCCCGAATAGTCGACGCGCTTGCCGAGCAGGTTTTGCCGGAACCGGCCCTGCTTGCCCTTGAGCATGTCGGCGAGCGACTTCAGCGGCCGCTTGTTGGCGCCCGTGATGACGCGGCCGCGGCGGCCGTTATCGAACAGCGCATCGACAGCCTCCTGCAGCATTCGCTTTTCGTTGCGAATGATGATGTCGGGGGCACGCAACTCCATAAGCCGCTTGAGACGGTTGTTGCGGTTGATGACGCGCCGATAGAGATCGTTGAGATCGGACGTCGCAAAACGGCCGCCATCGAGCGGGACGAGCGGACGCAGATCCGGCGGAATCACCGGCACCTGCTTGAGGATCATCCATTCCGGCTTGTTGCCCGATTGCTGGAACGCCTCGACGATCTTGAGACGCTTGGCGAGTTTTTTCTTCTTGGCATCGGATTCGGTCGCGGTGATATCGGCGCGCAGGTCGGCTTGCATCTTGTCCAGATCGAGCGCCTTGAGCATTTCGCGAATCGCTTCCGCGCCGATGAGGGCGGTGAAGCTGTCTGCGCCGTACTCTTCCTGCGCCTTGAGGTAGCCGTCCTCAGACAGAAGCTGGCGGTCCTCGAGCGGCGTGAGGCCGGGCTCAAGCACCACGTAGTACTCGAAATAGAGAATTCGCTCGAGGTCCTTGAGCGTCATGTCGAGCAGGAGACCGATGCGCGACGGCAACGACTTCAAGAACCAGATGTGCGCAACGGGAGCGGCAAGCTCGATGTGGCCCATGCGCTCGCGCCGCACGCGCGACAGCGTCACTTCGACCGAGCACTTTTCGCAGATGATGCCCTTGTACTTCATCCGCTTGTACTTGCCGCACAAGCATTCGTAGTCCTTGATAGGCCCGAAGATACGCGCGCAGAACAACCCGTCACGTTCGGGCTTGAACGTGCGGTAATTGATCGTCTCGGGTTTCTTGATCTCGCCGTAAGACCACGACAAGATCTTCTCTGGGCTCGCGATCGAGATGCGGATCTGGTCAAAGACCTGAGCCGGCACCTGCGGGCTGAACAGGTTCATTACTTCTTGATTCATGGCAGTCTCCTCGCTTGGAGGTGTCTTGGCCGCACGAAGCGACCGATTGATCTCTCAATTCGCGACTTATCGAATCGCGATCTTTTGTTCGTCATGGCTTGTACCCGCCATCCTGGCCTTCCTTGCAAAGGGTTGATTCCTTGCGATGAGAGAACCTGGATGCCCGGCATCGCGTGTTTGACCGCGGTGCCGGGCATGACATTGATGGCTACTCCGCGGCCTCGGCCGACGAGTCCCCGCCTTGTCGTCCCTGCTTGGAATTATGCAGATCGACGTTGAGACTGAGCGAACGCATTTCCTTTACCAGCACGTTGAAGCTTTCCGGAATGCCCGCCTCGAAGGTGTCGTCGCCGCGAACGATGGCCTCGTAAACCTTGGTACGGCCGGCGACGTCGTCGGACTTCACCGTCAACATCTCCTGCAGCGTATAGGCCGCGCCATAGGCCTCGAGCGCCCACACTTCCATTTCACCGAAGCGCTGTCCGCCGAACTGCGCCTTGCCGCCCAGCGGCTGCTGGGTCACCAGGCTGTACGGGCCGATCGAGCGCGCGTGGATCTTGTCGTCCACCAGATGGTGAAGCTTGAGCATGTAGATGTAGCCGACGGTCACGTTGCGATCGAAGGCTTCACCCGTGCGGCCGTCAAAGAGCGTGACCTGGCCCGAGCGGTCGAGGCCGGCGAGATCGAGCATGTGCTCGATATCGGCTTCCTTGGCGCCGTCGAAAACGGGCGTGGCGATCGGAACGCCATGGCGAAGGTTGCCGCCGAGTTCGACCAGTTCCTTGTCGCCGAGCGACTTGATGGTTTCGTCGTCACCATAGACCTTGCGAAGAATCTCCTTGAGCGGCTTGGTATCGTGCTTGCCGCCGTTCTTGTAGATATCGACCGATTGTCCAATCTTGAGACCAAGACCGGCGCAGGCCCAGCCCAGATGCGTCTCGAGGATCTGACCCACGTTCATGCGGCTTGGCACGCCGAGCGGATTTAGCACGATGTCGACGCCCGTCCCGTCGGCGAGGAAAGGCATGTCCTCGACTGGCACGATCCTCGATACCACACCCTTGTTGCCGTGGCGGCCGGCCATCTTGTCGCCAGGCTGAATCTTGCGCTTCACGGCGACGAAGACCTTGACCATCTTCATCACGCCGGGCGGCAGCTCGTCGCCGCGCTGCAGCTTCTCGACCTTGTCGAGAAAGCGTTGCTCAAGTCGCTTCTTCGACTCGTCGTACTGTTTGCGAATGGCCTCGATCTCCGCCATCAGCTTGTCGTTGGGCGAAGCAAATTGCCACCATTGGGCGCGCGGATATTCTTCGAGCACCGCACGGGTGATCTTGGAGTCCTTCTTGAAGCCTTTCGGACCCGCGATGCCCTGGCGGTTTTCGAGCATATCGGCAAGGCGCCCGAACACGTTGCGATCAAGGATCGCCTGTTCGTCGTCACGGTCCTTGGCCAGCCGTTCGATTTCCTCGCGCTCGATCGCGAGCGCGCGCTCGTCCTTCTCGACGCCATGGCGGTTGAACACCCGCACTTCGACGACGGTGCCCTGCACGCCCGGCGGAACACGCAGCGAGGTGTCGCGAACGTCGGACGCCTTCTCGCCGAAGATGGCGCGCAGAAGCTTCTCTTCGGGCGTCATCGGGCTCTCGCCCTTCGGCGTGATCTTGCCGCACAGGATGTCGCCTGCGTGAACCTCAGCACCAATATAGACGATGCCGGCCTCGTCGAGATTCTTGAGCGCTTCTTCCGACACGTTCGGAATGTCGCGGGTAATTTCCTCAGGACCGAGCTTGGTGTCGCGCGCCATGACTTCGAATTCCTCGATGTGAATCGAGGTGAAGACGTCGTCCTTGACGATGCGTTCGGAGAGCAGGATCGAATCTTCGAAGTTGTACCCGTTCCACGGCATGAACGCGACCAGCACGTTACGCCCGAGCGCGAGCTCACCGAGCTCGGTCGAAGGCCCATCGGCGATGATGTCGCCCTTCATCACCTGATCACCCACCTTCACCAGCGGACGCTGGTTGATGCAGGTGTTCTGGTTGGAGCGCTGGAATTTCATCAGCCGGTAGATATCGACGCCCGACTTCGAGGGATCGTTTTCTTCCGTCGCGCGCACGACGATACGCGTTGCGTCCACCTGGTCGATGACGCCGGTACGGCGCGCCGCAATCGAAGCACCCGAGTCGCGAGCCACCACACCTTCCATGCCTGTCCCCACAAAGGGGGCTTCGGCGCGAACCAGCGGCACCGCCTGGCGCTGCATGTTCGAGCCCATCAGGGCGCGGTTGGCGTCGTCATTTTCCAGGAACGGAATCAAGGCCGCAGCCACCGACACAAGCTGCTTCGGCGAGACGTCCATGAAGTCGACTTTGTCCGGCGCGAGTTGCAGCACGTCGCCGGCATGACGGCAAACGATCAGGTCTTCGGTGAACCTGCCCTTGGCGTCGATGGGCGCGTTCGCTTGGGCGACCGTATAGCGCCCTTCTTCCATGGCGGAGAGATAGATCACTTCGTCGGTGACGCGGCCGTCCTTGACCTTGCGGTAAGGCGTTTCGACAAAGCCATATTTGTTGACGCGCGCAAAAGTCGCGAGCGAATTGATCAGCCCGATGTTCGGACCTTCCGGCGTCTCGATCGGACAGATGCGGCCATAGTGCGTCGGATGAACGTCACGCACTTCAAAGCCGGCACGCTCGCGGGTGAGACCGCCAGGTCCGAGCGCGGAGAGACGCCGCTTGTGCGTGATCTCCGACAGCGGGTTGGTCTGGTCCATGAACTGCGAGAGCTGCGAAGAACCGAAGAACTCGCGCACTGCCGCCGCTGCCGGTTTGGCATTGATCAGGTCCTGCGGCATCACGGTATCGATGTCGACGGACGACATGCGCTCCTTGATGGCGCGTTCCATACGCAACAGCCCGATGCGATATTGATTTTCCATCAACTCGCCGACCGAGCGCACGCGCCGATTGCCGAGATGATCGATATCGTCGATCTCGCCCCGACCGTCACGAAGATCGAGCAAGGTGCGCACGACCGAAATCACGTCCTCCTTGCGAAGGATGCGCATCGTGTCAGGCGCATCGAGATCGAGCCGCATGTTCATCTTCACGCGGCCGACCGCGGAGAGGTCATAACGTTCGGAATCGAAAAACAGCGACTGGAACATGGCCTGCGCGGTGTCAAGCGTCGGCGGCTCGCCCGGGCGCATCACGCGATAGACGTCGAACAGCGCGTCTTCACGCGTCATGTTCTTGTCCATCGTGAGCGTGTTGCGGATATAGGCGCCGATATTGACATGATCGATGTCAAGCAGCGGCAGTTCCTTGTAACCCGCCTCGTTGAGCACCTTGAGGTTCTTCTCGGTGATTTCTTCACCGGCTTCGGTGTAGATCTCGCCGGTCTTCGGATTGACCAGGTCCTCCGCGATGTAGTGACCGACCAGTTCGATGTCGCTCAGGCGGAGCGCCTTGAGGCCCTTTTCCGCGAGCTGGCGCGCCTGCCGCACTGTGATCTTCTTGCCGGCCTCGACCACGACCTTGCCGGAATCCGCATCGACGAGGTCATTGACCGCCTTGTAGCCCCGGAAGCGATTGGAATCGAACGGCACACGCCATCCATCCTTCTGCCGCTTGTAGGGAACCTTGCGGTAGAAGGTCGCGAGGATCTCTTCCTGGTCCATGCCGAGTGCATAGAGCAGCGAGGTCACCGGAATCTTGCGCCGGCGATCAATGCGCGCATAGACGATGTCCTTGGCGTCGAACTCGACATCGAGCCAGGATCCCCGATAGGGAATGATGCGCGCCGCAAACAAAAGCTTGCCCGAGGAATGGGTCTTGCCCTTGTCGTGATCGAAGAATACGCCGGGCGAACGGTGCATCTGCGACACGATCACGCGCTCAGTGCCGTTCACGATGAAGGTGCCGTTCATCGTCATGAGCGGAATGTCGCCCATGTAGACGTCCTGCTCCTTGATGTCCTTGACCGACTTTGCGCCGGTCTCCTCGTCGACATCGAACACGATGAGACGCAGCGTCACCTTGAGGGGCGCCGCATACGTCATGCCGCGCTGGCGGCATTCGTCGACGTCATATTTCGGCGCTTCGAATTCGTATTTGACGAATTCGAGCATCGAGGTATTGGAGAAATCAGAAATCGGGAAAACCGACTTGAACACGGCTTGGAGGCCCTCGTCGGGCCGCCCGCCTTGCGGTTCCTGCACCAGCAGGAACTGATCGTAAGACGCCTTCTGAACCTCGATGAGGTTCGGCATCTCTGCGACTTCCTGGATTTTCCCGAAAAACTTACGAACGCGCTTGCGACCGGTGAATGTCTGCGCCATTACCTTCTCTCATTTTGTCGTAACCGTCGGGGCCGGGACGACTCTCCAGAAGGCCGCAATCCATCGCGACCGTCGGGACAAGCGTCGAAACCCCTTTTGCCTCTGGGTGATTCGGCCTCAGCCGAACCGGTGCATCATCACTAACCCTTTATTACTACACTGTTTTTTTGCCGCACCGCTAAATCACAAGCCCCCCTTTTCGGTGCCAGGCCAGCATGGCCGGTAGCGGGATATAGTGGTGATTTCGAGATAATGCTCCCGAAATCACCGATTTGTGTCCGACGTCTTTGCCTTGGCAGATCCCCGGAACAAGTCCGGGCTCCCCGAGATTGACCAAGCCGAAGGCTACTTGAGTTCGACCTTGGCGCCGACCTTCTCGAGGGCAGCCTTGATCTTTTCGGCCTCGTCCTTCGTAACGCCTTCCTTGACAGCCTTGGGCGCGGCTTCGACCAGATCCTTGGCCTCCTTGAGGCCGAGACCTGTCGCTGCCCGAACCTCCTTGATGACCTCGATCTTCTTGTCGCCAAAAGAAGTCAGCATGACCGTGAATTCGGTCTTCTCTTCAACCGCCGCTGCTGCGGCGGGAGCTGCCGCCACCGCGACCGCCGCGGCCGCCGACACGCCCCACTTTTCTTCCAGCAACTTGGCAAGCTCCGCGGCCTCCAGAACAGTGAGGCCGGAGAGGTCGTCGACGATCTTCTGCAGATTAGCCATTGTTCAATCCTATCGGTTCGAACCAGTTGAGATTGCTTGAAACCTTCACGCAGCTTCGCTCTTTTTGGCATAGGCCTGGACAACGCGCGCCAGTTTCGACGCAGGCGCTGAAACCACCCGGGCAATCTTGGTCGCCGGCGCCTGAACGAGGCCGACAATCTTGGCCCGCAGCTCATCCAGCGACGGCAACGAGGCAAGTGCCTTGACGCCGTTTGGATCGAGTGCGGTTTTGCCCATCGCTCCGCCAAGGATCACGAGCTTTTCGTTCGCCTTGGCAAAATCGGTGGCGACCTTGGGCGCAGCCACTGGATCGCTCGAATAAGCAATCAGGGTCGGCCCCTTCATCAGGGATGCGACCGAGGCTACGTCCGTGCCTTCAAGAGCAATCTTGGCGAGCCGGTTCTTTGCGACCTTCACGTGCGCTCCGGCCTCTTGCATCTGCTTGCGCAGCTTCTGCAATTGGGGAACCGTGAGGCCTGAATAATGAGCCACGACCACGACGCTGGTATCTTTGAAGATACCGTTGAGCGTCGTGACGAACTCCTTCTTCGTCGCTCGATCCACTGCAAGCTCTTTCCGGTTTGGCGTCCCGCTTC
>DATGVJ010000542.1:0-8164 GCA_035300505.1 Xanthobacteraceae bacterium
ATCCTTGTCGTCATCACAGGAGACGGCAATAACGCGTACATATTGCCGAGAGTTTTACTATCTCAGATTTGCCGGCCGGTAGAAATTCAATTCGTGATCTCAATGAAGAAATAGTCACCTTTGAGCCCTTCAAAGGAGGCCAAGTATTCACAGTTGATTCGTGGTTGATTAAAGGTGCATTAACCATTCCGCAGCGCAGATGCACGGCCTCGTTGAGACGGTCTTGTTGAGACAGTCTTGGAGTCTTTCGATCAAGCAGCCGCTTTGGAAAGTTTGCCGAATTCCTCCAGCAGCGTGGCAATTCTTGCCGTCGGTACGGCCTTGCTCGGTGCAGCCTTCCGCGCGTACTTGCTCCAGCTGTTTCTCGGTTTCGACGCCCTCTGCCGTCGTAACGATGCTGAAGCTCTTGCCAAGAGCTGCGACGGCGCGAATGATCGCAATTGAATCAGGATTGTCGGTGAGGTCGTGAACGAAGGATTGATCGATCTTGATCTTGTCGAAGGGGAAGCTGCGAAGATAGCTCAGCGATGAATATCCGGTCCCAAAATCGTCCATTGAAATCCTGACCCCAAGGGCGCGTATCTGATGCAAGATTTGCAGCGTCGTTTCGTTGTTTTGCAACAGGACAGCCTCGGTAATTTCAACCTCCAGACGGTTGGGCGATAGACCGGAGGCCGCGAGCGTGCACATGACGTCGGCCGCAAGGTTCTTGCTGCGGAATTGCACTGGCGACACGTTGACCGCCACGCGTAAATCGTCCGGCCATGTATTGGCCTCTGCGCATGCGGTCCGCAATACCCAGTCGCCAATCGGGATGATGAGCCCGGTTTCCTCCGCCAGCGGGATGAATTCGACGGGCGGTATCCTCCCGCGTGTGGGATGGTTCCATCGCAGCAAGGCCTCGAACCCGTTAATTCTGTTTTGCGCCAAATTGATAATGGGCTGGTATTCGAGTTCGAATTCGCCGGCCGTCAAGGCTTGGCGCAGCGCCAGTTCAAGAAGGCGCCGCTCTTGGGCTTTGGTATTCATGCCGGCTTCGAAGAAATGGTAGGTGCCGCGACCGTCGGCTTTGGCCTGGCGCAATGCCATGTCGGCATTCTTCAAAAGTTGATCCGGCTCCGTGCCGTCCATCGGAGCAACGGCGATACCGACGCTGGTGCCGACAACGACTTGATGGCCGTCGAGATCGAACGGCGTGTTCATGGCGGCGATAATGCGGTCGGCCAGGTTGGCGGCGGCCGTCATGGGCTGCGGCGTGTCGGTTTGCAGGATGGTGAACTCGTCGCCGCCGGTTCGGGCGACCAGGTCCGTGCCGCCCACCAGGGAGCGCAGCCGTTCGGTGACCGCAAGGAGCAAGGCGTCGCCATAAGCGCGACCCAGCGTGTCGTTGACGTTGTTGAAGTGATCCAGATCCAGGCTGTGGATCGCGAAGCTCGCGTCGGGTGCCGCTTGTTCCAAATTCCTGCCCAAATTTTTGCCAATGAGTTCGCGGAGCTGAACGCGATTGGCCAAACCGGTCAGCTGGTCGTGACAGGCGAGGAATTCGATTTCCTTCTCGGCCTTGCGCCGTCGCGTCACGTCCATATGAATCGCAACCGCGCCGCCGGTGCTCAGCGGCGCGCTTGTCACGGATATGATTCGCCCGTCACGAAACTGGTGTTCTGTGGTCCCGAAGGATTGCTCGGACAGGCTGGCGAAGCTTTCCTTCATGAAGCTTTCGGCATCGGCCGGGCAGGCATTTGTGGCGACCTGATGCTCCAGGATGGTTTGAAGCGGCGTGCCGAGTTTGATATGCGCGCCATCAAGCCCATACATTGCCGCAAATTTCGAATTGCAGACGAGCAGGCGGAGGTTGCGATCGAGCATGCACAAGCCCTGGGGCATGCCCTCCAGGGCCGCGCTGAACTGCGCGCGTGACAGGTTCACCGAAGTAACCAGGCGGTCGAGCGATATCAATGCAAGGCCAGCCAGCAAGATGCTGGTCATGATCGTAATAAGGAGCGAGAGATCGCTCTTGTGGGCGAGGGCCGCGACGTCGTCACGGGCTCGCAGCATGGCGCCGGCATCCGGTTCTCCGGGCTGTTGCAGATGTTGCGAGGTCGACGCAAAAGACTTGTCGTAGATGCTGGTGGCGTAATCGATCAGGGTCCGCTGCTGCTCGCGTGCGAACAGGCCGACCCCGAGATTGACCAGCAGCAGGATAATGGCCAGGGATCCGAGTTTGCGCCGGAACGATTTGTGATTTTCGTCGCCGAGAAGGTTCGGCTGCGTCTGCGCGGAAGGCGCTTGTTCATCCGTCCCAGGCGGAACCCCGTTGGAAGTCATTTCGATGGCCTTGCATCCGTCATTGCCGGGGATGTTGATAACGCAAGCAAATTACCATGGGGTTCACCTTTTGGGGAGACCGAGGCTGCCAGGAATAGATTATCATTTTAATGAATAGATCGTGACCCGCGGGCATCCCTGGAGGTTAACGATCGTTCGGTTGGAGGCCATGGATAATGGGGCGTAGGATGGGTAGAGGTAAATCGCGTTCTTCACGCGATTTGCCGAAATCCATCAACCCCAAGGGCCGCAAAATGAAAGGCTTCGGCTTGTGGTTGATGGGTTTCGCAAGGGCTCAACCCATCCTTCTACGATCCGTATCCTAACGCCAATGTCCCAGCCCCGGTGGAATTTTCAGGCTTTCAAGCGTAACAACGGCCACTTTCATGCGTAACGACATAGTGGGAACATCGCGTGAACAAGGCCGAGACCGAGTGGGGCGACCTGATGCGGGCCGCCAACCGCGGCGACGCTGCGGCTTATAACCGGCTGCTGGCGGAACTCGTGCCGGTGCTGCGCTCGGTTGCGCGGCGCGGATTGGTGCGCGCGGGGCTGGCGGTCACGGATGCCGAGGACATCGTGCAGGAAACTCTGCTGGCTGTACATCTCAAGCGACAGACCTGGGACGAAACGCTCCCCTTCACGCCCTGGCTACGCGCGGTCGCACGCAATAAGCTGATCGATGCCATGCGGCGTCGCGGGCGCCGCACTTTTGTGCCGATCGACGATTTTGTCGATGCGCTGGCAAGCGATGCGGAAGAACCCGTGGTGGTTCCCGCCAAGCTTGACGAGCATCTGCAAAATCTGCCCGAGGGCCAGCGCAACGTCGTGACGGCGATTTCGCTTAACGGCGCTTCGATACGGGAGGTTGCCACCAGGCTGAACATGTCCGAAGGGGCGGTGCGCGTTGCCCATCATCGCGGGCTTGCGGCGCTCGCATCGAAATTTGGGATAGTGAGATCGTGAAGCCAAGCATGAAGCAAGGCATGTAGCCAGACATGAGCCAGCCATGAATACAGATGACCTCATCCGTGGCCTGACGGCCGATCTCACCGTATCGCGAACATCACTGGAGCGGCTGTTCTGCTATGCGTTGCTGCCCGGTCTGTTCGTGGCGTTGATCCTGTTCGCGGCGATACTCGGGCCGCGTCCTGATTTCGTGGCGATGATGGGCGATGCGCGGTTCATGTTCAAGTTCGTCGTCACGCTGTCGCTTGGCGCGTGCTCGGCCTTGCTGGTGTGGCGGCTCGCGCGTCCGGGTGCGCCGACGCAGATGCGGGCCGCGGCGCTTGGGCTTGTGGTGCTGGTGCTCGTTGCCGGCGTTGCGGTCGAACTGGCTACCGTTCCGCGGTCCCTCTGGGCCGCCAGGCTCGTGGGGCAAAACTCGGTCGTTTGTCTCCTGAGCATCCCGCTGTTTGCGCTGCCGATCCTGGTGTTCGCAATTCTGGCATTGCGCCGCGGCGCGCCGGAGCGCCCGGTGCTGGCTGGCAGCGTCGCCGGCCTGTTCGCTGGTGCGATTGGGGCTGCGATCTATGCGGCACATTGCCCCGACGATTCGCCGCTGTTCGTTGCCTGTTGGTACGGCCTCGCAATCGCAGGCGTTGCGGCGGTTGGAGGCATCGCGGGGCGCCTGAGTTTGCGGTGGTGACTGTCGTAGGATGGGTAGAGCAAAAAAAAGCGCGTTCTTCACGCGCCTTTTTTTGCGAAACCCATCAACGCCTCGTGGGTTGACGATGGGTTTCGGCAAAACGAGTCAAGAAAGAACGCGTTTTGCCTCTACCCATCCTACGACACTACGGCACTCAATCCGTTTCCTGTTCATGCAAAATAATGCCTTCGAGCGGATCACACGCGTCCTCCCAGGCTTTGCGCTGCAACACACGCGAGGTGTCGGCATAGCCGGCTTCCCAGCGGCGGCCGACACCCTCCGGACTGAAGTCGATGTCCTTGGTGTGATTTTCGTTTTCCAGACGCGGCGCCAGGAGCCGCACGACATGCATCTTGGTCAGGCAGCCGTATGCCGATAGATCCGCAATCATCTGGTCCTTGCGGACGGCGTCAGGAATATGCCTGGCCAGTTCGGAGATGACATGCCGCAGTTTGTGGATCTGCCGTTGCCGGTTGATGTGGCTTGCGACGCGACTCGAATATTGGATGTCTTTGTAGCGATCGAGCACCTCCCAGATCGTATCCGGTTCGGGCCCCATCGGGTTCCACATGTGAACCGCAAATATCAGCGAATTGCGCCGCGGATTGTCTTCGAAAATCGCTTCGGTCGGCGTGTTGGAAAGTATACCGCCATCCCAATAGAGTTCCCCGTCGATGCGCACAGGTGGAAAGGCCGGCGGCAAGGCGCCTGAAGCCATGATATGGGCGGCCGTGATTTCGGTTTCACGGCTGTCGAAATAGTGCATCCGGCTGCTGCGGACGTGGGCGGCCCCGACAGTGAGCCGTGGCGTATTGCGCGTGACAATCGAAAAGTCGACGAGTTCGTTGAGTGTCTTCTGCAGCGGTTCCGTCGAATAGTAGCCGGCATTGTCCGACCCGAGATGGTAGTGCTGCCCGAGAAAGGCCGCCGGGTTGGGCTTGAAGAAACCCGGAATGCCGCCGAACACCGTCGTCCAATAGGCCATGGTATCGGTGAAGCCGCCCGGCCCCCAGAACTCCTTGCGCGTCATGCGCTGCCAGAACTCTTCGAGCCTGGCGAGGCGGTCGCCGGGCTCGCTGCCGGCGATGAGGCTCGCATTGATGGCGCCGATCGAAGTTCCGATGATCCAGTCGGGTTCGATGTGGGCCTCATGCAGGGCCTGGTAGACCCCGGCCTGGTAGGCGCCGAGCGCACCGCCGCCTTGAAAGACGAGAACGGTTTGCTGAGGTTGCGGCTTTGCGGCCTGCGCTTTCGGGCGCTGGCGCGTGCCGGTCGTCGCTTGATCCAACATGGGGTTCCTCGTTTGGTGTTGTAGTTGTAATTGAGCGGCTTTTTCAGGTTGGCTGAAATCGCGGCACCGCCTAATGCGCGACCCAGCCGCCATCGACGGGCAGAGCAACACCTGTGATCGAATTGGCCGCATCGCTGGCGAGGAAAACCGTCAGGTGGCCTAGTTCCTCGACCGTTGCGAAGCGCTTGTTGGGCTGCTGCTGGAGCAGCACGTCGCGAATGACCTGCTCACGCGGAATGCCGTGCGCTTTCGCCTGTCCCTCGATCTGCGCTTCGACCAGCGGCGTGTAGACATAGCCCGGGCAGATCGCATTGGCGGTGATGCCTTGCTCGGCGGTCTCAAGAGCCGTGACCTTCGTGAGGCCGACGATGCCGTGCTTTGCCGCCACATAGGCCGACTTGAAGGGCGAGCCCACAAGCCCATGGGCAGAAGCAATATTGACGATACGGCCCCACTTGTTCTTGAGCATGGCGGGCAGGGCCAGCCGTGTCGTGTGAAATGCCGAGGAGAGATTGATCGCCAAGATGGCGTCCCATTTCTCGACCGGAAAATCCTGCAGCGGCGCCACATGCTGGATCCCGGCATTGTTGACCAGGATGTCGAGGCGGCCCAAATCAGCATGAACCTGTTCGATCATGTGGCGGATTGCTTCCGGCTTCGACATGTCGGCCGGCGAGAAGGAAATGTCGACGTTGAATTGCGCGGCCATCTCGGCCTGCAGGGACTCGACTTCCGCAGGCTTGCCGAATCCGTTAAGGACGATGTCCGAGCCGGCTGCAGCGAGCGCCCGGGCTATGCCGAGCCCGATGCCGCTTGTGGAGCCGGTTACCAGGGACACTTTGCCGGCGAGGGAACGTCCGGTCGTCATTCCGGTCGTCATCGTGGGTTGCTTGACAGCTAGGTTCATGGACAGCACACTCCGCAGTTGTTGCCACATCTCCCATGGCGGGAGCGCGGCGTGATGACTACATTGTGGCTCGGGACCGCCCCCTTTTTGAAATGCCGATTGGCTAAGTGATCGATAGGTCGACGCTATGGAAATGCATCAGGTTCGCTATTTCCTGGCGGCCGTGAGCGAGTTGAACTTCACCAAGGCGGCCGACAAGTGCAACGTGTCGCAGCCTTCGTTGACGCGGGCTGTCAAGCAGCTCGAAGACGAATTGGGGGGCGATCTGTTCCGGCGCGAGCGTCCGCATGCCCAGTTGACCGAGCTTGGGATACGCATGCTGCCGCTTTTGAGGCAGTGCTACGATTCGGCGGTGGGCGCGCGCGTGCTCGCGTCTGCCATCAAAGGCGGCGAGGCCGGCGTGCTGCGGCTTGCATTGTCCCACACCGTCGGCATGGATCTCGTGGTGGATCATCTGGCAGAACTCCAGAAGCATTTTAATGGCCTGGAGATGAAGCTGTTGCGCGGCACTGTTGCTGAGATTGTGGAATTCATGAAGAAAGGAGAGGCCGAACTCGCCATTGCGGGTGCGATCGGCGAGGAATGGGATCGCCTCGACAAATGGCCGTTGTTCAGCGAACCTTTCCAACTGGTCGTCAACGGCGGACATGCGTTGGCGCACGGCGCGGCGATAGACATCAAGAATCTACGTGAGCAATCGTTCCTGCGCTTTGCGTGCTGCGAAAGTGCGGCCCAGGCGACAATGCTGTTTCGAAATTTCGATATCGATCTTGACCGATGCCATGACGTGAACTCGGGGCAGGATTTGCTCACCTTGGTCGAGGCCAATTTCGGCATCGCGATGGCGCCGCGCAGCATGCGCGGTCCCGATACGGTGAAACGGCTGCCGGTCGAGGGGATCGATCTGTCGCGCACGGTCTATCTTTACGGCGTCGCCGGACGCCAGCGCACCGCGGTGGCATCAGCCATGCTCAAGATGCTGCGGGCACGCGATTGGTCGGTATACGGAGAGAGTTAGCTCTTGATCGCCGCGATCAAATCCTCGACCGCCATGCGTTTGCGATAATCCGGGTCGACGAAGCGTGCCTTGATGCGTCCGTCCTGCCCGATGACGAAAGTCGCCGGAATGGGGAGCATCCATGAACTGTTACCCTGGAATGCCGGCAAGTCCTGCCGTCCGGTCATCATCTTTTGCATCTCGGCGCCAACCCAGATCGCGAGGTTGAGTGACAGCGCATAGCCATTGTCCATGTCGGTCAGGATTGGAAATGGCAGTTCACCGGATACTTTCAATTCTGATGAGTATCTCTGCCGGTCCGGCATGATCGCAACGATCTGGCCGCCGCAGGCTGCAACTTGCCTGTGCGCGCGTGCGAGCGCGTTGATACTGACCCGGCAATAGGGGCACCAATGGCCGCGGTGGAAGGTCATTGCGACCGGGCCGTCGACCAGCATCTGGTCGAGGCCGACGAGATGCCCGTTCTCATCGGGAAGAAAAAACGGCGGCATGATCTCGCCGACATTTGGGGCATTTTCGCCGGCACCGTTTTGCCGCAGCCGCTCTACCAGCCGTTCGATGGCGGCCGCGAATTCCGGCTGCCGTTCGCGCGAGGACGATGCGAGGGTTTGTAGCTGCTCGTTCAGCGAGCCATCCATGGCGCGAATGCGCCTGAAGGCTTCTTCGAGGGTTTGTCGAGTGGCGGCGGCGTTCATGGGGTCGGTCTGGCGCCTCGGCGGTTGGGCTCTGGCGAGATTGTGCCATTTGTGAAGAGCCCTTGAATACCCCAATTTATAGCGCTGGTCTTGGCAAAGATGAAATGCCGTCTTCCTATTCGCGTGATACGCAAATGCTACCTACATTCCGCACTTTCATTTTGCACGACTTGAAGCGCCGCGAGCGGGAGCTGCGCTACTTGCCTGGACCGTAGACGTCGGCTGGTATTGAGAGCAATTGAAGTATTTGTGATTGTACCGGCGTCAGGACATCTGCAAA
>DATGVJ010000543.1:0-3473 GCA_035300505.1 Xanthobacteraceae bacterium
CCACCCGCCAATGATTCGATGCCGGTTCATCTTGATCCTCTGGATCGCGGCAGGGCCGTCGCGACGTTCGATCAGATGGCGCAGTCGATCGCCGGCTATGAGGCGTCGGCCGAGGTGACGACCTTCACCTCGAAATTCGACGCGGTGCTCGCGGGCAAGGCGCAACTCAGTCCGCAGGAACAGGCGGGCTACGACCTGTTCCGCGGCAAGGCGCAATGCAACGCCTGTCACCGCGACGGCGGGCCTGGCGAGGATCCACTGTTCACCGATTTCACCGCCAGCAATATCGGGACCCCCGCCAATCCGCGGCTGCCTTACTATGTTGAGCAGCGACCGGACGCGCTGGGCTATGTCGCCAATCCGGCAGGATCGTCGTTCGTCGACGGCGGCGTTGGCAACTTCCTCACCGAGGGCCATCTGCTCAGCCAGCCCTCCGCGGTCGATTCGCGATGACTCACGCTGGCGCCGGACAACCAAGCGCGCTTTCGGGTGCCGACGCTGCGCAAGGTGGACAGGCGGCCTTCTCCAACCTTTGTGAAAGCCTATGGACACAACGGATACTTCACCAGCCTCAAGTCCATTGTGCATTTCTACAACACGCGGGATGTGTTGCCCCGCTGCCGGCCCGATGACCCCGGCGAAGGTACGACGTGCTGGCCCGCGCCGGAGTCGACCGTCAACATGAACACCAAACGAATTGGGCGGCTGGGTCTCTCGGACGCAGAGGAGGATGCGCTCGTGAGTTTCATGCAGACGCTGACGGACGGCTTCATGCCCCTGGATCAGCGGTAAGAGGCCTCGCGTCAGGTGTTCCACGCATTGCCGGTCCATATTGCGAGAAGCGTATAGCCGTCCGGGGCTGGCCTCGCGACTGCTTTAGTCGCGATATTGCTTCCCGCGCCTGGCCGATCCGCCGAAAAGCTAGAACCGCGCGCCGCGGCAATCCTGTCGGCGCCTTGCGGCTTGCGAGTTATCGGAACGTCGCACTCGGCCGAAATGCCGCATTTATGCGCCAACGGCGGCAATATCGGACAAGCCATCGCATGGCACGTTCATAACTCATGAAAGTCGACCGGAAGCTCGCATTCGGGCAGCCGATCGACAGCGGTCCTTGAGATCGTGGCGGATGCTGGGTGCATCCTCGAAGGAGGTCGTCATGTTGCGTAAGGCCATGGTTGTTCTTGCAGTTACCCTTGTTCTCGGTGGTTCCGCGCTTTCCAGCAGCGCATTTGCCCGCAGCGGCGGTTATGGTGGCGGCGGCCTCGGAGGACGTAGTTTCCGCGGCGATCAATTTGCCCACGCCTTCGGGGATGGTCGTACCGTCGGTGAAGGCTATGGCGGTTTCAGTGGCCGAGTCAGCCGCTTGCGTGGCAGTTTCCAAAGGTACCGGCGCGACGACGTGTGGGGGCACTGGGGGGCCTATTACGGGCCCATGATTTCCATCCCATGATTTGAACAGCACTGTTCACGACGATGACGTGTTGCGGTGGCGGACCTGGCTAGGATGGGGCGACGGCTCCGAGCCCAAGGTTAGGTATTCGCCGTGGATACGCGGGGCCCTTACTCTTGCGCAATCCTCTTGGCACGATCGCGAAGTCCCAACATTTCGGGATTACGAAGGCTCTCGGGGGAATTGCGGAAAAGATGTGCTCGCGTCGAGCGCTTCGGGTTATGGCCCATTGTCCCCGTTGGCCCGCAGAGACCTCGTAAGGTCAAAAAAACTCAAACGGTCGAGACGGCAGTCATTTATCCACGGTTTGCATAGCGATGCTGGAGAAGTCCCGGTACTTTTTTTGGGCGATCATGACGCCATTCGGGATGGTCGGCGCAAGGGTACCCGTTATCCTAAAATCGGTTTTTAGGGTTATAGATTGGGCGCGCATCCTGGCCTACGTCACGGGGACGGTGGACCAAGAACTGCTGGCGCGAAACAAATATCGGGCCGCCGAAAACCCCATCGTGAAGGCCCAGTTGAAAGTCCGCGCGGGCCAGGGCGTCGCGATGCAGTGCGCCCGGGACACACATTATCTGTAGTGGCGAATTCCTGACGGGCCGGCAGTGCGCTCGCGTTTTTGCATTTTGAAATTCAAGTTATTTGGTGAGCGCAGCCTTGCTTTTCTCCATAACCTCTGGGCCGCGCTCACTCTTCTTCCTTTCGCCGCATCGCCTCGCGCTCGTGCAGATAATCGTCCGTCGTGCGAACCGGCTGACGCGGCGGCGCATGGGGATCGAACTGCTGCTCCGTAATGGCGATCACGCGGCAGTCCTCGCACATTTTGAGCGCCTCAAGGCGTTCGGGCGCGCCCTGGAACATCCAATGTTTGTCCGCGAGCTTGGCAATAATTCGCTCGATCGTGCTCTTGACGCCGAACGGTTTGCCGCAACGGATGCAGCAGAACGGCTCCTCCTCCTTGAGAATGCGCGACGGCGCCATCGCGGCGCGGAAATCAATTTGCGGCTTGAGCGTGATGACCTTTTCCGGACACGTCGCCCGGCACAGTCCACATTGCACGCAGGCGTCTTCGGCAAAACGCAACGTCGGTCGTTCCGGATCGTCACCGAGAGCCCCGGTCGGGCAGGCCGACACGCAGGACAGGCAGAGCGTGCAGCCTGCCACATCGATTTCGATCGACCCGAACGGGGTGCCCGCCGGCAGGGCCACGACGTCGACGGGCGAGGGGGCCGCGCCATGGAGTTCACGCAATGCAAGGCGCAACACGTCGCGTTTTGATCCGACCGCCGAGAAGCTTGCCGGCCGTGGTGCCGATAGAGCAGGGGTGATGGATCGCAGCGCTGTACCGAGTTGATCAGGATCGTCAGTTTCGATCGTCGCGACGCGGCCGGCACCAAAGCCGAGGCCCTGCAGGATGGGCTCCGCGAGTGCGAGCGTCTTGACGAGGCCTGCAACGTCATGGCGCGGTTTTGCGCGCAGCAGCAAGCGAAGGCCCGCCGCCCCGTAGGCAAAGGCCGCCGCGAAGGTTTCGAGCCCTACCTGAGTAACTTCGTTGACCGCGACGGGCAGCACATGGGCCGGTAGTCCGTCGCCAAAGCGCGCAAGCGCGTCGATCAAGGGCGTGCCATGGGCATCGTCGTGAATGAGAACGACTGGATTTGTTCCGCCAGCGTCACGATAAGCTATCAGGAGCGCTCGCAGCCGCTGCATCAGAATGTCGGCGGGCGGCAGCGCGTAGGATGCGGCCCCCGTCGGGCAAACCGCAGCGCACTGTCCGCAACCTGCGCAAACGAAGGCATCGATCGCCACGTGATCTCCCGCAGGCGCAATGGCGCCCGTTGGGCAAAGATCAAGACAGCGATTGCAGCCGACGATTTTCGAACGTGAATGGGCGCAGATGTCTTGCGTGAAAGTGATGTAACGCGGCTTGTCAAAGGTGCCGACGAGATCACGGGCTTTGAGGACGGCGGTGAGCATGGCCGCCGGGTCGGCCGGGTCGGCGCGCAAATAGCCTTCGCGG
>DATGVJ010000544.1:0-2413 GCA_035300505.1 Xanthobacteraceae bacterium
GTGCGCGCAAATCCTGGCGCACTGCGCTTCGCCGGACGACGACGGAACATGCCAAGTAAATCCACCATCCCCGCTTCGCTTAAGCCTTTCACGGTGATTTCGCGACCCGCCGCGGCGATTCGATTCGCCCGCGCAACATGAATGAACGGATGTCCCTTGCCCAGCGAAACACCCTCCATTCGAGGGATGGATCGCGCCGCTGGCCGTGCCCGTAGATACAGGCTTGCGCCCCAGGCTTCAACCTCGCGGCTCGCACGCAGCACACAAGTAATTGATTTTATTTTGGTTTATTTGGAGTGCCCGAGCCCGGCGGGGCGGCCGGCGACGGCATGCCAGGTATTGCTGGGCCGCCCTGGCCGGATGATTGAAACAGACCCTGCACGCGGCCTGAGCCGGATTCCACCCGCGACACACCGGTCGTCATGTCCACCATCAGCCGGTCGCCACGCAGCACATTCTTGCCTTGGGTCAAGACCACGCCGCCAAGCATGGTGATCAGGTTGGTCTTGGTCTCGAATACCGCGGTCTCGCCGGTCACCACCTGATCCTTCTGCGTCACGATCACGCCGCCTCTCGCCTCCAGCCGGCGTATCGACGAACTGCCGCCGGGACCGGGCGTTGCGGACTGCATCGGAGCCGATTTTGCGGATTTCGAATTGGCAGCCGGCGCCGCGGCAGGCGCTGGCGTCGAATCGTAGAACACCACCAGCGTCTTCGAGGTCATGGTGGTGTCGCCCTGCACCACCTTCACATTGCCGGCAAACGTCGCCTCCTTTTTCTTGTCGCGCATCTCAAGTGAAGCGGCTTCGATCTGGATCGGCTGGTCACGGTTTTGCGAAAAGCCCTGCATCGCATTGGGCACGCCCTGCATCGTGCTTTGCGCACCGGCTTTGCTTGCGGCCATCATCGCGAGCGCCAGGGCGGCGGCACAGGCGCAGGAGGCGATCCGACGGATCCGGATGCTGGGCGGGGAAAACATCATCCTGAAAATCATTTTGGGTTGACGGATTTGCCCGAAACAGACTGCGTCCTGGCGGGGTGGGCGGGCTCACCCGATTCGGCGGGCGCATTCTCCGGTTGCTGGTCCGATGCTTCGCCGGAGGATAGATGATCCAGGTTCATCACGACGTTGCCTTCGAACCTCACGACCTCTCCGCCTCCGGTTATCCTGAGCTTGTCGGCCGTAAGCGTTCCGTTCAGCAGTTTGACGTCGACATGCTCATCCGACGTCACCGTGCCCTTGCCCATGTCGACAAATGCCCGCGTGAGGCGCGCCTCGTAGCCCGTCGAGGATTGCAACAGGATATCCTTGCGCAACTCCAGCAACTGCTCCTTGGTATCGAATAGCCCGTTGCGCGCGTCCAGCGTCACGGTCGTCCGATCTTCCATCAAGAACTTTGCCCGTAACGTCTTGAGATCGAGATGATCCGGATCGGTCAGATCCTGGGTCGCGGTATTGGCCCAGAGTTCGTATGGCCGCCGATCGGGCGTGTAGCCGGACAGATGCGGCGATTCCATCGTGATCTTGGTGCCGGAGACGACCAGGTTGCCGACGTCGAGCGGTAGCTTGGGCAGCAACAGCCGGAACGGATTGAAGATCGACACGGCGATGATGGCCGTCATTGCCAGGATCACAGCCGCGGGGACCGCGATGCGGAGCACGCGCACCATCCGGCTGTGGCGCGCAGCGATGGCAAAGCGCGCCTCCATTCCGGCTTGGTAGGCTGGATTCTGAATTGAATTCACTGCTGTTCCAACGCGCTTTCGATCACCGGCATTCTAGCGGGAATTGCCGGATTATTCACCCCGGACGTCGCGTTACCAGTGTGACCGAAACGGGGCGGTAACCGCGGCAAAGCACCGTCGTTCAAGAATGCGCAAAAATGTCTTCGGTATCCCAGCCCTGCAGATCGAGCCTGGCCCGGGTCGGCAGGAATTCGAAACAGGCTTGCGCCAGCGCGGTGCGGCCCTCACGCGCGAGCATGGCATCGAGGCGTTCGCGCAGGGCATGCAGATGCAGCACGTCCGAGGCCGCATAGGCCAGTTGCGCCTCGCTCAGGGTTTGCGAACCCCAATCGCTCGATTGCTGCTGTTTCGACAGGTCGATGTTGAGCACCTCGCGCACCAGATCCTTCAGGCCGTGGCGATCGGTATAGGTGCGGGAAAGCCGCGAGGCGATCTTGGTGCAATACACTGGCTGCGGCATTACACCGAACGCATTGTAGAGCGCGGCTAGGTCGAACCGCGCGAAATGGAAGATTTTCATGATCTTCGGATTGGTCAGCAAGGCCTTCAGGTTCGGCGCCCCGGCATGATCCTTCGGGATCTGCACCACATCGGCGCTGCCGTCGCCGTTCGACATCTGCACCACGCAGAGCCGGTCGCGATGTGGATGCAGCCCCATGGTCTCGGT
>DATGVJ010000545.1:0-6052 GCA_035300505.1 Xanthobacteraceae bacterium
CAACCGCGCTCAACGAAGTGGAATCGAAGGCGCTGCTGGCGAGCTACGGCATTCCGCTCCCGCCGGAGCGCCTGGTGCACACCGCCGACGCGGCGCAAGCCGCCGATGAGGCGCAAGCCGCCGCGCGCGCCATTGGATATCCCGTGGTGCTCAAGGGCGTGTCGGCCGCGATCCCTCACAAGAGCGATGCCGGCCTGGTGCTGCTCGGCATCCGGGATGCCGATGCGGTCAGGCAAGGCGTCGCAACCTTGATCGAACGCATCGCTCACATCAACGCCCCGTGCGATGGAATTCTCGTTGCGCAACAGGTCTCAGGCGGGACGGAAACCGTGCTCGGCATCAGCCGCGACCCCGAAATGGGGGCGGTCGTGATGTTCGGCCTCGGCGGCGTCTGGGTCGAATTGTTCAAGGACGTGAGCTTTGCGCCCCCCACACTCGATCGGGATCGGGCTCTCGCCATGATCAAGGCAACGCGGGCGGGACGCCTGCTCGATGGATTTCGCGGCGGCAAGGCGGGCGACATCGAGGTGCTCATCGACGCACTCGTCAATCTCGGCCACCTTGCACGCGATTTGGGTGATATCATCGAGGCCGTCGACATCAATCCGTTCGTGGTGTGCGAACGCGGCGGCGGCGCATATGCGCTCGATGGACTGGTGGTGTTGAGGAGACCGTAGCCCGCATGCTGCTGCAGCGCGCGTCGTAAGACGCGAGTTGCGGCACAATGCGGGGAATCGCGTGGCGTGATAGAGTCCCCGCATTGCGCGCCGTTCGCGCGCTTCCGCGCGCAATCGTCCCTCCATCCGGGCGACGCGGCCGGAGATTTATTTCGAGGACCACTCATGTTCGCACGATCGTCATGTCTTGCATCCGTCCTACTGCTCCTCGCCTCCCCGCTGGCCGCCGATCCGGTTGCCGATTTCTATCGCGGCAAGACGATCACCTGCTACATCGGCTATGGCGTCGGCGGCGGCTACGACCTGTTCGCCCGCACAATCAGCCGCCACATGCCGCGGCACATTCCGGGCAATCCGAACATCCTGCCGGTCAACATGCCGGGCGCGAGCAGCCTGGTCCTGGGCAATCATCTCGCCAAGCGCGCCCCGCAGGACGGCACCGCCTTCGGTGCGGTGAATTCCGCGCTCATCTTCGACACTCTGTTCGCCGGAGCTGAATCGAAGGCGCAATTCCATGGAACTGACCTCACCATCATCGGCAATGCGGTGAGTTCGGCGGCGGTGCTGGTCGCCTGGCATGCGTCGGGAGTAAAGACGATTGCCGATATCCGGCAGAAACCGCTCATCATCGGCGCAGTATCGCGCACGGGCGATACCTACCTGATACCGCTCGCTGTAAAGAACATTTTGGGTCTCGACAATCTCAAGATCATCACTGGCTATCCGGGCACGCGCGAAGCCGCGATCGCGCTTGAGCGCGGCGAGATCACGGGTCGCGTCTGGGACATGGAAGGAATAAAGGCCGCGCGCCCGCAATGGCTGCGCGACGGCAGGCTCAACATCGTGGCTCAACTTGCGCCACGCAGAATGCCGGAAGTGCGGGCGAATGTTCCGCTGGTGAAAGATTACGTAAACAACGATGATGATAAAAAGGTGCTTGACGTCATCTTCATCAGCACCGTCCTGGCCCGCCCCTATATCGCGCCGCCCAACATTCCCCCCGAACGCGTTAAGGCGCTGCGCGATGCCTTCATGGCCACCATGGCGGACCCGGAGTTCCTCGCAGAGACCCAGAAACTCCAGCTCTCCATCGACCCGACGTCGGGCGAGGAAATGCAGCGCATTGTGCGCGAAGCCTATGGGCTGCCCGACGGCGTCATCGCGAAGGTGCGCAAAGCGCTGGCGGATTGAGGGTTAAGCAATGCCCGAATATCAGCTCTACTGCTTCGCTCAGTCCGGCAATGCCTATCGCGCCGCGCTGATGCTCAATTTGATCGGCGCCGACTGGCAGCCGACCTTTGTCGATTTCTTCAAGGGCGGCGAGACCCGCACCCCGAAATACCGTGCCGACGTCAACGAAATGGGCGAAGTGCCGGTCCTGGTCCACGGCTCGAAGAAGCTCAGCCAATCCGGCGTCATCCTTACATATCTTGCCGAGCGCAGCGGAAAATTCAGACCCGATGGCGAAGATGAGCAACTCGAAGCGCTGCGATGGATCATTTTCGACAACCAGAAAGTCAATGGATTCCTCGGCCCCTACAGGTTCCTAAAGAACTTTGCCAAGCCGGCCGGCGATCCCGCCGTCATGGCATTCCTTAAAGGGCGCATCGACACCAGTCTCGCCATTGTCGACAAGAGGCTCGCAGCACGCGCGTTCGTGCTCGGCGACCGACCTACCATCGCCGATATTTCGCTTTGCGCCTACCTTTACTATCCGGCTGACGAATTCGGCTTCGATATTGCACATACGTATGTAAACGTCGGCGCCTGGCTGGAGCGGATCAAAGCCCTGCCCGGCTGGAAACATCCCTACGAATTGATGCCGGGCTATCCACCCCAGCTTTGATTCTTGTTCGGCGTGATCGGCTACCTGCAATAACGTGGCAGGTTGCGCCTTCATGCGGTTGGAAAGTAACCGATCGTCAAACCCACCCGGGTATGGTGGCGCGACGGAGGTCGCCCCATGAGCGAAACACAATCCGCAACGCCGCGCCAAGCCCGCCTGATGGGCGCCATTGCGGCGACCATCGGACTTTATTTCACGCTGGTCGGGCTTGGCGTCCTGCCGATCCCCGGCGGCAGCCCACGTAACCTGCATGCCCCGTCGTGGATCCTGCTGCTGGTGGGGCTGCTGTTCTGTCTCGCCGGCACGGCCGTCTTTCTTCAGGTCATCGGGCGGGCCAATGCCGGCGGCGCCCTGCCCACTGACGCGCCGTTCTGGATTCGCGTCGCGCAATATCTGCTCGGCGTGACCATGTACCTGTCCTTTGCCGTGCTGGGAAGCTGGGTCGCGCTCACCGGCCAATCGCAGCACTTCTCCGGCAGGTTCCTGATCTTCGACCCTGCCACCACCGCCTTGATCGCACGCAGCGCATTCGGCATCGGCGCAATCATCACTTGGCTCGCCACCATCGCCTTTGCGGTGTCAGGCGCTCGCAAGCTATTGCGCCGCGAGAAGGACTGACGCGTCACGAGGAGACATCGCAGACGAACGTCGGCAATGCCGGATCCGTCATGTCCTTGTCGTCTTTTCCGTCACACAACTTCGACCGGATCAACGGGCGCCAATAGCTTTTCGAAGATTTCGATGCTGGTCTGCTTGACCGGGCGAAAGTTCTTGCTGTTGAAAGCCGGTTCCACATAGCCTTCGGAAAAATGGGCGTGTGGGCTCCTGATTTCATGAAAACAGAGTCCAATGAGGCCGTGGGCTTCGCGCGTGTGTCTGATCGTGTAAATCCCATGCAATTTTGGGAGCGATTGCACGGCTTGACGCCAATATTCGCACGGTGAGAAGGCGTCGTTGACGCATACGACCAGTTGTCCGACGTGCAAGCTCATCGCCCTGCCTTTAAGCCCCACTCCCAAATGACCGACGTTACATGACATTCACGGCATAAAGATGTAGCATTATTTGATGGTCTTCATTGATTCCAACAAGGTCCAAGGAGGCAACCCATGTTGCAACTGATTGTGGCAGGAGTAGCGGCCGTTGCCGCCTTTATCATTACAACGGGTCCTTTGGCCGCCCAGACGCTCGATAAGATCAAGCAACGCGGCGTCTTGGTCGTGGGCACCAAGGCCGACTACAAGCCATTTGGCTTCCGCGACACGAGTGGCGCCATCGTGGGTTTCGAGCCCGATCTCGCCCGAGACGTGGCCAGCAGGCTCGGCGTCAGGCTTGAGCTGGAGCCGGTCGTGTCCTCGAACCGCATGCAGTTTCTCCAGCAGGGCAAGATCGACCTCATGCTGGCCACCATGAACGTGACCCCGGAACGGCGACAGACGGTCGGCATCATCGATCCGAGCTACTACGCCTCCGGCGTCAATGTCCTGGCAATCAAGAGGGCCTCGTTAAAAACGTGGGAGGCGCTCAAGAATCAAAAAATCTGCGCCATCCAGGGCGCCTGGTACAACAAGGTTGTGGCTGAGAAATACGGTGCCGAAATCGTCGCATTCCGAGGACAGGCCGAATCCGAAACGGCGCTGCTGCAAGGCAACTGCATCGGGTGGATGTATGACGACACGGCGTTCCTGGAACGCCTCGGAGAGCCGAAATGGGCGGCGTTCGAAATGCCGCTCGAAACCATTTTGGACGAGCCGTGGGGCGCTGCCGTCAAGCTCGAGGAACGCAACGGGCCCTGGGGCCAGTTCATGACGACGACCATCACGGAATGGCACCGGTCGGGCAAACTGATGGAAGTCGAGAAGAAGTGGAATATTCCGCCTTCCGCTTTCCTTAAGAAGTTGCGCGCCGAAACCAAGTGAGCACGCAGGCGCTGCGCTCGGCGGTTGGCTCGCAGGAACGATGATGGACATTCAGCCGGTCTGGGACTGGTTCCGCGTGCTCCATGCGACCACTGGGATAAAGCTCACGATTTTCTATGACGCTTTCGACCGGGCGCGCTTTTTCAACGGCCTCCTGACCTCTATCCGGCTGATGGCGCTCTGTTTGGTTTGCAGCGTCGCAATCGGCATCGTGGGCGCCTGGGTGCAAGGATCCAGGCTCAAGCTTCTGCGTGCCCTCACCCAGGCCTATATCCAATTTTTTCGCAACACGCCGCCTCTGGTCCAATTGTACTTTTTCTACTTCGCACTCGGAGGGTACCTGCGCATCACCAATGCGGCCGGGCTGGAAGTGCCGGTCGTTTCCAATTTCGTCTGGGCCGTAATCTGCCTGTCGCTCTATGCCGGGGCATTCAATATCGAGATATTTCGTGCCGGCATCGAGGCGGTGCCGAAGGAAACCGTCGACGCCGCTGAGGCGCTCGGTTACAGCCGCTTCAAGGCCTATGTCTATATCATATTGCCGCTCGCCTTTCGTATCAGCCTGCCGGCGTTGAACAACAATTTGGTCAACCTGGTGAAAACCACCACCATCGCTTACGCTATCGCGGTTCCTGAAATGCTGTATGTCGCCAACCAGATCTGGTCGGACGAATTGAACGTGGCCGAAATGATGAATGTGCTCCTTGTGATTTACGTCTCGCTCGTCGGCGTACTGGTCTACGTCATAGGGCGCTGGGAGCGAGCGCTGCGCATTCCTGGCTATACGCCGTGATCCCGGCAAGCCGCACCGATCTTGCCGTTCTCAAGCCATTTCGGCTGGTAGCATCGTCGGGCATGCCTGCTCTACCGCTCGATGCGCGCCATGGCGCCATCCTCACGCTGGCGCTGCTGATATCGGCCGGCGTCGGCGAAGCGTTAGCGGCCCCCAGCGCCCCGTCGATCATCGAAACGATCCTCAAATGGACGCCACTGCTCGCTCAGGGTTTCGCGCTCAACATCGCCATGAGCTTTCTCGCCATGGCGACCGGCACGACGTTCGGTGTCGCGCTTGGACTGGGCCAGATTTCCCTGCTGTCTCCCGTGCGGGCCAGTTCGTGGTTCGTGACGCAGTTCTTCCGCAACTCGCCCTGGCTGGTCCTGCTGTTCTACTGCATGCTGTTGCTGCCCTTTGAAATACGAATTGGTAACACCTTTATTTCACTGCCGGGCTGGGCAAAAGCGACGATCGGGCTGGCACTCCCCGTCATGGCCAATGTCTCGGAACTCGTGCGCGGCGCCGTACAATCGATCCCGTCAGGCCAATGGGAGGCATCGGAGGCGCTCGCCTTCACGCGGTTTCAATTGCTACGCATGGTGATCCTGCCTCAGTGCGTGCAACGCATGACACCGCCCTGGATGAATCTCTACGCTATCCTCACAGTCGCAACGCCGCTGACGTCGGTCGTCGGCGTAAGCGAAGCAATGACGCTGACCGGTGACATCCTGTCTTCGGAAGGTCGCACCGAACTGCTGGTGCCGATGTATCTGTATTTGCTGCTGTGGTTCTTCATATACTGTTATCCGATCGCACTTGCGACTGTGGCGATCGA
>DATGVJ010000546.1:0-12291 GCA_035300505.1 Xanthobacteraceae bacterium
TCGGGCAAGACGACGACCGCCGCCAAGCTCGCCAAGCGGTTGACCGAGCAGGGGCGTCGCAAGGTGTTGATGGCGTCGCTCGACGTGCGGCGGCCGGCCGCCATGGAACAGCTCGCCGTGCTCGGCCGGCAGATCGGCGTCGAAACGCTTCCCATCGTCGAGGGCCAGCAGCCGGCGCAGATCGCGCAACGCGCGCTGCAGGCGGGGCGGTTGTCCGGCTATGACGTTGTGTTGCTCGACACTGCCGGCCGCACCACGCTCGACGAAGCCATGATGGCTGAAGCCGCTGAGATCAAGCGCGTGGCGAACCCGCACGAAGTGCTTCTCGTGGCCGATAGCCTCACCGGCCAGGACGCGGTCAATCTGGCGCGTTCGTTCGATGAGCGCGTCGGCCTAACCGGCATCGTGCTGACGCGCGTCGACGGCGATGGCCGCGGCGGTGCTGCGCTATCGATGCGCGCCGTCACCGGCAAGCCGATCAAGCTCATGGGCACCGGCGAGCGCATGGATGCGCTGGAAGATTTCCACCCCCGGCGCATCGCCGACCGCATTCTCGGCATGGGCGACATCATTACGCTCGTCGAGAGGGCGGCCCAAACGATCGATGCCGAAAAGGCGGCGCGCGTTGCCGAAAAGATGCGCCGCGGCCAGTTCGACCTGGCCGACTTGCGCGAACAGCTCACGCAGATGCAGCAGATGGGCGGCATGTCGGGCCTTATGAGTATGATGCCCGGCATCGCCAAAATGAAAAACCAGCTGGCCGCCGCCAATCTCGACGAGCGCGTGCTCAAGCGGCAGATGGCGATGATCGATTCAATGACCCCGCAGGAGCGCCGCAATCCCGATGTGCTGAAGGCCAACCGCAAGAAGCGCATCGCGGCCGGCTCCGGCACCAAGGTCGAAGACATCAACCGGCTCCTCAAATTGCATCGTGGCATGGCCGACATGATGAAGGCCATGGGGGGCGCCAAGCGCGGTCCCATGGCCGGGCTCGCCAACATGCTGGGGCTGGGGGGCGGAATGCCGAGCCCCGAACAGATGCAGAAGCTCGCCGAGAAAATGCCGGGAGGGCTGCCAGGCGCGCCGGGTGGGTTGCCGCCGACCATGCCTGGCCTGTCACCGAAATTCCCTGGACTGCCGGGCCTGGGCGGGCCAAAGCCGCCAGCCGGTTTCCCGGGATTGGGAAAGAAGAAATAGAGAAATCACGACGAAAGGAAATCCAATGTCGCTGAAAATTCGCCTTGCCCGCGCCGGCACCAAGAAACGGCCGGTTTATCACGTGGTGGTCGCCGACTCACGCGCGCCGCGCGATGGACGCTTCATCGAGCGCCTGGGCCATTTCAATCCGCTGCTGCCGAAGGAAAAAACCGAGCGTCTCAAACTTGACCTCGACAAGGTGAAAGCCTGGATGGCCAAGGGCGCCTTGCCGACCGATCGCGTTGCGCGATTTCTCGATGCGGCAGATATTGCGAAACGCGAGAAGCACAACAATCCGACCAAGGCCATTCCGCGCAAGCAGCGCAAGGTCATGAAGGAGGAAGCCGAGAAGGCGGCGGCTGCGGCCAAAGCCGCCCGGGAGGCGGCCGCGAAGGCCAAGGCAGCGGCTGCGGCGGGTTAGTGAGCGTTCGTGACCGAGCGGGTCTGTGTTGCCCAGATTGGCGCCGCGCACGGCATCCGCGGTGAAGTCAAACTCTGGTCGTTCACCGCCGATCCGCTGGCGATCAAGGAATATGGGCCGCTCGAAACCGAAGACGGTGCGGCGCGGTTCAAGATCGAAAGCCTGCGCACCGCCAAGGACCATCTGGTGGTGCGATTCTCGGGCATTGATGATCGCAACGCAGCCGAACGATTGACGAACCTGCGGCTGTTCGTGCCGCGCACGCGCTTGCCGGCGACGGGTGCCGACGAGTTCTATCACGCGGACCTGATCGGTCTGAAAGCCGTCGACGCAAGTGGCAATGAATTTGGAACCGTGATCGCGGTGCAGAATTTTGGCGCCGGCGATCTCTTGGAAATCAAAATTCCGGACGATAGTGAAACCGTACTCATGCCCTTTACGGTCACGACAGTGCCGGCGGTCGATATCGCCGGTGGCCGCATCGTCGTCGATCCGCCGCAGGGTTTGTTCAAGTGAGTGGGTTGTTCAAATGGGCGGCTTGTTCCAATGAATCATTGGCGCGCCAGTGTGCTGACCATCTTTCCCGACATGTTCCCGGGACCGCTTGGCCATAGCCTCGCCGGCAAGGCGCTCGACAACGGGCGCTGGTGCCTGGAGGCGGTCGACATCCGCAACTTTGCGACCGATCGCCACCGTACCGTCGACGACACGCCGGCGGGCGGTGGACCCGGCATGGTGATGAAGGCGGACGTGTTGGCGCGCGCCGTCGACGAGACCGTGTCCGATACCCGTCCGCGCCTCCTCATGAGCCCACGCGGCACGCCGTTGCGGCAATCGCGGGTGCAGGAGCTTGCGTCGGGTCCGGGTGTGGTGCTGCTCTGCGGGCGCTTTGAAGGTATCGACGAGCGTCTGATCGCGGCACGGAATTTCGAGGAGGTTTCGGTCGGCGATTATGTGCTCTCAGGCGGTGAGATCGCGGCACTCGTGCTCATCGACGCCTGCGTGCGGCTCCTACCCGGTGTCATGGGCAAGGAAGCCTCCGTCGCCGAGGAAAGCTTTTCCCGCGGTCTCCTTGAATACCCCCAATATACCCGGCCGCAGGTCTTCGAGGGCGAGCCGATCCCGGAGGTGCTGATTTCCGGGGACCACGCCAAAATCGCCGCCTGGCGGCAGGCCGAGGCCGAGCGGCTGACGCGCGCACGTCGACCGGACCTGTGGGAGGCCTATCGGGCGGGTTTTCCCGCTCCGCAAAATGGCCAGCCCAAACAAAAGCGCCCACCCAAAACGTGACAAAGCCCATCCGATAGCGTAGAAGCTCGCCCGACCCGAACAAACAACCGCAGCACGTAGGCGCTCGTTTCCGTCAGCGCTCGAAAATGTGGTGCCCCAACGGAGAAATCCCATGAATCTGATCCAAGAACTCGAAAAAGAGCAGGTCGCCAAGCTTTCCGCTGGCAAGGAGATTCCGGATTTTCGGCCGGGCGACACGGTCATCGTCAACGTCAAGGTGGTCGAAGGCGAGCGCAGCCGCGTCCAGGCCTATGAGGGCGTCTGCATCGGCCGCGCCGGCTCGGGCCTGAACGAGAATTTTACGGTCCGCAAGATTTCCTATGGCGAAGGGGTCGAGCGCGTGTTTCCGGTCTATTCGCCCATGATCGACTCGATCAAGCTCGTGCGCCGCGGCAAGGTCCGCCGGGCGAAGCTCTATTACCTGCGCGGCCTGCGCGGAAAGTCGGCGCGCATCACCGAGAAGCAGGACCACCGGCCGACCGATGCCGCACCGGCGGCAGCCAAGGGCGCGTGACGTCGCGACGGCCTTTTTCGGTCGTGTGAGGATGTAGGATGGGTAGAGCTATTTTTGGCGCGTCTCTTACACGCGAAAAATAGCGAAACCCATCAACTTCTCGGACCGCAAGATGATGGGTTTCGCAGTCGCGCGTCTTGCGACGCGCTTTTGCTCTACCCATCCTACGAATCCTTCAAGACAGTTAGATCACGGCCACTTTCCCCCGGTGCGCCAAGCCGTTAAAGAGTGCCCCGGAAACCTTACAGCCCTTCTACAGGACACTCCGCGATGGCGAAACCCCGCACCCTCTATGACAAAATCTGGGACGACCATTTGGTCGACGAGCAGCCCGACGGCACCTGTCTTCTCTACGTCGATCGACATCTGGTTCATGAGGTCACAAGCCCGCAGGCTTTCGAGGGATTGCGGCTATCGGGTCGTAAGGTGCGTGCACCTGAAAAGACGCTTCTCGTGGTCGATCACAATGTGCCCACCACCGACCGCAGCAAGCCTAATCCGGACCCGGAGAGCGCTGCGCAGATCGCCTATCTGGCGGAGAACGCCAAGTTTTTTAATCTTGAATATTTCGACGCCTTCGACAAGCGCCAGGGTATCTGCCACATCATCGGCCCCGAACAGGGTTTTACGCTGCCCGGCACCACCCTCGTGTGCGGCGACAGTCACACCGCGACCCACGGCGCCTTCGGGTCGCTCGCCTATGGCATCGGCACATCGGAAGTCGAGCACGTGCTGGCGACGCAGACGCTGATACAGAGCAAGTCGAAAAACATGCGTGCGGTCGTCGACGGCAAATTGCCGGCAAATGTCACCGCCAAGGACATCATTCTCGCCATCATCGGCGAAATCGGCACCGCCGGCGGCACTGGCTATGCGCTCGAATATGCGGGCGAAGCGATCCGTGCGCTGTCGATGGAAGGCCGCATGACGGTTTGCAACATGTCGGTCGAGGGCGGCGCCAAGGCCGGCTTCATTGCGCCGGATGACAAGGCCTATGCGTATCTCAAGGGCAGGCCGAAAGCCCCGGCGGGCAAGGCCTGGGATGAAGCGATGCGCTATTGGGAGACGCTCGCCTCCGATGACGGCGCGCATTTCGACCGCGAGATCAGGCTCGATGCCGGAAACCTGCCGCCGCTGGTGACCTGGGGCACGAGCCCCGAGCAGGTGATCTCGATCACCGGTCAAGTGCCTCGGCTCGAAGAAATCGCGGATGAGAACAAGCGCCGCGCGGCCGCGACCTCGTTTGAATATATGGGACTCAAGGGCGGCGAGAAGATCACCGACATCAAGATCGACCGCGTTTTCGTCGGCTCATGCACCAATGGCCGCATCGAGGACCTGCGGGAAGTCGCGCGCGTCGTCAACGGCAAGACCGTCAATGCGAATGTCAATGCCATGATCGTTCCGGGCTCCGGCCTCGTGAAGGAGCAGGCGGAAGCCGAAGGCCTCGACAAGATCTTCGTCAAGGCCGGCTTCGAATGGCGTGAGCCGGGCTGCTCCATGTGCCTCGCCATGAATCCCGACAAGCTGGCGCCTGGCGAGCGCTGCGCCTCCACCTCCAATCGCAATTTCGAAGGGCGTCAGGGCTATAAGGGCCGCACGCACCTGGTGTCGCCCACGATGGCGGCTGCCGCCGCAATCGCAGGGCATTTCGTCGACATTCGGGAGTGGAAGTAAGGGCTTCGGCGAGGCTTTGGCTGCAACCTATAACTGCCCCTGGCCCCGCTCCCACCAACACTGCGTCCGCTGTACGATCACGGTCCCGCTCGGACGCGGTTCCTGGACCAGTTGCGATTTGCATTGGCGCATATATCCGGGCCCCGGATATTCGATCGGATAAGGCGTCGGATAGGGCAACGATTCGGTCCGGTAAGGATAACGCGGGGTCACGCGAATGCGCGCGCGCGGGCGGCCCGATTGCGTCTGCTCGTCGGAATCGACGCTGCGGGCGTTACGTTCCTTGGGAGCAGCCTGGGTCGCAGACTCGGCCAATGAACGACCGGGCGCCAAGGCCGTGATTGCGATAACCACTGCGACGAATGCTGCTGTTGGGTTCACGGTCATGCCACCACCTCTCGCGATAAGCTGCTAGGCTCGCCCATCGTGCCGGCTTCGTCAACGATTTCCCTGATCGGGGTGCACTGGTGCCGGAGTAGTCATAGCCCGGGGTCTCGCAAGGGCTCAATCCGGGCTACAGGAGCCGACGATTCTTTAACCGAACTCATATGAAAATTGCACCCATGTCCGACGTACTCAATTCCGATCCGCTGGCCTGGCGGCCCGTCAAGGCACCGTCGCTCGAGGAAATGCATGTCATTGCCGAGGAGGCCTATCGCCGGCTGCCGAAGACATTCAAGGCGCTATGCGAGGGCCTCGTGATTCATGTCGAGGATTTTCCGGCCGAAGAAGTTCTTGATGAATTGCAGGCGGAGACCGAATTCGACCTGCTCGGCCTGTTCCAGGGCGTAGGCCTGCCGTTCCAGTCGGAAAGCGCGCCGGTGCAGATGCCGAACATGATCTGGCTCTACCGCCGCCCGATCCTGGACTACTGGGCCGAGCATGACGAAATGCTCGGTACCATCATCACGCACGTCCTGGTGCATGAGATCGGCCATCATTTCGGGCTCTCGGACGACGACATGGAGACGATCGAGGCGAGCGTAGAGTGAGCACGCAGGCCTCGTAGCCCGCATAAGCCAGATCGCGTTCTTCACGCGAGATGGCGACATGCGGGGCCAGCAGTCCCGGATGTCGCGCCCTTAAGGGGACGCTCATCCGGGCTACAATCCTTGGCGCCGTGTGAAGCTCCTAATAAAGTGGCTCGCCCTCGGTGGTGCAGCGGCGCAAGGTCCGCCGTTGTTCGCCCGGCCAATCGGTGCGCGCATGCAGGCACGCCAGGTTGTCCCACATCACGAGATCGTTAAGCCGCCACACGTGCTCGTAGATGATCGTGGGGTCTTCCGCGATGTCGAAGAGTTTCAAGAGCAGCGCTTCGCTCTCCGCACGGTCCATGCCTTCGATCCACATCGTGTTCTGGCTCGACACATAAAGCCCTTTGCGCCCGGAGCCCGGATTGGTGATGATCATGGGCTGGACGCAATGGTGCATGGTTCCGATATCGACGGTGAGATTGATCCGCCGGCCGGTGGTGTATTGGTGGCCCTGCATGACCATCGCGCCATCAAGGCGTTTTTTGAGTTCCGGCGATAATTTATCGTAAGCCGCGTAGGAACTGGAGAACCGGGTGTGCCCGCCCTCCGTCGGGATTTCGATTCCATAAAGGAATGACGCCCGGTGCGGCTTGCGGTGGTAACACTTGTCGGTGTGAAACCACATTTCGCCGTGGCCGAGCGCGCCCATTGGTTTGCCGCTCGCGTCGGTATTGTCAGTGACGAGCAGCATGTCATCCCAGTCCAGAAGCGTGTCGGCCCCGGTTGCGCCCGCGCGCGGCGGAACGCGTTTGGCGACCGGCCCAAAGAGTGCCGCAAACCGGCGCTGGTCGTCTTCCGAAATTTTCTGATCGCGGAAGACCAGAACCGTGTGCTGGTACCAAGCCTCCTGGATCTGATGTATCATTGTGTCGTCGAGTGGTCGGCTCAAGTCGACGCCACGAACCTCTGCCCCAATGACGGGATGCAGCTTGGTCACGGAAATTGCGCTGACCCGATCTTCCAAGATGGTCATTTTTCTACCCATTTCCCCGCGGCGCCCCAAGTTCGACAACCGCGGCAAATTCGCAAAAGTCGGGGCAGATTATCAGCCTGCCGACCGGGTCGGAAGGGCCAAGCTATGCTGGCTTGCAACCCAGCAAAGCAAACGGGCCGCCCGCTTGACCGGCGGCGGGCAAGCCGCCAAGAGTGTTTCAGGAATCAAGAGTGTTTCAGGAATATCGCAAGGACAACGGACCCATGGACAAGTTCACCAAACTCGAAGGCGTCGCGGCGCCATTGAGGATGATCAACGTCGACACAGACATGATCATCCCCAAGCAGTACCTCAAGACCATCAAGCGCACCGGGCTGGGCAGCGGGTTGTTCTCGGAAAAGCGTTTTCGCGATGACGGCAGCGAAAACCCTGATTTCGTGCTCAACAAGCCGGCCTATCGCAAGGCCAAGATTCTGGTGGCGGGGGACAATTTCGGCTGTGGCTCATCGCGCGAACATGCGCCCTGGGCGCTGATGGACTTCGGCATCACCTGCGTGATCTCGACCTCGTTCGGCGACATTTTCTACAACAACTGCTTCAAGAACGGCGTGTTGCCGGTGAAGGTTTCGCCGCAGGATCTCGAAAAGCTGTTTGACGACGCCGAGCGCGGCGCCAATGCGACGCTCTCTGTCGATCTCGAGAAGCAGGAAATCCGCGGTCCGGACGGCGGCGTCGTAAAATTCGAGATTGACGCGCACCGCAAGCATTGCCTGCTCAACGGCCTCGACGACATCGGGCTCACGATGGTGAAGGCAGCCAAGATCGACGACTTCGAGAGCAAAGCCAAAGCCGCGCGGCCGTGGGCGTGATTGCGCCCTACACACATCCGCTCTGGCCGTACACCTTCACGGCGCCTTCGGCTGCCACGAACCTCCGGGCCCGACCTCGATGCCGACCATGCCGTAGCGGTCGAGCGATGCCTTGAGGAAGCCCGAGGCGCGGACGTCGTCGAGGAAGCGGTTGACCGCTTCGAGCGCCGCCATTTTGCCCTTGGGCACGATGATGGTTTGCGGGACGCCAAACATGTTGTCGGGCAGGAGGCGCGTGCCGGGGGTCTGGGTTGAAAATACGGTGACGCGCGGGCGGCTTGCCCCGAAGCCGTCGATTTCCTTGGCGTTGAGCATGCGCTGGGTCGCGGCCACGTCGTTCGGGATTTCGAGCAGCGTTGCCTGCTTGAGGTTGCGCCGCATATAGAGCGAGATCGAATCGTCCTTGACGCCTGCGATCTTCTGTCCCGGGCGATCGATGTCTGCCATGGCACGGATCGATGAGCCGTTGAGCACCGCGAAAGTCTGCATCGTCAGCATATAGGTCTGCGAGAACTCGATCGTGCCGGCGCGCGACGGTTCGTAGGCGACGAAACCGATGTCGGCTTCGCCACCGGCAACCGCCGCGATCACGGCCGCAGGGCTCGGCTGGGATTTGAAGTCGAGCGGCACGCCATTGCGCTTGGCCAATTCAACCGCGACGTCGTAGGAGGGACCGCGCGCCGTGCCGGTCGCGGCGTCGCGCACGGCTTGCGCCGTGTTGGTGACCAGCCAGGCGGCTCGCAATGTGCCTCCTGGTGCGACGTCATTGGCCGACGCCGGCAGTGGGAGCGCAAAGGCGCAGAGAAGCGCGCAGCAAAACGGGGTCGTCCTCAATCGGTACATGGCTGTGCCTCCGTGGCAGGTTTCACGTGATTGTCGATGCGATGGATAGCCTGGTCAAGGACCCGCCCGCATCAATTCGATCGCATCCGCAATCGCCACCGTGCGGCGCGCCATGTCGGCGTGCAGGCGTTCGACCATGCGCCCGTCGAGCGCAATCACGCCTCTGTCCTTGTTTTCCGGGCGCTCGAAGGCGTCGATAACCTTGCGCGCCTGTGCGACTTCCTCCGCATTCGGTGCAAAGACGGCATTGCAGGCTTCGATCTGGTTCGGGTGAATGAGCGTCTTGCCGTCGAAGCCCAAGTCTCGTGCTTGGACGCATTCCTCCGTGAAGCCCGCCGGGTTGCCGAGGTCGTTATAGACTCCGTCGATGATGTCGATGCCGTAGGCACGCGCCGCGGCCACGCAGGTCATCAGCCAGGGCAACATGGGCGCGCGGCCCGGTATGATGCGGGCGCGGGTGTCCTTGGCGAGATCGTTGGTGCCCATCACAAAGGCGGCGAGCCGCGCCTGTGTCGCCTGTGGATTTTGGGCGACTGCCGCGATGTCGCGCGCATTGAGCATCGCGAGCGGGCTCTCCATCATGGCCCAGACCCGGATGTCGGGGTCGGCGCGCATATTGGCGAGTTCCTGGTCGACGCGTTTCAATTCATCGGGCCTCGATATTTTCGGGACCAGGATTGCCTGAGGCTTGGTGGATTGAGCTTTGGAGAATTCAGACTTGGCGGACGCGATCATTTCCAAATCCTCGTGCCACCATTCGGTGTCGAGCCCATTGACGCGCACGACCACCTCTCGCGTCCCGAAGCCACCCGCCGTAACGGCTTGGCTCACCTGGGTGCGTGCCGCTGCCTTGGCGTCGGGCGCGACTGAATCCTCAAGATCCAGAATGACGCAGTCGGCCGGCAGCGTGCGCGCCTTCTCGATCGCGCGGGCGTTCGACCCCGGCATATAGAGTACGCTGCGCCGCGGACGGAACTTCATCGGCGATGTCACGCCGCTTTCTGCTTGGCCTGGATCAATTTGCGGTTGATCAGGCATTCGGCGATCTGGATCGCGTTGAGTGCAGCACCTTTACGCAAATTGTCGGACACGATCCACATCGCCAGACCGTTCTCGACGGTGGCGTCCTCGCGGATGCGGCTGATATAGGTTGCGTCTTCGCCGGCGCATTCGTGCGGCGTGGCGTAACCGCCCGGCTCCTGTTTGTCGATCACCAGGCAGCCTGGCGCCGAGCGCAGGATATCGCGCGCTTCGTCGGCCGTGATGGGATTTTCGAATTCGATGTTGACGGCTTCGGCATGGGAGATGAACACCGGCACGCGCACGCAGGTGGCGGTCAACTTGATCTTGGGGTCGAGGATTTTCTTGGTCTCGACCATCATCTTCCATTCTTCCTTGGTGTAGCCGTCTTCCATGAACACGTCGATGTGAGGGATCAGGTTGAAGGCCATGCGCTTGGGAAACTTCTTGCTTGGCGGCAACTCCTCCATCGTGAAGACGGCCTTGGTTTGCGAGAACAGTTCGTCCATCGCTTCCTTGCCGGCGCCCGACACCGACTGATAGGTCGCCACCACCACGCGCTTGATCTTGGCCCTGTCGTGGAGCGGCTTGAGCGCAACGACCAGCTGCGCGGTCGAACAGTTCGGATTGGCGATAATGCCGCGCTTGCGGAAACCCACAACGGCGTCGGCATTGACTTCGGGTACGATCAGCGGGACGTCCGAGTCATAGCGCCAGAACGACGAATTATCGATGACGACGGCGCCGGCGGCTGCGACCTTTGGGCCCCATTCCTTGGCGACGGCCGAACCAGCCGACATCAGGCAGATGTCGACGTCGGAAAAATTGAAATGGTCGAGCACTTTGCACTTGAGAATCCTGTCGCCGAAAGAAATCTCCGTGCCCAGGCTGCGCGGTGAGGCGAGCGCGACCACCTCGTCGGCAGGAAACTGCCGCTCGGCGAGGATGTTGAGCATTTCACGGCCCACATTGCCGGTGGCACCGACAACTGCAACTTTGTAACCCATGGGAGTCTCCACGGCGGCCGCCCGGGCCAAATTACCCGACTGGTTCCGCCAATTACGTGATCGGGGGACTTTTAGGCGAGATCACAGGCGTGTTCAATGCGGTTGGTCGTAGGATTTGTAGGATGGGTAGAGCGATAACGCGCGCTTTCTTTGCGCGTTATCGCGAAACCCATCACACAGCAGCGTGGGTCGATGATGGGTAGAGCAAAAAAGCGCGTAAAGAACGCGCTTTTTTGCTCTACCCATCCTACTTCTTCAGAAATGGATTCTGCGGCCCTGGCGGGCTTGTCCGGGGCGGGAACGCAGCCGTGAGGTAGTCCACCACGATTTTGCGATCGTCTCCCTCAAGCTTGGGCATGCTGTGCCGTTGCGTCATGAAATCCAGCGTATCTTCCCATTGCGGGCGGGCCTGGCCTTGCGCGGCGACCAGCTTGAAACCATGGCAGGCCGTGCAGGTATAGAACGTCTGGTCGCGCCCGGGCGCTTGCGGAAAATCCTGCGGAGATTCGTCGCGTGGGTTGAACACCTGCGCAAGCGTGAGCGGCACTGGCAGTGCAACTGCAATAAGGGGCACTGCGACGAGCGCCCCCAAGATGCTTCGCGTCATTGCCATCATGGCTGCCATCATGATCGAGCGATCCGGATAGCGACCCGGTGCATCGGATTGCCGCCGTAGCCTTGCGGGTTCCAATTGCCGGCGACATGGGGCTGCATGATGCCGCGCGAATCGGTCGCCCGGGTCCAGATCTCGTAATAGCCCTCGCTCGGCACCCGCACGGTCGCGGTCCAGCGCTGCCAGTCGTAAGGATTCTTAGGGGCTTGCACGTTCGCCGCTCGCCACGTTGCCCCATAATCGGTCGAGACGTCGACGCGCTGTACCGTAAAATCGCCGGCCCAGGCGGCGCCTCGGAGGTTGATGTCCCGCACATCCTTGCCAAAGCTCGTGCCATGGGCCGGGCTGGTGATGATCGAGCGGACCGGCATCGATTCGAGGTCCTGGAAATTCTTTTCGTCAACCTTGTCGCCGGGAACCATCGGTTTGATCGTGACCCGATAGGATGTGCCGCCCATGCCGGCGCCGTCATGCACCTTGTCGCGCACCCAGATGCGGGTGAGCCATTTGGACGACACCGATCCCGGCCAGCCCGGAACGATCAGGCGGACGGGGCCGCCGTGGATGTGCGGCAGCGGTTGGCCGTTCATCGCAAAGGCGATGAGATTGTTCGGGTCGAGCGCCTTTTTGATCGGAACGCCGCGCGAGATCGCATCCTTGGTGGGATCGGCGAGGCTGCGGTCGACCCCGTAATGGCCGGTGAACACACCGGTGCTTTTCACGCCCGCCGCATTAAGCACGTCGATAAGCCGCACGCCGGTCCATTCGGCGCAGCCGATGCCGCCGTTGGTCCACTGGTTGCCGCGCGCCTGCGGGGTGAAGAACGAGCGCCCATTGCCGCCGCATTCAAGCACCAGGCGGCGCGTTACGGG
>DATGVJ010000547.1:0-16372 GCA_035300505.1 Xanthobacteraceae bacterium
GTAGATCAGGTTGCGATAGGCGCGCCGGGACCATGTCTCCGGGGGCCGATAGACGTCCTCCGGAAACACCGTGATGGCGACCGGGAGCGAGATTTCGGCGGTCTTCTGCGCGGCGGCAACGATGACGCTGCCTCGTGCGCCGTTCTCCCAATACAGCCGCGCGGACGAGGTCGCGGTGTTCGTCAGCCAGTACAGCGTGATGTTGTCCAGCACGTCGTCTTTCGTTGGAGACGTTCCGGGATCGGCGCCGTACGTCCACTGCGCGAAACCCGGGTGCACGAGGATCCACGCTGCGAGCCCGGCCGGGGAGTCCGTCGCGCCGTAACCAACCGCCTGCGGCCGCGCGGTCATCATCGTGAAGTACGCCAAGTTCCCGTTTTTCCCGGAGGTCATGAGCGCATCGAACACCGCGCGTTCTTTTTCGGAGAGTCCCGCCGGCACAGGCCCGCCGCCGAGCGCCGCGGCCACCTCGGGCGGCACCGTCGCCGGCAGGTTGATGTGGATGCCGAGCAAGCCTGCGGGCGCCTGGCGCGCCATCGCGCTGGAGATAGGAGTGCCCCAGTCGCCGCCCTGGGCGACGTAGCGGGTATATCCGAGGCGCTGCATCAGTTCCGCCCAGGCGCGCGCGATGCGCTCGGGATCCCAGCCGGTGGTGGTCGGCCTTCCGGAGAAGCCGTAACCTGGCAAAGACGGGATGACGACGTCGAAGGCGTCCTCTACGCTGCCTCCGTGCGCTGTCGGATCTGTGAGGGGACCGATGATCTTGAGTTGCTCGATGACAGATCCCGGCCAACCGTGCGTGACGATCAACGGAAGCGCATTCTTGTTGCGGGAACGGACGTGAATGAAGTGAATGTCGACCCCGTCGATGTTCGTCGTGAATTGCGGCAAGGCATTCAGCTTCGCCTCGGCCTTGCGCCAGTCGTAGCCGCTGCCCCAATACCGAACGAGCGCCTGGAGCTTGGCCAACTGGGCGCCCTGCGACTGATCGGCGACGGTTTCCTTGTCGGGCCACCGCGTTTCGGCAATGCGCCTGCGGAGATCGACAAGCGCAGCTTCAGGAACGTGAACCTGGAACGGACGAATTCCAGTGTCGCCAATCGCCGAAGAAAAGACGCTCTGTCCGGCAAGAACGGCGACACCGAGTGCTGCCGCCGAGGCGGCAAGCACGCTGCGCCGGGGCAATGACGATTTTTCCAACATGACTTCCTCCTATGCTCTGCGTTCTGCAAAGCGCGGTTGAATAAACTTTGGGAAGATGGCGCGCGCTCTTCACGCGCGCCGTTCCTTGTCAGGTGACGCTGCGAAGGCTCCTGAAAGCGGCTCGGAGCTCGGTGCTGAACAGTTCGGGCTGTTCCCACGCGGCGAAGTGCCCGCCCTTGTCGAGTTTGTTGAAATAGATGAGTTTGGGATACGCCCGCTCTGCCCAACTACGCGGGGCCGGGTAGAGCTCGTCAGGATAGACGCTCACCGCAACGGGGATGGAAACGCCTTTAACATTGAAATACCCGAGTTTGTTCTCCCAATAGAGTCGGGCGCCAGAAAGCGCCGTGTTCGTCAACCAGGTGAGCGTGACGTTGTCGAGGATGTCGTCTCGTGTGAGGCCGGCGGATTCACCCGCAAAGACGCGCGAGATCAGCTCGTAGCTGCGCGCGTCGTGGTCAAGAAAATAGGCCGCCAGGCCGACCGGGGAATCTGCAATTCCGTACATCGTCTGCGGGCGCAACCCCAATTGGAATCCGTAGGCGATGCCCTTGGAGTATACAAACTGCAGTCGCTCGTAAGCGATTTTCTCTTCTGCTGAGAGGCTGGTAGGCGCCGGCGCTCCGGAGAAGGCTGCCTTGTCGATGTCGGCTGGAAACACGCCAGGCATGTTGGTGTGAATGCCCAGCAATTCCGGAGGCGCCTGCAGTCCCATTTGTTCGGTGATGACCGCGCCCCAATCACCGCCTTGCGCTACAAATTTCGTGTATCCAAGGCGCTTCATCAGCACGGTCCAGGCACGTGCGATATGGGGCCCATCCCAGCCGGTGGTGGTGGGCTTGCCCGAAAACCCGTAGCCAGGTATCGACGGAATCACCAGGTCGAAAGAGTCCGACGCGCTGCCGCCATGCGCCGTGGGATTGGTCAGCGGATCGATGATCTTCATCTGCTCAGTGATCGAACCGGGCCATCCGTGCGTGACGATCATCGGCAACGCATTTTCGTGCTTCGAACGGACGTGAATGAAATGAATGTCCAGCCCATCGATCTCGGTGATGAACTGCGGCAAAGCATTCAACTTCGCCTCCACCTTGCGCCAGGAGTATCCGGTCTCCCAGTAGTGCGCGAGGTTCTGGATGGTCGCCAGCTGCACGCCCTGGGATTGATCAGTGACAGTTTCGCGTTCGGGCCACCGCGTCGCCGACACGCGTCGGCGGAGGTCGACGAGTGCCTCTTCCGGAACGTTCACTCGGAAGGTGCGGATTGCGTTGCCTTCGGCCGCGGCTGCCAGGTGCGCGGGCAGCAGGCTGACGGCACTCGCGGCAGCAACACCCATGGCGGCGGTTCCGACGAGGCGACGGCGATCGTGGTCGACATCATTAGACGTCTTGATCGTATCCACTGGTCAATCTCCCTTGTTCTATAGTTGGCTGAAACTCTCCGGCCCCGATTAATTCGCGGCTGATTTCCAGGTCATCTGGTCAACGCCGAAACACCTACGCCCACGAGCCAGGAATCACCCGTTATGTGTTGTTAGAGGCTGTTAGCTGCTGTCAGTGCCGCCTATTTCCCGAGCAGGTTAGAGCGCGGCCCAGGGCGGAGAGAACCCGATCACAGGTCTCTTTCCACGCCGAATGAAGTCGTCAGCAAGAAGGATCTGATGTCGCGGGTTTGGCCTGACGTCATCGTCGCAGGCGCGTACAATGCTGGTCGGAGGCGTTGCGGCACAGCGCGCTCCGGCCTATGGTTACCTCCAACACGCAGCGGCTGTTCGGTGGCTGTGTGGCTATGCGCGCTAAATTTGGGAGAAATGAATGCGCTCAAGAATTTCCAGTTTAACCATGACGGCCGCCTTTGCCCTCGCGTTGGGTCAGGTAACGAGTCCCGCGAATGCCCAGTCCAGTTCACCCGCGTCCGTCACCGGCAAGGTCACGTCCGCGGAGGAAGGCGCCATGGAGGGCGTGGTGGTGCGTGCCAAGAAGGGCATTGTCACGGTCAGCGTGGTGAGCAACGCCGGGGGCGAGTTCCGCTTTCCTTCGGCCAAGCTCGGGACCGGCACATATGAGGTGAGCATCAAGGCCGCGGGTTATGACCTCGACGGTCCGAAGTCGGTCACGGTCGCGGACAATGCACCTGCGAACCTCGACGTCAAACTGGTCAAGACCAAGAACCTCGCGGCGCAGCTCAGCAACCAGGAATGGATCATGAGTGTGCCGGGCGACGACAGCCAGAAGCGTGCGCTCACCGGCTGTACAAACTGCCACACCGTCGAACGCATTCTGATGTCGACCCACAATGCCGACCAGTTCCTCGAGACTATCAAGAGGATGGCGCAATATTCCAACAATAGCTTCCACGCAAAGCCACAAATCCGTGCCGAAGTCCGCGACATCAACCGGTTCGTGCCGAACGCCGACAAGGTGGCAGCCTATTTCGCCAGCATCAACCGCAGCACCGGCGAACCGAAGTATGAACTCAAGACCCTGCCCCGCGTCAGCGGTGAAGGCACCAAGGTCGTCATCACCGAATATGACCTGCCCGAAGCAACCATCCAGCCGCATGACGTGATCACCGACAAGGATGGCATCGTCTGGCACAGCGATTTTAGCGGACAAATTCTCGGCCGTCTCGACACCAAGACCCTTGAGCACACGAGCTTCAAGGTTCCGATGCAGCGCGAAGGTTGGCCGACGGGCGCGCTCGATCTCGAAAGTGACCCGCAGGGCAATCTCTGGCTCGGCCTGATGTTCCAGGCCGGCACCGCCAAGTTCGACGTCAAGACCCAGCAGTTCCAGATGTTCCAGATTCCGCCGAACATGATCAAGCCGGATTCGCAGACGGCTTTGATCGGCCCGCAGAACTGGACCGTCGATAACAGGATATGGATCCAGGACCCGGCGCGGCGCGGCGTTTATCGGATCAACGTCTCCACAGGCAACACCGAACTGTTCGAGCCGTTCGCGAATGGTCCGGGCGCGCCCTACCAGATCCTCGCCGACAAGGGGAACAATCTCTGGTTCCTGAATTTCGGCGGCGCGCACATCGGCAAGATTAACGCCCAGACTGGTCAGATGTCATTGTTCCAGACCCCGACCCGCGGTTCGCGTCCGCGTCGTGGCCGCCTCGACGACGAAGGCCGGTTATGGTTCGGCGAATTCTACGGCGACCGCATCGGCATGTTCGACACCGCGACGGAAAAATTCCAGGAATGGGAAGTACCTGGCCGCTTTTTCTCGCCCTATGACGCGGCAACTGCCAAGGACGGCTACGTCTGGACCGGTGGCATGAACGCCGACCGCATCCTTCGCATGAACATCACGACCGGCAAGTTCATCGAATATCCGCTGCCGCATGCCACCAACATCCGCCGTGTATTCGTTGACAACAACGTCACGCCGCCGGTGTTCTGGGTCGGCAACAACCATGGCGCCGCGGCCGTCAAGGTGGAGCCGATCGTGGACTAAACCGATTATCCCGCGGAGCCGCCGGGCACCGCGAACAAACGACGCGCCCCTGCCGATTGCGGCGGGGGCGCGTGCCGTTTAAGCTCCCGACATTCAGCTGCGATTGGCCTTTCTCGCCCCAAAAATTCAAACACGCCGGGAGATTACGATGCGCTCGATCATGTTATTGCGTATGAAACACAAGGCCCTGCTCGCCATATCGCTCGCCGCGTTCACTGTTGCGGCCCAAGCGCGTCCTTTCGAGGATCCGCGCTCCGATCGCATTCCGGCGCTCGATACGGCTACCGCCAACGAACCGCGCGATCCAGGCTGCGTGGCGGATCAACTCGCCTCCACCGGCGGGCCGATGCCGAAAAATCCCCGCACGCTCGCCATTCGCTGGACCGGCTATTCCAATTTCGAGCTTGTCTACAACGGGCAGATCGTCCTGCTCGATGCCTATTTCGATCGTGGCGGCCTCTACCCATCACTCGGATTCAAGGCAGCTGACGTCGCCAAGGCGAATGCGATCCTGATCGGTCACGGTCATTTCGATCACATGTCGGACGCAGCTTCCGTTGGCGCGCGCACCGGGGCGACGATTGTCGGCGCACCGATCACGACCGAAAAGCTTGCGACACAAGCTGTCAGTGCTGCTCAAGTGCGCACCGTCACCGGACGTGGCGGCGAAACATTTGGCCTCGGGTCCTTCACCATCGAACCGATACTTGGCGTCCATGGCGATCCGCCTGCATCGCTGGTCGGCGCCTTCGACGCTGCGCTCAAGGCTACGACCAAAGCACCAACACCGGAACAGATCGCCGAACAAGCCGTTCTGCGCCAGCGCGGCACGTCGGATAGCCGCGTGCGCACGGAGGGCACCATCGCTTATCTGATCACGCTCGATAACGGCTTCCGCATCTACTATCGTGACAGCGCCGGCCGCGTGACAGATTTCGAGAAGGCAGCGATGGCGCGCGCCGGCCGTGTCGATGTCGGCCTGATTGCCGTATCGGCCGCCTATCTCAATTCGGCGACGATCGAGCAGGCGATTGAGCACTCCCGCGCCTACAAGCCCGACGTTTACATTCCGGCCCACCACGACGCGCCCGTCAATAATCTCTGGCGTGCCACCGAGCCGTTGTTCCAGGCGTTGCGCGACGACAATCCGAACATCGTGACGGTGTCGAAGGGCTACAGGCAGCCGATCTGTTTCAACACCGACGTCAATATCAGCAAGAGCCGATGACATCGTAGGTTTCGCAAGGGGAGAACAAAATGCGTTCGATCACCATTGTGATAATCGCGATCCTGGCCGCGATAATTGGAATGCCAGGTTACATCAATCAAGCCAATGCCCAACTCATTCCCTTCCGGGTTGGCGAGGCCGCACCCGCCAATACATTCCTCGCCATCTGGGTGGCGCAGGACGCAGGCTTCTATGAAGCCCAGGGGCTCAAGCTTGAAATCGTTCACATGGTCGGCGGCCGCGAATCCGGCCCGGAACTCAAATCCGGACGGGTGCGCCTGATCCATGTCGGCATGTCGTCGGTGATACGCGCCAATCTGGCAGGTGGCGACCTGCGAAACATCGGCTCGCTCAGCAACCTCATCCGCACGACCATGTTCGCAGCGTCCCACATCAAGACCAATGCAGAACTCAAAGGTGGCGTCTTTGGCATCAGCAGCGAGGGCTCGGAAAGCGACTCGGCGACATCGCTCGTCCTGCAGCGTCTCGGCATGACGCGTCAGGATGTCATCGTGAAGGAGATTGGCACCGATCGCCTCACGCCATTGCGAAACGGGACGATCGCGGCGAGCGTGCTGGGTGAACCGCAACGCACCCAGGCCATCAGCATGGGACTACGTATCGTTTCGGACCTCTTTGCGGAGCGCATTCCATGGCTCTATAGCGGGCTCACCGTCGATCGTGGCTATATCAACTCCAATCGCGACACGCTCGTGCGCTTTCTCAAAGCCACCATCGAAGGCAACCATCTGGCCCTGAAGGATGAACAGCGCGCCAAGCAAGTGCTCGCCCGGGAACTCAAGGTCACGGACCAGAAGATCATCGATCAGGGCTATGCCAACTTCAAGGCCGAGACGCCGCTCCATGCGGAAATCGACGTCAAAGGTGCCGAAAACGTTCTCGCGGCCGTGGCCCCTCCCGGTGCCAGCCGAAATCTCTCCGACTATATCGACACGAGCCTGATCGATGGGCTGAGGGCGGAGGGATTTTTGAGTGCGACGGAAAGAAGGTTCGGCACGAAGTGATGTTGACCCAACACCAAATCCAAGACCGTCATCCTGAGGTGCTCGTCCACGCAAGTCAGCTGCCGCTGACTTGCGTGGACGAGCCTCGAAGGATGAAAGACCACGGGACGTCTCCCTTCGAGGTTCATCACATAAGGCGGCTTACGCCGGCTTATGTGATGAGCGCCTCAGGGTGACGGGCTAAGTTATGAATCAATGACCGAAAAAGACTACGACGTCGTCATCCTCGGTTCCGGCATCGCCGGGCTCTCCGGCGCGCTTGCCGCTTACGAATTGGGTTTGCAGCCTATCGTTCTTGAAAAGGCGTCACTTCTTGGCGGCGGCACGGTCAATTCCTATGGACTGATCTGGGTCGGACTCAACCATCTCGCTTCAGCCGCTGGGCTGAACGACAATCGCGACGACGTCATCGCCTATATGCACTTTCTCTCGGGAGGTTTTCTCGACGAGGCTCGCATGCTGACATTCGTCGACCGCGGGCACGAGGCCCTGCGGTTCTTTGAAAGGTGCGGCGTGCGCTTTCGTCTCGTGCGTGGCATCACGGACCATTATTTCGGCACCGCTCCCGGCACGCGCGCGAGCGGCCGGTCCCTTGAAGTCGAATTGATTTCCGGCTTCGAACTTGGCGACTGGCGGGAGCGCGTGCTCACGCCGCATGATGTACCGTGTTTCGTCACTGCCGAGGAGCAAGTGGCCTGGGGCGGCATCAACAATTTCTCGCGCTGGGACGTGGACCTCGTACGTGAGCGCAAAGAGCGCGACATGCGCGGCAAGGGGCTCGGGTTGATTTGTCATTTCCTCAATGCGCTGCGCACGCGCAGAGTTCCGGTCTTGACTAACCAGCACGTCGAGCGTCTCGCGTTCGAGAACAAGCGCGTGACCGGCGTTGTCATGCGCTCCGGCGAGACCATTGCGGCGCGCAAGGGCGTGATCATTGCGACCGGCGGCTACAGCGCCAATGCCGAGATGAGCCGGGATTTCGAACAAATCCCCGGCATCGACCAGGAGCCCGATAGCCTGTCGCTGGCGTCGCTCACTGGCGACGGCCTTGTGTTCGGCGCCGAGATCGGCGGCATCCTGCACAAGATCCAGAACAGCCTGCGCGTCATGCTCTCCTACACCATTGCGTCGGACGTAGCGGGCCAGCCCGGCACCTGCGTGCACGCCGGAATCGTCGAACTGTGCAGCCCGCACACCATGGTGGTGAATAAATACGGCAAACGTTTCGCCGACGAGACGTTCTTTCAAGGGATCGTACCGGAACTCCGCTATCTCGATCCCAAGCGACACGAATATCCAAATCTCCCGGCATTTCTCATTTTCGATTCGCAATATTTGAACGCCTACTCCTTTGCCAATCAGCTTGCGGGGGATCCGGCGCCAAAATCGGTGCCGTGCGCCGCAACGCTCTCTGAACTGGGTGCCAAACTCGGCATCGACAGCGATGCGCTCGTTGCGACCACGGAACGTTTCAATGGATTTGCACACGCCGGCGTCGACCCGGATTTCCACCGCGGCGAAAACCAATGGAAGCTTGCCTCTGCCAAAGCGCAGCGCGGAACCAACGAAGTTGGCCCCAACGCAGTTGGGACCAACACAGTTGGCGGCAATGCGAGCCTCGGTACGATCGAGAAGCCCCCTTTCTATGGCGTCGAACTCCATCCGACGGGATCAGCCTCGGTAGGATTGCTCGCTGACAGCAACGGCCAGGTCATCCACCAGCGACGGCATGCTATTCCCGGCCTTTACGCATCCGGCAATGTGGCCGCCACGACCGAACATGGCGTCGGCTACCAGGCGGGCCTTTCACTCGCCTCATCGATGACGTTCAGCTATCTCGCGATACGGCATATGATGGCAAACACGTAGCCCAGAGAGACCCGATGAAAACACTTGCGCTCGCCCTGACGCTGCTGGGTTTTGCCGCTGCGCCTGCCCACGCGCAACCCACCGCATCGGTCGAAAGCTTTTACAAAGACAAACGAATCCGCATGCTGGTCGGCTACGGCGTCGGCACCGGAAACGATCTTTACCTGCGGCTGCTCGCGCGTCACATCGGCAAATACATTCCGGGACGGCCCACCATGGTGCCGGAAAACATGCCGGGCGCAGGCGGCATCGTAATGTTCAATCATCTCTACAATGTTGCCGCCCGTGACGGCACGGTGATCGCACATCCCTCACGCAGCCTCGTTACGGAGCCGCTCTATGGCAACGAACAGGCCCGTTATGACGTGTCGAAGTTTGGATGGATCGGCAGCCTCAACCGCGACGTTGCGACCTGTATCACTTGGGGCCGGAGTGGCGTGAAATCGATCGACGACGCCAAGCGACGCGAGGTCGCTGTTGGTTCCACCGGCGCCTCGGCCGAAAGCAACTATTTCGCAAAGCTGCTCAACGTCACGCTCCGCACCCGCTTCAAGACGGTGCTCGGCTATCCGGATAGCGGGGCCGTCGGTATTGCAATGGAACGCGGCGAACTCGACGGTTACTGCAGCTTCACTTGGGCAGCGGTCAAATCGGCGCGTCCTAACTGGGTCGAGCAAAAGCAGATCAATGTCTTGTTACAGCTCAGCATGGGCAAACATCCGGAACTCCCTGACGTGCCGCTGGTCGCCGATCTCGCGCGCGACGACGCGACACGCAAGATTTTCACCCTCGCCTTCGGTGCGCAAAAGATGGGCCGCCCGGTCGCAACCACGCCCGGCGTGCCGCCGGAGCGGCTCGAAGCGCTGCGGCGCGCCTTCGACGCCACCATGAAGGATCATGAGTTTCGCGAGGACGCCCGCCGCGGCGGCCTGGAAATCGACGGCCCGATCACAGGTGAAGAGGTCGAGGAGGCGGTGCGCGAGATTTACGCAACGCCGAAGTCGATCGTGCAGAAATACGAAGCGATCCGCGCGGAGAAGTAATGGTGCAGCTACGCGGCAGAGAACTTTCCACGTCAGAACGACTTGCGTCATGGACGATCGCGGAAGACGCTGTTCCCAGCCAAGGTCCCAGTACCTGAGGATGATTTACTGCAAGCGCTCAATCGGGCCAGATTAGCGCGGTTGGCAACCACAATATACGCGGATGGCCACATCGACAGCGCGCCAATCCAACGTCCGACGCAAATCGACAATTGTGCAGTGGCCTTCCGATCGTGCGAATACGCGACTGAACGTTGACGTCGGTCGCCAAGTAGGAGTGCTGCAAAAAGATTCTAATAATTGGCTTTTCCTGAAACCGTACGACTGCGAATCACAATTGTCGTCGTCCAAGGGATGACGCAAGACAGAACAACATCTTGTTGACGACCGCTGCATTTATCGTTTGCGCAGCGGGCAATCGATTCGTGGCTTTCGGCTTGGGGACGAAGATATCTGGGCCGCCGAGACGGCCGTGTTTCCCCTGACCTCCGTCTCGGAGGAGGTCCAATTCCATTTGGAGGATTAAACAATGCCCAATGCTGCAAATTATATAGTGATAGCCGGTAGTGATCGCGCCGCCCCGCTGCATGGGGCGCGTGCTGTCGGGTCGGTTCCATCAGACGAGCGATTTGAAGTGACCGTCCGAGTCCGACGTAGGACCATGCTTGGGAGCCTGGCGGCGAACGGCTTCCACTCGGACCAAGCGCCCACAAAGCGAAAATACCTCACGCGCGAACAATACGCGGCCGATCATGGCGCCGACCCCGCCGACATAGCGAAAGTCGAAGCCTTCGCAAAAGCCAACGGCCTAATCGTGATCGAGACCTCGCTCGCAAGGCGCAGCGTTTTTCTCTCCGGCACAGCCGGGAACTTCGCCAAAGCCTTCCGCGCGACAATCCAGCAACACGAGCACGACGGCGGAACCTATCGCGGTCGAACGGGCGAGTTGTCAGTACCTGCCGAATTGGCGCCCATCATTGAAGGCATATTCGGAATCGACAATCGGCCTGTCGCGAAACCGCATTTTCAACGAAGCAAACCATTACAGGGACTCCGGCCGCACGCGGGTCCCGCCGGCTCATTCGCGCCGCCGGATCTGGCAAAACTCTACAGCTTTCCATCCGGGCTCGACGGTTCCGGGCAGTGCATCGGCATCATCGAACTCGGCGGCGGCTATCGCAACGTGGATATCGGCGCTTACTTCAGGAAGCTCGGCATCCCCGCACCGCAGGTCAAAACCGTCAGGGTCGATGGCGCAACCAACAAACCCTCCACCTCTGATAGCGACGATGGCGAAGTGATGCTTGACATCGAGGTAGCGGCTGCAGTCGCCCCCAAGGCACTCATCGCGGTGTACTTCGCGCCAAATACCGACCAGGGATTCCTGGATGCCCTCACCATGGCGGTTCACGACACGACGAACAAGCCGTCGGTCATCTCGATCAGTTGGGGCGGCGCGGAAATCAACTGGACCACTCAGGCGATGACGTCGTTCGACCAGGCGCTTCAAACTGCCGCGGCACTCGGCGTGACGGTCTGCTGCGCGTCTGGAGACAACGGTTCGGGCGACGGCGTGGGCGACGGCAAGGAGCACGTGGACTTCCCGGCATCAAGCCCATTTGCGCTGGGTTGTGGAGGCACGAAGGTTATCGCTACCGGCACTGCAATCTCCAGTGAAGTTGTCTGGAATGAATCAATTGACAGTGCCACTGGCGGCGGCGTCAGTGACTTCTTCCCGGTGCCCGCCTACCAAAGCGTAACCGGAATCCCAGGATCGGCGAACCCGGGCGGTCCCATGGGCCGCGGCGTTCCGGACGTCGGCGGAGATGCTGACCCGGCGACGGGTTATCAGGTCCGTGTCGACGGGCAAGAGTTCGTGATCGGCGGAACCAGTGCGGTCGCACCCTTGTGGGCCGGTCTGATCGCGCTCATGAACCAAAAGCTAGGTCAACCGGTTGGCTTCCTGAATCCACTGCTCTACGGGTCCTTGGTCGGCAAGGGTTGTTTCAAGGATATTACGTCAGGCTCCAACGGTGCCTATTTGGCCAAATCGGGCTGGGATCCCTGCACCGGATGGGGATCGCCTAATGGGACGAAACTCCTCCAAGCCCTCGGAGGATAATTGCTACCAATCAAGGCCCGCGGACCCGGCCTTCCCGGCCGGGTCCGCCGCTGAATTCTTCTCTCATTTTATTGCGTCGTGCCGATGCCAGTGCTCACAAGGCGCAGTGGGCTCCAGCTATGAGTACCGAAAGCTTCGAATCCGGAAAAACAGATTCGCAATTCTCACTTCGGCGTCATTGCTCAGGCATCAGCGCGAACGTCCACATCGAGCCGCCGCGCGGCACCTTTGGCCCCGCGATGCGGCCGGCCAGCTGACCGCCGAGACCGGACGCGACGGAGACATATTGCTGTCCCTTGTGCGTGAACGTAATCGGGTTAGCGTTGACGCTTGAGCCGGTCTTGAACTGCCAGAGCGTATTGCCGGTGTCTTCGTCAAGTGCGACGACTTCGCCGGTAAGCTTGCCCGTAAACACGAGCCCGCCGCCGGTGACCAGCATGCCGGCCGAGCTTGCGAGGTCCGCCAGTGGTTGCTGCCATTTCCTCTGCCCGGTGATCGGATCGAACGCGATGAAATAGCCGACGACCTCGCCAGGCTTGATTTCCGGATTGCGCGCGATCACGCCGGTCGATCCTTCGCCGAGGATCTGCGGCCGCGGCGGCGCAAGTTTCTGGATGCGCGGCACATCCCATGGCGCCGCATAGATCAATCCCTTGTTCGGATTGAAGGCCAACGGCACGGCATTCGAGCCGCGCGAGGGGAAGATCGAGACTTCGTCGCCCGCCAGGAAGTCCTTGTAGACACCGGTAAGCTGCGGCCGGCCGCTCGCAAGATCGATACTCGACGCCCAATTGACTCGCGTATAGGGGTGCGCCTCAATCAGTTTGCAATTGGTGCGATCGAGCACATACATGAAGCCGTTCTTGTTCGACTGGATCATCACCTTGCGCATCTGGCCGTTAATGGTGAGATCGGCGAGCACGTGTTCGTCTGTGGCGTCGACGTCATAAACGTCGTTCGGCGTGTACTGGTAGTGGCAGACGATTTCGCCGGTCTTCGGCCGGATTGCCAGCACGCTCGACGTATAGAGACTGTCGAGCCCCTGTCGCGGACGTGGATCATAGGGCTCGGCATTGCCGGTGCCCCAATAGACGAGGTCGAGTTCGGGATCGTAGGAGCCGGAACGCCAGGTCGGGCCGCCGCCAAATTTCCAGGCGTCGCTGTTGGCCGGCCAGGTGTCGGAGCCCGGTTCACCCGGCGCCGGGATGGTGTAGCGGCGCCAGAGTTTCGTACCGGTCTCCGGATCCCATCCGTCGAGGAAGCCGCGCGTCGTATACTCGCCGCCCGACATGCCGGAAATCAACACACCATTGGCGATGATCGGTGCACCGGTGGAGTAATAGCCCTCCTTCCAATCGGCATATTTCTGCGTCCAGACGACGCGCCCTGTCTTCATGTCGAGTGCGACCAGATAATTGTCGGCCGTCACGCGAAAGAGCTTGCCGTTGTAGATCACCGGTGCGCCGCGGTTGAACGCATTGGTCTGGCGCGTCATGCCGGGTTCGATTTGAACCGGCGTGCGCCAGATCTGCCGGCCGGACTCGACGTCGATCGCATAAGTCCACCGGCCGTTGATGGCATACATGACGCCGTTGTGGACGACCGGCGCCGCCATCTCGCCCATCTCATTCTGCAGGCTGATGTTCCAGACCGGCACCAGGCGCTTGACGTTGCCTTTGTTGATCCGATTGAGCGGGCTGTAATTATGCCGCTTGTAACCCATGCTCTGAGTCAGGACATTATCGGGGTTCCGCCCGTCATTGAGCAGATCATCCATCGTCTGGGCCAACCCCACCGTGGGCGCGAGACCCAGTACGGCGGCCAGCAACCAGATTTTTTTCACAGGCGTTTTCTTCATGGGCATTCTCCCTAGGGGGGATGAGATTCCCCGCATTTACGTTACGGCATCAAAACCTCAGCGCGTGAATACAATCGAATTGATCTTAGCGATTTTTGCGCCGCTATGCTAACCGGTATTGCGGGTTTGTTGAGGCCCCCGTGATGGCAATGTGGCGAGGAGAACGGTTGCGATGAAGGCTAGATCAATTGAGACTTCGTATGTGCTGGCAGTCCTGTTGGGCACCGTGCTTGTGGGCATCGTCGTGCGCGCCAACGCACAGCCAACGCTCCCTGAAGGCCCCAACCGCGCCCTCGTCGAGCGCGTCTGCGGCAGCTGCCACGACGTCGAAATGGTGGCAATCAACGGTCGTAGCGAAGAGGGCTGGAACGGAACAATCGAGGAGATGACCGGCTACGGACTGCGGGTCACGCCGGCCGAGCGGGCGATGATTCTGGAATATCTCAAGACCTATCTGCCGTCGCGGAGGTGAGCATCGTAGGATGGGTTGAGCCCTTGCGAAACCCATCAACCACAAGCCGAAGCCTATCATTTTTGCGCCCGTGGGGTTGATGGGTTTCGGTAAATCGCGTGAAGAACGCGCTTTACCTCTACCCATCCTACGATCCGCGCCCTTAACCTAACGCCTTTGAGGGCTGCCCCTACAAACGACGACGATCCGTTTCAACAACCCGCACTATTCGAACGTCAGGTTCGCCGCCTTGACGACGTGCACGTACGACTCGATGTCCGCGTCGATCATCTGGCGGAACGCATCCGACGGCGTGCCGCCCGGGTTGACCGCCATGGCGCGCAGCTTGGCGCTCACGTCCGGATCGCGGATCGCGCGTTGCAATGACACTTCGAGCTTTTTGGCGATTGCCGGCGGCGTCGCGGCGGGCGCGAAGAATCCTGCCCACAGTTTGGTGTTCACTTCCGGGAATCCGGCTTCCGCCATGCTGGGCACGTCGGGCAGTTCAGGTGAACGCTCCGAACCCGTGACCGCAATCGCGCGGACCTTGCCGTCCTTGATTTGCGGGATCGCGGGCGGCCCGTCCGCAATCGCGATCAGGCAATGTTCCTGGATCACGCAAAAAATCATTTCGGCGCTGCTCTTTAGCGGAATGGCGACACCGGGCATCCCGGTCTTTAGCTTCAAAAGTTCGGACGCGATCGTGAAGGCAGGAGATGTGGTCGCGTAGTTCGATTTGCCGGGATTGGCCTTGGCATAGCTGACAAGTTCCGACACGGTCTTGGGCGCGATCGTGGTTTGGCTCGTCATGATCAGCGGGAAATTCGCGATCATGCTCAGCGGAATGAAGCTTTTGGTCGGATGGTAGTTGAGCTTAGGGAAGACCGCCGAGGCGATCGACATCACGCCGCTTGCACCCACAAAGAGCGTGTAGCCGTCGGCAGGCTGGCTGGCGACAAACTCAGCCGAAACGCGGCCGCCAGCTGCGGGCCTGTTCTCGATGATCAATGACTGGCCGAGGATTTCCTGCAGCTTGGCTCCAACCAGGCGGGCAAAAATATCGTTGCCGCCACCGGCCGCGAACGGAACGATGACCCTGATGGGCTTGTGGGGGAAATTCGCCGCAGCATCGGTTTGGGCTGCCGCAGGGTGACACGTCGTCGCAACAATCATCAAAATTGTCGGCGCCGCACAAGCAAATCTGGTCAATCTCGTCATGGTCCCTCTCCGGCCTCTTTTAGCACTACTGCGTCAGAAAACGATCGCCGCCTCACTCGGACCTCGTCCCGCGGCGCCAAGCCGCCGTGAGGAGGCCGCGTTCTTCACGCGGCCGTCTCGCGCCGGCTAAGGCGCCGGAAGGACGCGGCCTAGGCCCCGGCCTGCATGGTTCGAGACGCCGCGCGAAGAGCGCGGCTCCTCACCATGAGGTCGGTAAGATCGCGGAAATGCAGATAGCATCCGCCACACACAGGCTTTAAGGAAGGCCATGATGTCACATAACCTTCGTGAAGACGAGTATTTCGGCACCGGCCTGTTGGTCCTCCGGCTCGCCTCCCCGCTCTTATTTCTGCTCGTTTTCTTAGGGCCGGCAGCCGCCCAAACCACAGATTTCAAAGGCGAAACCGTCACCATCCAGATTGGCTACGGGCCGGGTGGCGGATACGACACCTACGGCCGCGCGCTGGCGCGGCACTACGGGCGCTTCATTCCCGGAAATCCGGCGGTTGTGGCAAAGAACATGCCCGGCGCCGGCTCGCTGCGCGTCGCCAACCACATCTACAACCTCACGGCGCGCGACGGCGTCGAGATCGGTCTCATCGCAGCCTCCACCGCGCTCGAAGCGCTCATGGGCAATGACCAGGCAAAATTTGACGTCACCCGGTTCGGCTGGATCGGCAGCATGAACCAGGACGTCTCATTCTGCGGCCTCTGGCAGGGGCCGGGCGTTGCAGCGTCATTTCCCGACATGCTCAAGCGCGAATCGAAAGAACTGATTTTCGGGTCGGCTGGCCCGGCCGCAATAAGTCACCAGCATCCCCTCATTCTGCGCAACGTATTCAAGGCGAACATTCGCGTAATCGCGGGCTATGAAGGCCAGAGGGGAGTCAA
>DATGVJ010000548.1:0-12708 GCA_035300505.1 Xanthobacteraceae bacterium
ATTGCCGAAATTACGGCCGGCTTCTGGCAGGACATCTTTAAGGGCGACTACGGCCGCGTGGCTGCGGGCGCTCAATACGCGTTTATCAGAAAGGAGGCGTTCGCGGGCATTGGCGGTGCCCCCAAGACCGACAACAACATGATCATGACGTCGGTCCGATACTATCCGTGGGGGCCGTGAGCCGGCGCAAGCACGCCTTTCACCGAACGCGTGAGCCTGATGTGCGGGAATGCATTTTTTAGCTATCGAAGTTAGTCGCCGCCTTTGCTTTCTGCTGGCCCGATCGCAAGCTGGCCTCTGTCAAAAGCAAGGCGTCGAAACCGGGGTGAATGGCGACGGCTCCTTCCCTCGACTTCGACGAACTATGGTTACAACCCATTACCCATCGGCGGGAGCCCGTTCGGGGTCAGCGGCCCGTTGATGACAGGTGGCTGCGCGGGTGGTGGTAGCGGGGCCGGAATCCGACTGCGAAAGGCGGGAGTCCGGGAAATTGATCCATGCGCAATGCCACGTGATCCAATGTGCGCGGCCGGTGCGGAACCACGTGCGGCAAAGCTGGAAGCGGATCCGGCGACAGATGTGATTGCGAATACTGCTGCAAATACAAGTTTCATGATGGAGTTCCTGCTTTTCATCCCCCTCATTGCCGCAAATAGTGACCAAGGCAGAAAATGAAAGTGCGGACCCATACCAATGTATGGTTGGGGCCAATCAATGGTCTCAGAAAAGATTAAGCCTCATGGCCGCTTGGTCGCAAACGCCGGGCGACCGCCGCCGGTGCGGTCGGAGATGCTTGCGATCAGGACCGCGAGAATGCCGATCAGAAAGATTCCGTCGAACGTTCCGGCACCGCCAATCGAGGCAATCGGCGCGCCTAAACCCTGCACTTTGTCGAGATTGAGTAAATCAGCCCCGATGAGAGTCCCGAGGCTGCCGCTGATATAGGCCAAGGGCGCGGCTTGCCGATACGATAGGAGCAACGCGATGACAGCTGTTGTCAGGATCGGAACGAGTATAGGCAGCGCGATGCCAAGCCCTGGCACGGGATCCGCCAAGGCGTGGCAAACCACGCCGACGCACGCCGTAGCGGCCAACCCTAGAACCCACAAACGATTCTTGACCAACAAGTAAAGGGACATCAGAGCGGGGATCAGGCCGCCCCCAACGTTGACTGCGATAACGGTTCCGGGCCAGTCGACAACTGTCGGCACGATGTAGTGCATGCCAAAGTATGTGATCTCGCGACCTGAAATCATTTGCTGATCGGGCAGCTTGGCTATGGGAATGTTGAAATAACTTCCGATCAATGAGCCCAACAAGAGCGCCAGAGCGGCGCCAGAGCCAAGCCCGAGTCGCATGTAGGCATAACGCAGCGCTCCGACCTGGATGAGGAAAAACAGCCCAAGCAGCACGCCAGCGAGGATCGAGAAGAATAGAGGGCTGAGAGGCAGGTAATGGAGTTGGTTGGAAAACATCGGCGATCCAAATGCTGGCGTTTCCTATAGAGCGGCGGCCATGCTGATTTGGCGAGGCGCAGAGTCCGGCGAACCGAAGCAGATCACGAGCAACATGCAATCCGACTATCACCCAGGTCGGCCAAGACATGGGCCGGTGCGTCCAGCGAAGAGGGATGCGGCCGTCCTTTGGGGGGCGAAAGGACGGCCGCTGCAAGCCTGGCGGGAGGAGTAATACCAGGCACACACCTAATCTAGGGATTCTGGAGAAGCGGTCTTGGCCGTTGTTGCTACGTTTGGCTTGATCTTGCGTTCATTTGATCCTCCGCCAATGCGCTGGACATGCGCGGGCTCGAACGCCACCGGCTGCAGTGCACGATATCAAGATGTTCGTCAGCGTCACAGGCTCGTTTGCCAACGCAATGATCGGAGGAGACCAACTGGGGACCGGGAGCAGGCTGCTCGAGGTCACCGTGGGTCTCCCATGTGGTTTGGCCGCAAGAACGTCACAAGAAAAGCAATTCTCAGCAAGCGGTGCTCGCCTCCGCGAGCTAAAAAATCTCGGTGTCTGCACGAGCGCCCCCTATCGCTCCCAAATACAGCACTTGTGGGGGAGAAAATAACACATTAACAACGGAGATGACAGATGCGAGCACTTAGTCTTTTGACTTCCGCAATGACTGCAGGACTTCTTCTTGCAGCGGCTGCACCATCGTTTGCCCAGGCGCCGAGCTATTCGGCGTGCGAAAATCTCTCGGAGCAACGAGGATCAGGCCCCACGAGTGGAAGACGAGATCACGATGCTTTTATGCGCGATTGCCTTGAGGGAAAAATTCCTCCTCTCACTGTGCGCGGCGTGCGCGAACCTGGCGATCTGCCTTCACGTTTTTATGAATCCTGCGAGAGGCTGGCTGAGGAACGGGCGATCATGGAGATCAACGCGCATTACAAATTCATCGACGACTGCATGGCGGGCCGCGTTCCTTGATTGATAGAATATGGCTTTGGACGTTTTGGAGCCTAGATCACGCTCGCGGCTGCCGCCTCAAGCGGCGGCCGGCAGGCGCGAAAAGCCTCCAAAGAGCCCATGCAATCCGACTGTCACTCATATCAGATGGGCCGAGGCATAGGCCCGCGCGTCCAGCCAAGAAGGATGCGGCCGTCCTTTGGGCGGCGAAAGTACGGCCGCTACGAGCCTGGTGGGAGGAGGAATGCCAAGCACGCCTAATCTAAGCAGGTTTGAGTGGGCTCGCCAACGTTTGCCGGTTGTGATTCCGTGTATTCGTCTGATTCTGAGGGCGAGACATGGCTCGTAAATCTCCGGCTACGGCCAGTGACGAGCAGAGGATGGCGCTCAAAGTGATGGCAGAAGGGGCGTTTACGGCCGAAGCCAAACATGAAGGGATCGCATATCTCCATGCCAGCCCCGACGCAAAGCGGGCTCTATCGATTGTTCCGCGCCAACTAGATATCGTTGAATGTAAAATTCGAAGGTCTTGGTTGTGGGTCGGAGGATCGCGCTGGCTCTGCGACCGGAAAGCGCGGAACGATGGGCTTCGGTGGTTGCAAGCAAATGTGGAGAGCCGCTCCCGTGGGCTTTATTACTAAATGATAGGTTGAATTAGATCGCGCCATTTTCGGAGGAAAGGGTTCACCACGCGGCGCCGCGGAACTGATTCGAGCGCCACCCGCCGACGCATCCCCGGCTCCTGAGGGCATCTCGATGCAATTTGATGAATTGAAGAGGCGCACGTGCGGACGAACGCTCAATCTGTGCTTCATGAAAGGTACAAGGCCCACCGACAGCACCACCGCTGCCATTGCAATGATCGGGGTTTTGCACGCCCTCTAGAGCGGATTCCAAAGGAAATCGGGGTGGTTTCGAGTTCCCACAACGCCACGCTTCAATGTCACATCGCTGATTCGAAAATTACGCTTCCGCAGACTCGATGACAGGTTAGTCCATCGTCGATCGAAGCCATGAATGTCGCGGCCACTTGGCCTATTCTTGCTCCCGACGACGACGATCTCCTCGCGTGGGCGACATGAAATGCATGCAGGTCCGCGCAAATCGAGCAGTGTATGCATTTTGACCGCAGCTTTGGTGCTTCGAAAATCAGCCCAAGGAAACAGAGACAAACACAAATCTATCGTGGTGCTGTCGAGTGCGTAGATGGGAAGCGCATGCGCCCTTGCGGGCTGCCGCCATATTCATCGTCGCGCTGGTTCGCCAGCGGTGAGAGAAACTGGTGCAGCAGATAGCCAGCATAGCGATGCACGCAACCATTTTTGTCACCTCTCACTTGTTTCCCTTTCCGTCGATCTTCAAGGCCATCACGATCATCGGTTCCGAGACAATGGTGCCCGGTGTAGACGAGGCAAAGTTCGAGCTGCAGGAAGTCGTCGCGTCAGCCCACCGTTTCAGGCTGCTTCGTTAGGGGCCGGATCGCGGGGAATTGATCGGCGGTCAAAGTCTCCTGGGCAAGCAGCAGGCGGCCGCCTTCGTCAAGGTCGGCCCGCCGCGTGCGCAGGATGGCTGTCGCCTCCTCGAAGGCCTTCGTGATGATGTCGCGCACGGCCACGTCGATCTCGCGCTCGGTCGTCTCGGAGGCTTCGACGCCTGCGGCCGGAGTCCCCAGGAACGGCTGCGGCGGGGCTGAGTAGGTGCGCTGGCCCACCGTCTCGTCCATGCCGAACCGGGTGACCATCTGCAGCGCGATCTCGGTCGCACGCTGCAGGTCGTCGGCCGCGCCTGTGGAGACCTGGCCGTCGAAGATCAGCGCCTCCGAAGCCCGCCCGCCCATCAGCACGGCGATGCGGTTGGCGAGATCGTGGCGGGCGAGCAAGAAACGATCCTCGGTCGGCCGCTGCATGGTGTAGCCGAGCGCGCCCACGCCGCGGGGGATGATCGAAACCTTGTGCACCGGATCAACGCCCGGAAGGCTTGCGGCGACCAGCGCGTGCCCCATCTCGTGATAGGCGACGCGGCGGCGTTCCTCCTGGCCCAGAACGCGGCTCTTCTTTTCCAGCCCCGCCACGATGCGCTCGATAGCCGCGTTGAAGTCGGCCAGCGTCACCGCTTCGGCGCCGCGCCGAGTCGCGACGATGGCGGCCTCGTTGACCAGGTTGGCAAGGTCGGCGCCGGTGAAGCCGGTGGTCAGTCCGGCGACTTGGTCGAGGTCCACGCCGCTCGCGAGTCGGATCTTGGCCACGTGGACCTTCAGTATCTCCAGCCGGCCCGAACGATCCGGCCGGTCGACCAGCACCTGGCGATCGAAACGGCCGGGCCGCAGCAAGGCGGGATCGAGCACCTCCGGTCGATTGGTGGCGCCGATCAGGATCACGCCGGTCATCGGATCGAACCCGTCGAGCTCGGCGAGGAGCTGGTTGAGCGTCTGTTCCTTCTCGTCGTAGCCGCCGAACGCGCCAGGGCCGCGGCTTCGCCCGAGCGCATCTAGCTCGTCGATGAAGATGATGCAGGGCGCCGCCTTCCGCGCCTGCTCGAACAGATCGCGAACGCGCGCCGCGCCGACGCCCACGAACATCTCGACGAACTCGGCGCCGGAGATCGAGAAGAACGGCACGCCGGCTTCGCCGGCTACTGCCCGCACCAGGAGCGTCTTGCCGGTACCTGGAGGCCCCACCAGCAGAATACCCTTCGGGATGCGCGCGCCGAGCCGCCCAAACGATGTGGGATCGCGCAGGAAGGCGACGACTTCCTGCAGCTCGAATTTGGCCTCGTCGACGCCGGCCACGCCCTTGAAGGTGACCTTCGTGTCGGTTTCCACATAGACCTTGGCGCGCGACCTGCCGATCGACATCAGGCCCCCGATACCCTGGCGTTCCGCCATGCGGCGAAACCCGTAGGTCCAGATCAGATAGAAGATGAAGATCGGCAGCACCCAGGACAGGATGGTGGAGAGAAAGGTCGACGACGGCGCGCCGGTGATGACGACGCCGTGAACCCGAAGCTTGTCGGCGAGCTCGGGTTCGACGCGAATCGTGTTGAACATTTTTCGGCCGTCCGGGAACGGCTCTTTCAGGGTCCCCTCGATGGTCTCCTGTCCGACCAGCACTTCCGCGATCTTGTTCTCGTCGAGGAGCTGCTCGAATTGGCTGTACGGAATGGTGTCGACCTGGATGAGGCGCAGCCACAGCAGCTGGACCAACATCACGCCGAGGAAGGCCGCAAAGATGTACCAGGTCGCAAACTGGTGTTTGCGCTCCTCCGGCTCCTTCGGCGTGCGGCTTCCTGTCTTGCCTTTGCCCGCCCCGGCGCCGGGTGCCTCGCGATATCCGAGCAGTTTCAGGAATCGCCAACCCGGCGCGGATTTTTCCGTATCCTTCGACGGCTGATCGAGCACATGGGTCTCCATTGGCGACATGTCTCACATCGCCGCACCAGGATGATCGTCTACCGGATCGCGACACCAGTGGAAGTACAGTTTCCGGCTCACTCAAAATCACGCAATAGACGTCTGCCACGCTTTCTTTGGCGAACAGGTCGACGATAAGCCCGCTTTGAACTTAGCGGCATTGCCCAGGCTTCCGCATTTACGCGAACGCACCAAGGATCATCCATATTTGATCTGACATCCGCGGGTGCAGCGCATCGCATTGCGCTCGCATCTGTTTCTTGCAGTCAGCGTGGGCCGCTGAGCGCAATTAGCCCGAATCATGTCGCATTTGGCATAACAGGCTTCCGCCAAGGGAACGACGGGAAGTTGCGCATGAGCAGCGGGCGCCGCCAATGCAATTAAACCGACGCCGCCAACGAGGAACAAAATTCTACTGCGGATGATTGCTTTCATGCGAGTTCTCCCTTTGTAATCAGCATTCTCGATGTTTTGTTGCACAGGCAGAAGCGCTCCAGCATATAGTGATTCTTGATTTTTTGTACTCTTCGAATTTCGGCGTCGCGATGAACGGTTGAAGTGACAAGCGAGGCTCCTGTCTGTGAGATGACGGGGACTTTGAAAATAGGCGCAGCAAATTAGGCCAGCCCGGCTTTCTTCCGTGCAAGTTCATGGAACGAACTCCAATCCTGCTCGCCCATGCCCGCATCGACTCCCATCGAGAGATCGCGCTCGACGACTTCGCCCTTGTGATTTCTAGAGACGCCGGCCCCGAAAGAATTCTTGCTTCTAAGTAGCGCGGTTGCGTCCTGACGTGCTGTGCGTCCCGTAGTATTGATCAGTTCCCGTTCGCCTTTCTTGTAGATTCTGGGCCTTCCCGAGGTATCGTGGCTGGCGCAGTGAGCATGGCGATGGGGAAGCTGTCAGACTGAAGCTTTCCATCTTCCTCACTCCAAGAGCAGATCACCTGATCGCCTTGGACATTCTTGACGATCATCAATGGACCACCCGAACGCAGCCGAACAAGATCACCACTCTGCAGAGGAGTGGTGTGGCTCTCCATTGCGGAGTTCGATTGCGCCGGCCCAGCGAGGGCCGGAACCGCCAACGAGACGCCAAGCGAGATCCCCAGCGTCGTGGCAATCGTGATCGCAGCCTGTTTCGTCAACATGAACATGGTAGCCTTCATATGTTTTTGCGCCAGAGCGTAATATGGACGGGTCATGACAAGTAACTTTCTCGATATTGCCCCGCTTGGATACATCTTGCCCAAATCGCCACGCGACCGGTCGGTCGCAAAGTATTTTTTTGCAATATGCAATATCTTGATGCTGCGTGGCTGAAGCCATAGCTGAATTTTGATGCGAACAAATAGTCACCGATAAGGAGCCTTGGCTCCATCGATCCTGACGGAATGTTGAACGGCTGAAACAGAAAGCTGCGAATAGCAAGCGCGATGACGAGAGCCTCAAGGACAGTAATTGCTCTCTCCGAAAAGCGGCGAGCGCCGCGTCGTTCCTGGACCCAAAGGCTGATGGCAGATCCTATCTTCGATGAGTTACGTGGCCGGTTCACCGTCGCGGTGACGGATTGGTTCACGGGCTCCGGATTCGCGCAGCTGCATCCGGTTGCCTTCGCGCACGAATGACAGGCGGCGACAATGGAACGTCGCCAGGGTCGACCGATGGCCAATCGATATGATCGTAGTGGCAGGGAGCCGTTGCAGAAGGAGTCTGTAGAGCGCCGCCTCCGCTGGCTCATCGAGCGAAGCGGTTGCCTCGTCGAGGAAGAGGTAGTCCGGGACGTGCAGGATCGCGCGAGCCAGGCCGAGGCGCTGCTGTTCGCCCAGAGATAGTACGCGATTCCAATGAGCTTCCTCCTCAAGCCGCCCCACCAACGTGCCCAGCCCCACAGCCATGACCACGTCAGCCAGCCTCTCAGCGCCAAAGGATTCCGGCTCTGCCGGGTAGGCCACCGCCGCCATAAGCGATGCGATCGGAAGGTACGGTTGCTGGGGTAGCATCATCACATGCGCTCCCCTGGGCACGACGATATCGCCATGGCCGCAGGGCCAGACGCCGGCAATCGCGCGAAACAGGGTCGACTTGCCCGAGCCTGATGGCCCCGTGATCAGCACGCGATCGCCCGAACGCAGGATGATGCCATCGGCCTCGAGCAGCGGCACTCCATTCGGCAGCCGCACCAACAAGTCAGCGATCTCGATCGCACTCCGGCCAGCGCTTGCCTTGACTTGGATCGCCGTCGGATCATTTGCAATGGCGCGAACTTCCGCAATCGCACGTTCGAATCCGTTGAGCCGTTCGATCACCGCCTGCCATTCGGCCAGTTGCCGATAGATCGTGATAAAAAACGAAAACGCGCCCTGCACGCTGTTGAAAGCCGCCGCCGTTTGCATCAGTCCGCCAAGCTGGATGGCGCCGACAAAATAGGCTGGACTGAGTACAACGAATGGAAACACACTCGAGACTTGACTGTAGCCCGCCGTGAAGAACGTCAGTTTCTTCTGCCGCCGCATGATCGCAAACCAATTGACGACGACGCTTCCGAAGCGATCTAAGAGGCGCTTGCGCTCGGCTGCTTCGCCGCGGAGCAATGCAATCTGTTCGGCGTTCTCCCGCACACGAACAAGATTGAATCGAAAGTCGGCCTCGAGCCGCTGTTGCTCGAAGTTGAGACCGATTAGTCGCCACCCGATGAAATGCGTGATCAGGGTTCCGATTGCTGCATAAGATAGCGCTGCCCAAACCAGGTAACCGGGAATTGAGAGTGTGATGCCGAACAGTTGAAGGGGCGCCTGCGCGGACAGCCCCCAAAGAATGACGACAAATGAAAGGAGCGTCACGACTGATCCAAGCAGCCCAACGCCAATGGACAACGTGAGGTCGACGAACAGGTTGATGTCTTCGGCGATGCGCTGGTCGGGGTTATCGGCGGCGTCGCCCAGGAGCTGCATGCGGTAGTGGCTGGCGGCAAACAACCAGTTGCCGAGGAGGGACTGCGTCATCCAACGGCGCCAGCGGATTTGCAGCCATTGATTGAGGTAAAGCTGATAGACCGTAAGCAGGGTGTAGGCCGCCGCAAGCCAGCAGAAGAACAGGAGTTCGCGGACGAACGCATGCCAGTTGTGATTCTGCAGCGCATTGTAGAATCGGTTGTTCCACTCGTTCAGCGCTACGTTGATTCCGACGCGGAATAGCTCAATGGCAATCACGGAAGCGAGTAGGCCGCATCCGCCGCGCCAGTCCTCCGAGCGGAAATAGGGAGCCGTGAGCCGCCAAGTCTTGACGAGTGTCAGAACGGGTCGTGGCACTGGGCGCTCCTGTGGTACGTCAGCCGACAGAGCCGGCACGACCCCGCTCAGAATCGGTCGGTGCTTTCGCCCTGCGTGAGCAACCCCTGGCGAAGGAAAGAGTACTTGCCGATCCTGCTGCGGCCGCGGCCATCGGGGCGGGATTGGCATGGCGTTTGATCCACCGTCCTGGTTAGCCTTGATCTAATTAGCTACCTATCTAGGTGAGACTCGATGCCGCGCTCGGAGATTTTTGCTTATTTTGTTTTCGGAATGCGCAACTGATCGCAATTTTTTTGGCTGTTGGGGAGAACCGTGATGGCATGTGCTCCGTGCAATCGCCGAACCGCCAGAGCGAGACATCACCAGTTCCCAACATGCGAACACAACACCACGACCATCGCAATCTTGGGCGCCACACAACGTTTACGGAGGTAGACTCTCTTCTTTAAGCCGTCCTGCCTTCGCGCTTGCCGGCGAGTTCCCACACGGCCAGCGCCAAAATCACTGCGGCGACGGGGATCCATATCACGAGCCAGATTTGCCGTGAGTCCGCTATGCCCGCCGTCAACGCACCGCAACCGTAGGCGAGGAACGCAGCGAGACCGGATGCGATACTCGGCGGTAAGGTCGGACTGGTCGGGGGGCCGGCAACTCTGCCGGTTATGTCTGAAACGATACGGATAACCACGGTTGTGAACACAATCGTGCTGATTCCAGATATATTGACAGTGCGTGCGGCCACCGCCTGGATACCCATGCTGACTGCTGAGAGCGAAACGACAACGTATAGCACGCTCCCTTCAATCGGCTCCGGTCTTGCACTCCATAGGGCGGTACAGCCAACGAGGAACAGGATTTCGAGCAGGAGGAGGGGGCTGGGATCACGGGGCGCGTCCGAGTGCCCGACCCGCGCGGCATTCACGACGGTTGCCAAGGCAACGCCGAAGGTAAAGCCGAGAAGCGCGGTAAGGGAGAGCCCAGCGGCTGCCACATGGCCTTGGCCGATTGCGACGGCGAGCAACGCTGTATTGCCGGTCATAGCCGAGGTGAACAAATGACCGAGCTTGAGGAAGGCCAGCACGTCGGTGGCCCCGGAAGCGAACGACAATAAGGCCAGCCCGAGAGCGTTACAGTTCGGTGCCTCCATCCCGTTTAAAAATAGTCGAGAGCGTTCTTTATAGGACAACCGCGGAGCCATGATTGTAATCTCCCAACCGACCATAAATAGGAGCGGCGATGGTCGACGCGATTAGGTACGACACGACGATCCACGAGGCGCGTTCCACTTTACCAGTGGAGGCTGCGATCGTCGGCAATGCTGTGGCAACGATCGTCTGATCCACCACCGCGAGGAACATCGGGAGTATGATCGAGGGGAATAGCGCTAGGAATGCCGGACGTTGCTTGACAGGTGGATCCGCGGGATCGTGATTTTGATCGAGCCCCATTCGAAGCGTTATTTCCAGAAAAGCACGATGATGACCGCACAAGCGGTTTCGACGAGCAGCTACAGCAACTGCCCTTTGAGGCACAGGCGGAAGATCAGATCTCCCGGAGTCGAGATTGAACTATTCCCTCCCGTTAATATTGCGAGACTGCCAAGCATGCCGCTGGCGGCGCTGTGCTGTTGGGAGCCAACGTCTCGAATGCTGCGACGGCACCAAAGTCCCCCATGTCACGCGTCGAGTCCCAGCTCCGGGCACAAGCGCCGATCGGTCATCGGAACCAACGGCCATTGCTCCGCCAAGTCATTCAGATCTCTCGACGTCGACTGGTTACATCCCACCACCCATCTACGGGAGCCCGTTCGGGGTCAGCAGCCCGTTGATGACAGGTGGCTGCGGGGGCGATGGTAGCGGAGCCGGAATCCGGCTGTGATAGGCGGGTATCCGGGGAATTGATCCATGCGCAATGCCGCGCAATCCAATATGCGCGGCCGGAGCGAACCCACGTGCCGCAAAGCTGGAAGCGGATCCGACGATCGATGCGATCGCGAAGACCGCTGCAAATACAAGTTTCATGATGGAGTTCCTGCTTTTTATCCCCCTCAATTCGGCAAATAGTGTTCAAGGCAGAAAATGAAAGTGCGGACGCATACCAATGTATTGCTGGAGCAAATCTATGGTTTCCGAAAAGATTGAGCCTTATGGCCGCCTGGTCGCAAATGCCGAGCGATCGCCGCCGGTCCGGCTGGAGATGCTTGCAATCAGGACCGCGAGAATGCCGACCAGAAAGATTCCGTCGAACGTTCCGGCACCGCCAATCGAGGCAATCGGCGCGCCTAAACCCTGCAATTTGTCGAGATTGAGCAAATCAGCCCCGATGAGAACACCGAGGCTGCCGCTGATATAGGCCAAGGGCGCGGCTTGCCGATACGATAGGAGCAGTGCGATGACGGCTGTTGTCAGGGAGGGAACGATTATAGGCAGCGCGATGCCAACCCCTGGCACGGGATCCGCCAAAGCATGGCAAACCCCGCCGACGCACGCCGTCGCGGCCAACCCTAGAACCCACAAACGATTCTTGACCAACAAGTAAAGGGACATCAGCGCGGGGATCATGCCGCCCCCAACGTTGACTGCGATAATGGTTCCGGGCCAGTCGACCACCGTCGGCACGATGTAATGCATGCCAAAGTATGAGATCTCGCGGCCTGAAATCATTTGCTGATCGGGCAGCTCGGCTATGGGAATGTTGAAGTAACTTCCGATCAATGAGCCCAACAATAGCGCCAGGGCGGCGCCGGAGCCAAGGCCGAGTCGCATATAGGCATAACGTAACGCTCCGACCTCGATGAGGAAAAACAGCCCGAGCAGCACGCCAGCAAGGATCGAGAAGAATAGGGGGCTGAGAGGGAGGTAATGGAGTTGGCTGGAAAACATCGGCGATCCCAACGGTGGCGCTTCCTATAGAGCGGCGACCATGCTGAATTGGCGTGGCGCAGAGGCCGGCGAACTGATGCAGATCACGAACAACATGCAATCCGACTGTCACCCAGTGGGCCGAGGCAGGGGCCGGCGCGTCCAGCGAATAAGGATGCGGCCGTCCTTTGGGGGGCGAAAGGACGGCCGCTACGAGCCTGGTGGGAGGAGGAATACCAAGCACGCCTAATCTAGAGAATCTGGAGAAGCGGGCTTGGCCGTTGTTGCTACGTTTGGTTTGATCTTGCGTTCATTTGATCCTCCGCCAATGCGCCGGACATGCGCGGGCTCAAACGCCACCGGTGGACCAGACGATCTTGAAGTTTGGGTCAAGCGAGGCTGGTGCATCGCGTTCTACGGATCATCCTCAGGAGCGCAATTTGGGGCTGAGCCGCGGGGCTGGTCTACAGCTTTGCGATGATTGTTCTCAGCAAGCACCGGCCAAACATAGCAACCGACGGCAAGCGCTGGGTGCCGTCATCGCTAGATTGAGGACCGAATTGATCGAACTCTCCAGGCTAGCGACATGTATATGACTCAATCGCAGCATCGAACGGAGCAGGCCATGAACAGGCGCGAAAGTCTCGCACTCATTGGAAGCGCAACAGTGATGACCGCGGACGCCGTCGCCGGCACCGCCGTTGCCCAGACACCGCCGGCGTCGG
>DATGVJ010000549.1:0-2011 GCA_035300505.1 Xanthobacteraceae bacterium
GGCAAAAAAGCGCGCAAGAAAGAGCGCGCTTATGTGCCTCTACCCATCCTACGCCATCGTGCACGTAACCCGCTCAGTCCCGGCGGAACACGATGCTCGCCAGCCACCCGGTCGCGAGCGCCATCACGACGGTTGTGAGCCCGTAGAGGACACCATGTTCGCGCGCGGCGGAAGATACGTACTGTTCGAATCCAAATTTGTAGACCTCGAAGGCTGAAGTGGTCCGCGCAATCTGCCCGCCATCGACGAACAGTCGAACGTCGATTTCATAGCTGCCGACTGGCGCTTCCGCGGGTAGTGGGATCGAGGCGCGATAGAGCGATGGCGTCAAGAATGTGACGCCGTTCGTTTGCTCCTGGTAGAGGCGGCGCTCGCCTCTGAGTTTGAGAAAAGCCAGCCGGAAGGGATCGTCACGCGAAGAGTCAGCAATCGTAACGGCGGCGCGTTGAAACAGCACAACATTGTCTAGGCCGAGTTGAAGCCGTCGCAGCGTTTCCGCATTGGCAATGGCATCGAGCGGGCGGGTTGACAGCACCGTCAGATAGGCCGGGGCATTCTCGAATACGCGGGAATCGACATTGACCCAAATTCCCAGCATGCGATCTTTGCGGAATGTAACGAGGTTCTGGCGCGGGCCGGTGACCGTAGCAAGAATATCGTAACTGCCGCTGCGGACCGGATTGTTCGGATCGCGCTCGATTGCACCGAATAATACCAGCTCCTCGCCGGCGAAATTAGGCGTTATCATCACGCGGTGGTTGGACAGCGACGCGATAATGCGTTCGCCTGCGGCCGGCGTCGCCGCGCACGCGAGCGCAGCCATTGCGGCCGCTGCCATAGCGGCGAACAGGTGTCGTCTCATGGCCCGCCCTCCAAAGGCCGCACCGTGAAGAGTTCATCCGGTGTGAGCACAAGGTTGAATGCAAAGCGCAGCCCGACGGCCAACACCAGGAGGCCGAGCAGCAGTCGAAGCCGTTCGCCGCTGATTTTTTGCCCGGCGCGTGTCCCGAATTGTGCGCCAATCACACCGCCGACCATCAGGATGAGCGCAAGCACCGCATCGACCAACTGGTTGGTGGCGGCATGCATCACGGTCGCGAACGCCATCGTGAGGAGTGTCAGCGCCATCGAGGTGCCGATGACCGTCGCGGTTGGCACGCGGAGCAGATAGATGAGCATCGGCACCAACAGGAACCCGCCACCGATGCCCATGACCGCGCCGATGAACCCAATGGTGAAACCGATCACCCAAACCGGGATTGCTGATACATAGATGCGGGATCGCTTGAAGCGGATTTTGAAGGGCAGGCCGTGAAACCAAGTGTGAGCTCCGGATTTGCGGAGTTCAACGGCTTTGCCCTTGTAGCTGCGAATGATGGCGCGCACGCTTTCGGCCACCATCAGGGCGCCCACGATACTCAAAAGGAGCACGTAGGACAGGCCGATGGTCAGATCGAGTTGGCCGATCGCCCTCAGTTTAGTAAACAGCCAGACGCCGAACGCGGTTCCCAGGACACCGCCGGCCAATAACATGCAGGCAAGCGGTACATCGAGAGCACGCCTGCGCCAATAACTTATAGCGCCCGAGCAGGAGGATGCCGCGATATGGCCTGTGACGCTTGCGACCGCCACGGCGGGCGTGATGCCGAGGAATATCAATAGCGGGGTCATCAAGAATCCGCCGCCGATGCCAAACATGCCGGAGATGAACCCGACCGCAAGCCCCATGGCCAGGATCATGAAAATATTGACTGGCAGGTCGGCAATCGGGAGGTAGATCTGCACGGACTGATCCGTTGGTTCGAAATGCGGAAGGTACCAGTTCCGGCGCTAAAGCCGATGCGTTGTATCGGGGTATAGAGGTTACCGAGGAAACCGTTGATCCGATCTCAATGGCTTCGAGGACTTGACCGTGCTTTTCCCTTATCGGGGGTGCAACGGCAGCACATGAATCGGTTGAGACTCGGAGCAGATCGGCTAGGTAGCGTCATTCTACCGATGTTTTCGGTAG
>DATGVJ010000550.1:0-5896 GCA_035300505.1 Xanthobacteraceae bacterium
CGCGAGGTCAGCGCCGCGATATAGCCTTCGCGCTGCAACTGCTGCTCTTCCGGATCCATCGAATAGGATACATCGACGGCCAGCACGAGTTCGGTATCGACCTGCATCGCATCCGGCCGTTTATCGGCGAGCATCGTGCCCAAGCGCGGAGCCGCATTGCCGCCATCCCGGCCCGCAACCGCAATGGCACCGGCGACCAGCACCGCAAGAGGTACGACAAGCGAAAACCGAAAGCGCATTGGGGGCCTCGACCTGACAGGATTCCGGATCGTGCCATGCGGCGCGACCCCTGGATAGGCCCCAAGAGCGGCAATTTGCACAAGCGTAGCCCGGATGGAACACATGAGCGCCCTTGGGCGCGAATACGTGTAATCCGGGGGCAGTGATTCCAGGGGATATCCCGGATTGCGCTCGATCACGCGCGCAAACGCGTGTGATCGCTCTCCATCCGGGCTACGAAGCCGGCGTCCTACAATCTCAGCACGGCTTCGGCGGGCGTGAATTTCAGGCCCAACGCGTTGGCGACCGCCCGGTATGTCACCTGCCCCTGAAAGACATTGAGGCCGTTGCGCAGGTGAGGGTTTTCTCCCAAGGCATGACGTGCGCCGTCGTCCGCAAGTGTAAGCACGAAAGGAAGCGTGACGTTGTTGAGCGCGAAGGTCGAAGTGCGGGCGACCGCGCCCGGCATGTTGGTTACGCAATAATGCACTACGTCGTCGACCAGATAGGTCGGATGCGAATGCGTCGTCGGCCGCGACGTTTCCGAGCAACCGCCCTGGTCGATGGCAACGTCGACGATGACGGATCCGGGCTTCATCGCTTTAACGGTCTCGGCCGTGATCAGTTTGGGCGCTGCGGCGCCAGGCACGAGCACCGTCGCAATCACGAGGTCGGCGCGCCGGCACAGCGCTTCGACGGCGTCCCGCGTTGAGAACACGGTACGCACGCGTGAACCCATCTGGTTGGCGATCCGGCGCAACACTTCCGGATTGCGATCGACAACCGTGACGGTTGCTCCCATGCCGGCGCTGATGAAAGCCGCATGGCTGCCCGCAACGCCGCCACCCAGAATGACAACGTCGGCCGAGGGCACTCCCGGCACGCCGCCAAGCAGCACGCCGCGTCCGCCCTGCTCTTTCTGCAGACAATGCGCACCGACATGCGGCGCCATCCGGCCGGCAACTTCCGACATCGGCGTGAGCAAGGGCAGCGTGCCTTGCGAACTGGTGACGGTCTCGTAGGCGATCGCGATCACGCCGGCTGAGATCAAGTCATCCGTCTGCTGGCGATCCGGCGCGAGGTGCAGATAGGTGAAAAGAATCTGGCCGGCTCTCAGCTTCTTGCGCTCGACCGCAAGCGGCTCCTTGACCTTCACGATCATCTCGGCATTCGCAAAGACTTCGTCCGCGTTGTGCGCGATTTCGGCGCCGGCGGCCTGATAATCAGTGTCGCTGAGACCCGCGCCGAGGCCGGCATTTGTTTCGACGAGAACCCGATGACCCTTGAGGGTCAGTTCGCGCACGGTCGACGGGATGAGCCCGACACGATTTTCGTTGTCTTTGACTTCCCTAGGGACACCGACAAGCATGACCGATCCTTAACTCTACCCGTCGAACGGCTCCGTCGACAGGATCTCGATGCCGAAGCCCGCGAGGCCGACGTAGGTCAGATTGCGCCGCGTCAGCAACTTGATTGACGAAATACCGAGATCCTTGAGAATCTGGGCCCCTAACCCGACTTCCCGCCACTGCCGCGAGCGCGCTTCTTCGGAACTTGTTCCACCGTCCGTTGGGATCGCATGCGTTGGCACGCCCGCCGCGCCATCGCGCAGGAATACGATAACGCCGCGCCCTTCCTTCTTGAAATGCTGCAGCGGTGCATGCACCGCATTGGTGCCGCCAAAAATGTCGCGTACGACGTCGGCGCGATGCAGGCGTGCCGGCATGCCTTTGCCGTCGCCAATGCGGCCATAGACGAAGGCCATGTGCTGGATCGCGTCGAACGGCGTCACATAGGCATAACCCTGCAAGGTGCCGATCTCGCTTTCAACGGGAAATTCGCCGATGCGCTGGACCAGCTTGTCGCGCACCTGCCGATAGGCGATGAGATCCGCAATGGTAATGCGCGCCAGGCGATGCTTCTCGGCAAACGCCTTGACGGCGTCGCCGCGCATCACGGTGCCGTCATCATTCATCAGTTCGGCAAGCACGCCGACGGGCGGCATGCCGGCCAACCGGCAGAGGTCGACGCAGGCCTCCGTATGGCCGGAGCGCATGAGCACACCGCCATCCTTGGCGACCAGCGGAAATACATGGCCGGGCCGCACGAAATCAGACGCTCCGCTGTTGCCGTTGGCGAGCGCGCGCACCGTGTTGGTGCGCTCTTCGGCAGAAATTCCGGTCGTCAAACCATGACGCACATCGACCGTAACGGTGAATGCCGTGCCAAGCGGCGCATCGTTGAGCGCCACCATGGGATTGAGATGCAGCCGCTTGGCCTCACTTTGCGACAGCGGCGCACATACGATGCCGGACGTATGACGGATGATGAACGCCATCTTCTCCGGGCTGCAGAGCGAGGCCGCAACAAACAGATCGCCTTCGTTCTCGCGATCGTCGTCGTCGGCCACGACGACGATCTCACCCTTGGCAAATGCCGCAAGGGTCGCCTCGACGCGCTGTTGGATGTCGCTCACTTAACCTTACCTTCTAAACGGTCCATTCTTATTTCTTGAACGGCCAAGCCGGGCTTTCGCCCATCTGGCCGCGCTGACGCAGATAATGATCCGCGATCACGCATGCCACCATGGCCTCGCCGATCGGCACGGCGCGGATGCCGACGCACGGATCGTGCCGGCCCTTGGTCGAAACATCGATCTCGTGGCCGTAGCGGTCGATGCTCCGCCGCGGCGTGAGGATCGATGACGTCGGCTTGACCGCAAATCGCGCCACGACCGGCTGGCCGGTCGATATCCCGCCCAGAATGCCCCCGGCTTGATTGGAGAGGAATAGCGGCTTGCCATCATTGCCCATTCGCACTTCGTCGGAATTTTCTTCGCCGGTCAGCACGGCAGCCCCCATGCCGGCGCCGATCTCGACGCCCTTGACCGCATTGATGCTCATGAGAGCTGCGGCAAGATCGCCATCGAGTTTGCCGTAAACCGGCGCACCGAGACCAGGGGGAACGCCCTCCGCGATCACCTCGATCACAGCACCAATCGAGGAACCACGTTTGCGAATTGCATCGAGATAAGTCTCGTAGAATTTAGCTTTCTCGCGATCAGGGCAAAAGAAGAAATTGCGGTCAATCTCGTCCCAGTCCCAGCGCGCGCGATCAATCGCTTCCGGCCCCATCTGCACGAGCGCGCCACGTACGGTCAGTCCGGGAACGATCTTGCGCGCGATGGCGCCGGCGGCCACACGCGTGGCGGTCTCGCGCGCCGACTGCCGGCCGCCACCGCGATAATCGCGCACGCCATATTTGACGTCATAGGTATAGTCGGCATGGCCGGGCCGGTATTTGTCGCGAATGTCCGAATAGTCCTTGGAGCGCTGGTCGACATTCTCGATGAGGAGCCCGATCGGTGTGCCGGTCGTAACCTGGACTCCGGTGCGATCGTCGACGAACACGCCGGAAAGAATTTTGACCTGGTCAGGCTCCTGGCGTTGCGTCGTAAAACGCGACTGGCCGGGGCGGCGCTTGTCGAGAAAAGGCTGAATATCGGTCTCGGTCAGCGGCAAGCCGGCGGGACATCCGTCCACCACGCAACCGATCGCGGCCCCATGGCTTTCGCCAAAGGTCGTGACGCGAAACAGATGGCCGAACGTATTGAACGACATTTGGTTTAAGACATTGGCCTGGGATTTGGGCCTGGGATTTGCGCTTACGATTTGGGCTTAAGATATGGCCTTCCACCGGATGCCGCTTGGTAGCCCGCGGGTCCCTGCAGGTCAAATATCGCACTTCAATCATACCGTGTCAGGCGATTGGCGGAAAATACATAGACCACGCCTTGGTCGATCGGATGATGGACAGCCTCGTCCGGCGACGCGACACCGGCGACTGCGACCAGGGCGCGCGCCGTCCCGCCATGAGCGGTCACGACCGTGTCCTTCTCAACCGCCGTGTACCAGGCCAGCACGCGCCGCGCGACTTCTTCATAGGTCTCCCCGCCAGGCGCGCGGAAGTGCCATTTGTTGCCTTCACGCTGCGCGACAATATGTTTGTCGCGCGCCAGTATTTCCCTGTAGGTCAATCCTTCCCAGGACCCGTAAGCGATTTCGGCCAGGCGCGCGTCGGTCGGATAGCCGCCTGCCGCGAGGCCGAGGCCCGCACGCAGGATATCCATGGTCTCGCTCGCGCGCACCAGCGGCGACGAAACGTACTCATAGTGTGCGGGCAATCTCCCATCGCGCGCGATGAGTTCGCGCAGGATTTCCCCGCAGCGCGCGGCTTGCCGCCGCCCCTTGTCGTTGAGCGGCACATCGCGGCGGCCCTGCAGCCGTCCTTCTGCGTTCCAGTCTGTCAAGCCGTGACGTACATAATAGAGCGTCGGCATGGGATCCGGCACTAATCCTTGCCCACCCCCACGTCGGGAGCATCGGGATGTTTCATGCCGACGATATGGTAGCCGGCGTCGACGTGATGAATCTCGCCGGTCACCGCGCGTGACAGGTCGGAGAGAAAATACATGGCGGCGTCTCCGATCTCATCAGCGGCAACATTGCGCCGCAGCGGCGCGTTCAATTCGGTCCACCTGAGCATGTAACGAAAATCGCCGATCCCGGAGGCAGCGAGAGTCTTCACAGGGCCGGCAGAAATCGCGTTCACACGAATGTTCTGCGATCCGAGATCGGCCGCGAGGTAGCGCACCGAGGCTTCCAGCGCAGCTTTGGCAACGCCCATGACGTTATAATGCGGTATCCACTTTTCGGCGCCGTAATAGCTGATGGTGAGCAGCGCCCCACCCTGTGGCATCAATTTTTCGGCGCGCTGGGCAACCGCCGTGAGGGAATAACAACTAATTAGCAACGTACGCGAGAAATTTTCCTGCGTCGTATCGACATAGCGGCCGGTCAATTGATCCCGGTCCGAGAACGCGATGGCGTGCACCAGAAAATCCAGCTTGCCCCACTTCTCGGCTATCGCGGCAAAAACTGCGTCGATGGTCGCGGGCACGCCCACGTCGCAATGACCGGCCAGGAAGCCGCCGACTTCGCTGGCGAGCGGTTCGACCCGTTTCTTGAGTGCGTCCCCTTGGTATGTAAAGGCGAGTTCGGCCCCCTGCGCGTGGCAGGATTCGGCAATGCCCCAGGCGATCGAGCGGTTATTGGCGACGCCCATGATCAGGCCGCGCTTGCCGCGCATGAGACCTGATGGTTCCACCATATCTCTCTTGCCCCCGGGAGTTTTTCGGTCGTCTCCTATGGCATAGGGCTCCAGGCAAAGAAATAGGGGGACCGAGCTTTGAACGGATATGACTGGAGGTGGCTGCCGGGTTCTAGTTTCACAGTCCCCGGTTGCGCGCTTGCAACAGGTCTCATCGTCGAAAGTGCCGGCGCTAGGGCATTACGCCCTACGGGGTGGGTTCCGTAGGGCGCAATACGCCATGACGCTCTTTCTTCGCGTCATGGCGTATTGCGCCGTCCCCGCTCAGACACCGAGGCCCCCGGCGCAATACGCCATAGCGCCCCGCAAGGCCGTGCCGAAATTCGTCGATGGTGCCGGCGCTATGTCTATTGCGCCCTACGGAGCGCGTTGGCGCGAGAACGGATCTCCGCGAAGCTCTCCTCACGCACGAGGCGCCCGTCGACGAACACATCTTCGAGCAGGTTCTCCTCGCGTGCGGCACGTTCGCCCTCGCGGATTGTGCGCACCCTCTCCTCGCGCTCAACGA
>DATGVJ010000551.1:0-8145 GCA_035300505.1 Xanthobacteraceae bacterium
CCCCGTTTGCTTTTATAGCATTGTACGCCGTGGGAGAGCAGGTGCGAGGGATCCAGCGCTTTTGGCCAAAACGAAGCCAACCGTTGTAATTGGACTCTGCAGCGGGAGGCCAGAGTGAACTGGCCGCACATGTTTCACGTGAAACATTCTCTCGCCGATTCTGATCGGCGTCCCTTTCATCGGAGCACTGCAAATGATTCAGGTGACCGCCTAGTGTTGTGAACCACGGAACGCGCGACGAATGCAGACCCACCCACCCGGGCCGCTGCAGCGCGACGAACGTGGGCGGCCTCTTGGAAACTCACAACCGTCTTTCCGGCCGAGCGAGCGCCGGAATCCAGTATTCGCCGCGGGTTCTTTCTGACAACCCGACAAGACGGGGCCGGTCGATCACGCGAATAAGCAGTCTGGTGGGTCGGGATTCCGGCTCACGCGCCAAAAAGGCGCCAGGTCCGAATGACACCGCAGAAAATTCAGAGACCTATGCTATCCCGCCGACAAGAAAGTCGGCGCAATAAAGTGATTGCGCCCTACATCCTGCCTCGTACAGGGCACGGCGAATACGGGCACGTATCGTAGGGCGCAATAGCCGTAAGCGTTCTTCACGCGGATGGCGTATTGTGCCGATCGCGGGAAGAAAAAGAAAGTCGGTGCAATTAAGTGATTGCGCCCTACATCCTGTTTCGTGCAGGGCACGGCGAATACGGGTACGTGTCGCAGGGTGCAATAGCCGTGAGCGTTCTTGACGCGAATGGCGCATTGCGCCGCCCGCCCGCCGGCAAGTGAGAAGGCGCAATAAAGCGATTGCGCCCTACCGCACGGTTTGCGACCAGTTAACAGAGACCCGAAAACTTGACTAAAATGTTTCACGTGAAACATACCCAATTCTTTGCCCCGCAGTGGGGATTGGAGTACAAGCCCGCCCACTGGAGCGACCTAAATGTCCACGCGGTTCGATGTGATTGTTGTTGGGGGCGGTCACGCCGGCTGCGAGGCCGCGGCTGCCGCTGCCCGCATGGGCGCCTTAACCGCATTGGTTACCCACAAATTTCAGACCATTGGCGCCATGTCGTGCAATCCCGCCATAGGGGGATTGGGTAAAGGCCACCTGGTTCGGGAAATTGACGCCCTTGACGGGCTGATGGGCCGGGTCGCGGATCGAGGAGGCATTCAGTTTCGCGTCCTCAATCGACGTAAAGGGCCGGCTGTTCGCGGGCCCCGGGCCCAGGCCGACCGCCGTCTCTATGCCGGCGCCATGCAGGCGGCCATAAAGGCTACGGCAAATCTTTCTGTGTTGGAGGGGGAAGTCGATGACCTCATTCTAACGCATGACCGAATTTCAGGCGTGAGGTTGGTGGATGGGCGTGAGTTGGCATGTGGCGCCGTGGTCCTGACCACGGGTACATTCCTACGTGGTCTCATCCATATCGGCGAAACCAAGACCCCTGCGGGCCGGGTTGGAGAGCAGCCTGCACTGGGTCTCTCGGCGACCCTCAAGCGCGTCGGCCTGACGCTGGGCCGACTCAAGACAGGTACGCCTCCCCGTCTCGATGGCCGTACCATCGACTGGGCAAGCCTTGAAATGCAGCCCGGCGATGAGCCGCCCGAGCCATTCTCGGTATTGACCGAGCGCATCTCAAACCCGCAAGTGCAATGTGGTATCACCCGTACGACCCCGACGACCCATCAGATTATCCGCGACAACGTCCATCGGTCGCCGATGTACTCCGGCCAGATCGATAGCCGCGGCCCGCGCTATTGCCCATCAATCGAAGACAAGATCGTGCGGTTTGGAGAGCGTGATGGGCACCAGATATTCCTGGAACCCGAAGGCCTCGACGATCCGACTGTCTATCCCAACGGGATATCGACCTCATTGCCGGAAGACGTCCAATTGGCCCTCGTTGCCACCATCCCGGGCCTGGCGAAGGCCAAGATGCTGCGGCCGGGCTATGCGATCGAATATGACCATGTTGATCCGCGCGAACTCAAACCCACATTGGAAACCAAGCGAGTCAAAGGCCTATTCCTGGCAGGCCAGATCAACGGGACGACCGGGTATGAAGAAGCTGCCGGGCAGGGGCTTGTCGCCGGCCTCAATGCGGCATCCGGGGTGGGTGGGGGCGCTGAAATCATATTTGATCGTGCGGAGGCCTATTTGGGCGTCATGATCGATGATTTGGTGACCAAGGGTGTCACCGAGCCCTATCGTATGTTCACCTCCAGGGCGGAATATCGCCTGACGCTCCGCGCAGACAATGCGGATCAGCGCTTGACCCAAAAGGGCCTGGCCATCGGCTGCGTCGGGTCGGAACGGGAGAAATTTCATCGGACCAAGACGGCAGCCCTGGATTCCGCCCGTGCCAACGCCAGGTCCATCTCACTCAGTCCTACGGAAGCGGCCCACTATGGCATAACACTCAGCCGGGACGGGCTGAGGCGATCGGCCTTTGAACTACTGGGCTTTCCCAATATCGGCATGGCCGAACTATCCCGGCCATGGCCACAACTTCTTGAGCTGGCCCCAAAGATCGCCGAGCAGCTCGAAATCGATGCCAAATACGATGTCTATCTGGCCCGACAGGCCGCCGACATCGCGGCATTTCGGCGGGACGAGAGCCTGGTTCTGCCCGACGACGTGGACTACGCGCTCGTCAAAGGGCTTTCCAATGAAGCCCGCCAGAAGCTCGGTTCAACGCGACCGCGCACCATAGGACAGGCCGGCCGTATCGATGGCATTACGCCGGTCGCATTGACACTGCTCGTCGCCCACGTTCGACAGAAAACTCGATCGAAGAAGAACCGCCATGCCGCTGGTGCCAACTGACGCGGACCGCCAGCGCGCCCTGACGCTTACGCCAGTTTCAAGTGAAACATTGGAGCGTCTTGATCGCTTTGTCGCTCTGCTCCTGAACTGGCAACAAAGAACAAATCTCATCGCGCCATCGACAATTCCGACAATCTGGACCCGCCATATTGCCGACTCGCTCCAGCTCCTTGATGTTGCACCCGATGCGCGGACATGGGTGGATCTCGGATCGGGCGCCGGGTTCCCCGGCCTCGTGTTGGCATCGGCGCTCGCAGGCGTCCCCAAAGCAAACGTGCATCTTGTTGAAAGAAATGGGAAAAAAGCTGCGTTCCTGCGCGAAGCCATACGGGTTGCGGCCTGCCCCGCAGTGGTCCATCATATGCGAATCGAGCGCTTTCTCGACGGTTTTGCTGGCCCCGTAGACGTCGTCACGGCCCGCGCTCTTGCCTCCCTGAAAACGCTTATAGATCAAAGCGTTAGGTTGATTTCTCAGGGGGCCGTGGGGGTGTTTCCGAAGGGCCAGGATGCCGATGCCGAGGTGGCGGAAACTGCGAAATACTGGAACCTGAAGCATAGCCTCATTGCCAGCAGGACTGAATCGAGGGCCACTATCCTCGTTATTCACAGTGCCGAACGCCGGAAAGTTAACAGAACCTCACCAGCGCCATGACCCAAACGGTCAGATCGCTCATCAGCTGTGAAACCATGTCAGACCCAGCCGTCTCCCCGTTCTCCAACGTAGTGGCAAGGTCCTCCGCCGACCCGGCACGGCAGGTTGGCGCAACACAACCTCTGCGTGTTCTCGCCATTGCCAACCAAAAGGGCGGTGTCGGCAAGACCACGACCGCGATTAATCTCGGCACGGCGCTTGCCGCAATTGGGGAAGATGTCTTGATTATCGACCTCGATCCCCAAGGAAATGCATCGACGGGCCTCGGCATTGACCCGGAGAGCCGGCGCTTTTCGACCTATGATGTGCTGATCGGCGAGGCAAAGCTGCGTGATGCCATTCTTCCGACCGCAGTGCCGCGCCTATCGATTGCGCCGTCTACGCTCGATCTATCGGGCCTCGAGTTGGAGGTTGCACAAGCGCGCGACCGTGCGTTCCGCCTGCGCGGTGCGCTGCTTCCGCTCAATACCGGCAATGCCGGCGAGCGATCCTTTACCTATGTTCTCGTCGATTGTCCGCCGTCGCTCAATCTCCTGACCGTCAACGCCATGGCGGCCGCCAATGCGATCCTGGTCCCGCTGCAATGCGAGTTCTTTGCGCTCGAAGGGCTGTCGCAATTGCTCAAGACAGTCGATCAGGTGAAGGAGACACTCAATCCGGGTCTCACCATTCACGGCATCGTGCTGACCATGCATGATGCACGCAACAACCTCTCGAACCAGGTTGTCGCCGATGTGCGCAAGAACCTTGGCCCCAAGGTCTACGATACGGTCATTCCACGTAATGTGCGTATTTCGGAAGCGCCATCCTACGGCAAACCGGTTCTGGTCTATGACCTCAAGTGCGTCGGCAGCGAGGCCTATCTGCGATTGGCAGCGGAGATCATCCAGCGTGAAAAAGAACTGCGCGCTGTTGTGAACGCATGATGCATGGTTACAGCTACGACAAGAGTGGGAGTACCAACCATGGCGGATGATGGGCGATCTCGCCTTGGGCGCGGTCTTGCTTCGCTCATCGGTCAAACCGATCAGGAAGCCAAGACCGTCGAACGCGGACGCAGCCAGCGCCGTGTTCCGATTGCGTTTCTCAAACAAAACCCACGCAATCCGCGACGCAATTTTTCCGATACAGAGCTTGACGAATTGGCGGCGTCGATCAGAGAGCGCGGCATCATCCAGCCGATCGTCGTGCGTGCCGCGAAAGGCGCTACGGATTCATTTGAGATCATTGCCGGCGAACGGCGCTGGCGCGCCGCGCAACGTGCCGGACTGCATGAGGTCCCGATTCATTCGATCGAGGCGACTGACGATGAGGCCCTGCAACTTGCCATCATCGAAAACGTGCAGCGCACGGATCTCAATGCGCTGGAAGAGGCCAAGGGCTACCAATCGCTGGCGAGCGACTTCAAACACACCCATGACGACATCGCGAGAGCCGTAGGCAAGAGCCGCGTCCATATCACCAATACGCTGCGGCTCCTGAAGCTTCCCGAATCCGTCCAGGCGCATGTTCATTCCGGTGCCTTGTCCGCAGGTCATGCCCGCATCCTGATCGGATTGCCGAATGCCGAAGCGCTGGCGCAAGAGATCATCAGCCGCGGCCTCAACGTCCGGCAGGTCGAAGTGCTGATGCGAGACGACGACAAGGAGCCGGCAAAGGAATCGAAACCCAAGGCACCCGTCAAAAAGGATGCCGACACCGTCGCCCTGGAGAAGCGGTTGTCGGATGCGCTCGGCCTGAAGGTGAACATTGAGGATCGCGCCGGAAGCGGCGTGCTGCAGATCCATTACCGAACGCTGGAACAGCTCGATGCAGTGGTGCAACGGCTTGAGGAGGGGTGACGCCTAGAGCGTACGTTCGCGCTTGTAGCCCGGATGGAACGCCAAATCGCTCTCTGCGATTTGCCGTGCAATCCGGGGTTCATGCCACGCAACGGGTGGTGTCGTCGACGTCCCCGGATTACGCGCCATCAACGCGCAAGCGCGTTTCTGACGCTCCATCCGGGCTACGAGGGTCTTCGACGTCTACTCCCGGCGCCGCGCATTCACCGCTACGGCCAGCAAGGCACGGTGGGCCAAAGGCTCCGCGAGGTCGGGCTGCTTTCGTGCTTCGAGCGCGGCATCCGCAAACTGTCCCATGAGGCGCTCAAGCCTGGCCGCCGACCATGTCTTGAGGGCCGCTTCTACGCGTGGGGCACGACGGAAATGCAAAAACAGGCTTTGGACGACGCTTGACACGGGCTGGCCTTGTTCGATCGCAATCCTCGACTTATGCAAGACAATCAAATGACGCTGCATGGCCGCGATGATACTTGATGGCGTCGTGCCGGCCATGCTGGCTTTTGCAAACTGAAATTCGACATCGCCCGTGCGGCCCGCGAAGGCCGCGTCGATCAATGCATCGAGAGCGAGCAGCGAGGCGTCCGCCACCACGGCCATCACATCGTCGATCTCGATGCGGCCTTGGCCATGGGCATAAAGTGCGAGCTTGCGGACTTCACTGCGCGAGGCCAGGCGATCGCCGCCAATGAGCGATGTCAACAAGGAGCGTGCGTCCGCGGTGATCGTCAGGCCTGACGTTTGCATCTCGTCATCGATGATACGCGTGAGTTCCTTTTCGGCATCGACATAGCAGGGCAGCGCCGCGATATTCGGCGCCTTCTCGCAGAATGATCGCAACGGTGCCCCGCGCTTGAGATCGCCGGCTTCGATCACGACGCGGCAGTCCGGGGAGGTTGCCGCGCTAAGTGCCTCCACGGCGGCGACGAAATTGCGGCTGCCGCCGCGCACCCAGACCGCGCGGCGCCCGCCGAAGAGCGGTATGGTGTTGGCCTCTTCAACCAGATGGGTCGGATTGGCGGCGAGGTCGTCACCTTCCAGGCGGGCCAGCGAAAACGGATCTTTGGGATCGTCTACGGAGGCCAGGATCAATTTTTCGGCCCGCTCGCGCACCAGGCCCGAGTCCGGACCAAACACCAAAACGATGGGTGGCGCGGCCTTGGGCCGGGCCATGAAGGCGTCGATCTGTGCGGCCTTGAGCGCAACCATCCTTACGCGACCACGTTGATGATCCGTTGTGGAACCACGATCACTTTCTTGGGCGGCTTGCCGTCGAGCGCGCGCTGAATGGCATCGAGCGCGAGGACCGCGGCCTCGATGTCGGCGTTCTTGGCGTTGCGATCGACCGTGATGTCGGCGCGCTTCTTGCCGTTGACCTGGACCGGCAATGTGATCGTGGTTTCGACCAACAAAGCTGGTTCGAGCACGGGCCATGTTTCCATTGCAACCAAGGTCTTGTTGCCAAGTGCTGCCCAGCATTCTTCGGCGAGATGCGGCATCATGGGATGAAAGAGCCGCACCATGATGCTGGCAGCTTCTCCCACTGCCCAGCGGTAATCGGCCTTCGGCGGGTTTTCGAGGCTGCCGATCGAATTTCCGAACGCATTGGCGAACTCATAGATGTGCGCGACGCAAACATTGAAATGCAGTTTTTCGATTGCGTCCGACACCTTGGCAAGCGCCCCATGCGCTGCCTTGCGTAATGATTGTGACTCTTCACTAAAGGCAGTTGGGCGCTCGGCCGGCGCCGATTTCTTGATCTCGGCGGCTTCTCCAATCAATCGCCAGAGGCGTTGCATGAACCGCGCCGCACCCTGAACGCCTCGCTCGGTCCATTCTACGTCGCGTTCGGGCGGCGAATCCGACAGCATGAACCAGCGTGCCGTATCGGCACCGTAGGTTTCCATGATTTCGTCGGGATCGATGGTGTTTCTCTTCGACTTGGACATTTTCTCGATGGAACCGATTTCGATCGGCTCGCCGGTCTCCATGAGAGTGGCGCGCCGGGTCGTATCGGTGCTTTCGATTTTCACTTCCGCCGGTGTCACCCAGTTGCCGTCCTGCCTACGATAGGTTTCGTGCACCACCATGCCCTGGGTGAATAATCCCGCGAACGGCTCGTCGAGGCCGACGTGACCCGTCGCCCGCATGGCGCGTGAAAAGAAGCGGCTGTAGAGCAGATGCAAAATCGCATGCTCGACGCCGCCGATATATTGATCGACCGGCAGCCAGCGATCGACGACTTTGCGGTCGGTCGGATCCGTGTCGAGCCATGGATTGGTGAAACGCGCAAAATACCAGGACGAATCCACGAACGTGTCCATGGTGTCGGTCTCGCGCCGCGCGGGGCTGTTGCACGACGGACAGTAGACACTCTTCCAGGTCGGGTGGTGGTCGAGCGGATTGCCGGGGCGATCGAATGTGACGTCACCAGGCAGCGTCACCGGCAAGTCAGCCACCGGGACTGGTACCACACCACACGCTTCGCAATGGATGATCGGGATCGGGCAGCCCCAATAGCGTTGCCGCGAAATGCCCCAATCCCGCAGGCGAAAGTTGACTTGGCGTTTGCCGATGGGCTTGCCGCCGCGCTGCTCGGTTTCGAGCCGCCGCGCGACCTCTTCCTTCGCCTCCGCAATGGTCATGCTATCGAGAAAGCGCGAATTGATCATGCGGCCATCGCCGTCATAAGCGGTGTCGGCGATCGAGAAAGTCTTTGCATCCTGACCGTCCGCGCAGACAACGGGCGTCACGGGCAGCTCATATTTGCGCGCGAATTCAAGGTCGCGCTGATCGTGCGCTGGACAGCCGAAAATCGCACCGGTGCC
>DATGVJ010000552.1:0-6176 GCA_035300505.1 Xanthobacteraceae bacterium
GAAGCACGCGCATAATCCTGTCGTTCGGAGCTTGCTGGGCGCACCCGGGCGGACCCAAGAAGGGTCCGCTCCTACGCAACTCCACGATACTCGTCGATCGCGCAACGACCAAAATATACCAAACGCGTCTTGAGCGGCGCGCTCAGAACGTCGCAATCGGATTGACCGGCGTTCCCGTCGCATTGGGGAGCGCCAACGGATTAACGGTCAACATGAACTCCCAGCGATTGCGGGCGGCAGCCGCCTCGCTCAGCGCCTCAAGATCGGCGCGGTCGAGCACGTGGATACCCAGGATCGCCTGGATGAAATTGTGAACCGCGTTTCTGAACAGATCTCCCGCTGGCTGCGGCGTATATGCGGCGGTCTCCCAGACGACCAACGCAACGTCGCGCTGTTTGAGCCACGGGAGGATCGAATTATCGAAGCCGGCGGCGCCCTCTTCCGGACCAAGCTTGGCTCGCCGCCCATAGCGGCCCCAGCGAAGCACCAGCGCATCCCCCGGTCCCACGCGAACACCTGCTTGCTTCTCCCAAGCCTCCATGTCGGCGGGAAGGATGCGCTCACCCGGCGCCATGTACGGCACACCCTTGAGCTTCGCGATGTCGTATAGCACCCCGCGTGTGGTGATCCCGTTCTTCATGGGCATCACGGAGTTCTTCGCAGCTCCCCTTTGCATGGTCACCAAGCCGGGAGTGTCATAGCCGTTCCACATCTTGCCGGCGAAAAACGTGTGCGCGAGCGAATCGATGTGCGTTGAGGCCGCGCCGTGGATACAGGGAAATGCCACGCGATCGGTGGCTCCGTCTTCCCTAGCGGATGTCATTGCCCATTCGGCTGGGCATGGGACGTCGATGGCCTTTTCAAAGGCTGTATTCGTCGACAGCGACACCGGCACGCCTTCCTTCACCAACGCCAATGCGGCCTTTCGTTTCTCGGGCGTGACCAGGTTGAGCGTTCCCAGTTCATCGTCCTTGCCCCAGCGCCCCCAGTTCGACAATTCTGTTTGCCAGGCCTTGAACTGTGCCTCGCTCACGAGAGGACGGGACGACGACACTTGAGAGGCCGCGTTACCGACAAGTGCCGCGGTGATGCCGAGGGAATAAACAAAGATCGTGACTACCCTGGAGAATGTCAGCGTACTCATGGTGTCTCCTCGCTGCTGTTGTGCTTTTCTTCGTGGTTGATCATCCATCGTAGAGGCTCATTCCTCGACCTATTCAGCAGCATGGCGGCAGAACTGTCAACGCCGAAGCCCAAGCCGAAGCCCGAGGACGTCCTTCTCGCTATCCGGATTAGGCAGTTGCGCAATATAGACGGCTTTGTTTTCGACCACACCTCCGTTGCGGACTTTGGCCCGCCGCTCCGGGTTTCCTATCCGCTGCGCCGGGATATCAATTCAGCGGGTATATGGCTTTGACCCTTTCAACGACGTCCGGGGCAATGCTTTGCACCTCGCTCACAATTTTTTGCAGGTCCGCTCCGGTCATCGGGTCGATCTCGATGCGCAATCTTTGCGCCTCGGCCAGCACGGCCGGATCATGCACCACCGCATCAAATGCCCGCCTTAACGCAGCGACGCGGTTAGCAGGGACTTCGGGTGTCGTGAGAACGAATTTTCCGATTTCAGACGCGCTGGATACCGTGCGCAATACGACGGCTTGATCCGGAGTGCTGGCGACTTCCGCCGAGGTCGGCACATCGGGCAGTTCGGGATGTCGCTTCAGCAGGTACTGCACAACGATATTGACTCGTCTGTCCGCAATCCAATCGGGATGTTGTGTCTTCAATCCGTCATAGGTCGCGGAGTGCCCCTCCACTTCCCCTCGCTCCATCGCAAGCATGGCGGCCGCCGTGCCTTCGTAGCCCATGACGATCTTGAACTTTGTGCCCAGCACATTGTTGAGCACAGTCGGATAGACGGCGTTTGTTGAACTGCGCCCCGTGGCGCCCAGTATCGCTACTTTATCAAAGGCATCCTTGATGGTCTTGACCGGCGACGTATTCATAATGAACGTGACGTTGGGATTCGTCGCCAACCGGCCGATCCAGTTGAATTGCGATGCCTTGTATTTTGAAGCTGGCGCGCCAAGCGTCTCCTCGAGCGGAATGGTCGGCGACGTCAGCCCCAAGGTAGTGCCATCGCGTGCCGCGACATTGAAGAGATGATTGGCAGCAAGAAGACTTCCCGCTCCCGGCATATTCCGCGCAACGATCGCAGGCCTTCCCGGAATATGTTTTCCAAGATTGCGCGCGACCAGGCGCGCATAGACGTCAGGGGCGCCTGCGGTTGGATAACCGATGATGAAGTTGATCGTCTTGCCCCGATAGAATTCCTCGACGGATTGAGCGCCACCCGGAGTGGGAACAGATAAGAGAATTGCCAAGGCGAGGCCGGGCCGGAGCGTGCCGAAAATTCCGGCGCGGTTTCCGCTTCTGCCGAACGGATATCGAACCGCAAGATGCATCGAATTGGTAGCTTGTTGGCTGGCCATCTGCATCCAACTCTCGTGAGACGAACCCGTCTTTAGAGCAAGCAAACTTTGTGCCACGCGTGGTTTTCATGATATCATCTGTGATCACAGCGGACTAGTCGCGTGATCACAGAATGGGCGCGAGTCTCGAATGAGGAAGATTGCCGTGATTGGAGGCGGTGCCGGCGGCGCTGCCGCGGTGGCGGAGCTTGTCGCCGCCGGACACGAGGTCCGATTCTGGAGCCGCTCGGCGCAAACTCTCGCGCCCTTCCAGGCGCAAGGAGGCGTCGCATTTGACGGCATATTGGGCAGTGGCACCGCGCAACCCGCCTTGATGACATGCGATTTCGCCGCAGCGATTGACGGGGCGGAAGTTGTCCTGGTCTGCTTGCCGACGTTTGCCCACGCCGGCATAGCGCTCGCCCTCGCGCGCGCGGGTTCGACGATACCTGCCGTGCTCAATCCGGGGCATACCGGAGGTGCGCTGGAGTTCGCCCAAGTCTTTCGGAGCCTTGGCGCGACGCAGCCGCCGATCGCCGAGTTTTCCACGCTGACTTATGTCGCGCGCAAATACACGCCCTCCCGGGTTACAATTACGGGCAAAGCCAAGAATGTTCGGCTTGCAGCCTTGCCCCATGGCAAGGACGCGGCAGACGCTGCGCTCGAAATGTTTCGCAGTGCGAGGATGGCATCGGACGTTCTGGCTTGCGATCTTGCCAACGTGAACATGGTCTTGCATGTGCCCGGCACGGTGCTCGGCGCCGCCTGGGTGGAAGCGACGCGAGGGGATTTCACGTTTTATGTTCAAGGCATGACGGCGGGCGTTGCACGCGTCATGCGTGAACTGGACGGCGAGCGCCGCGCCGTCGCTCACGCCTTCGGCCACGACTTACCCAATCTGATTGAAGAGATGCAGGCGATCGGGACGGTCGATCAATCCATACGCGATCACGACGATTTCGCGCAGGCTATTGCGTCGGGTGAAGCCAACGCCCGTATCAAGGCACCCGACTCGTTGCAGCACCGTTACTATCGCGAGGATTTCGGTCACGGCCTCCTGCCATTCATTGCGCTCGCCACAATCGCCAGGGTTGACGTCCCGGTGGCGCACTCCCTGCTGCGGGTTGCCCAGGCATTGCTTGGCTTCGATCCCGCATCAACTGGCCGCACGGCAGAGCGGATGGGTATTGCGGGCCTGGATCGGAACGGCCTATTGCATCTCGTCGGAGGGGCTTGTCGTGGCGCCTGATGTTTCTGCTATCGATTGGAAGAAACTGACGATCGGAATGCTCGGCGGCGACAAGCGCGAGCAGGAAATCGCGCGCCGGGCGGCCGCGACGGGCGCCGATGTGCGGGCGCATGGATTTCCCTGGCCGGAGAACGGCATCCCCAATGTGAAACACCTGGCAGATCCGGTTGAAGTGCTCAGTGGCGCGCGATTTGCGCTTTTTCCCATTCCCGGCATTTCCGCTTCAGGCGCACTCTTTGCGCCGGCGGCGCCTGCCCCGATCGTGCCGGATCACGCCATGCTTTCCGCAATGGCGCCGCGCGCTCACATCATCCTTGGCTGGGCGGACAAGAACCTCAAGGCGCACGCGGACGCTCTGTCGATCGGATTGCACGAATATGAATGGGACCGCAGCCTCATGCTGCAGCGAACCCCGGCGATCCTGGAGGGGCTCCTCAAGATCGTCATCGAGAACACCGCCATCACTATCCACAACTCGAACGCCTGCGTGGTTGGACAGGGAACCATCGGGACGGTCCTGACGCGCTACCTCGTGGCGCTGGGCGCACACACCCATATTGCGGCACGCAATCCCGAGCAGCGCGCCGCTGCGTTCGTTGCTGGCGCAACACCGCATGTGCTCGAGGAATTGCCCGAACTTGCGCCGCGCCTTGATTTCATTTTTTCGTCGGTCCCCTCGCGCGTGGTCGGGGAGGACGTGCTATCACGATTGCCGAAGTCGGCGCTGGTCGTCGACCTTGCGGCGCCGCCTGGCGGAGTCGATTTCGACGCTGCGAAGCGGCTCGGGCTGACAGCGATCTGGGGACGCGGATTGGGCAGCCGGGCGCCCGTGACAGTGGGAGCGAGTCAGTGGGGCGGCATCCGCGAGCGGATCGAAAAAATCCTTCAAGAGGACAAATGAAATGCCTGTGGTGACCGTACAGATGTGGACCGGGCGCACGCCGGCCCAGAAGCGCGCCCTGTGCAAGGCGATCACCGACGCGATGGTGCAGCACGCGGGCGCCAAGCCCACAAATCTCCATGTCATCATCCAGGAAGTGCCGAAGGAGGATTGGGCACTCGCCGGCGTGATGGGGGATGAGAGAAAGGACTGAAGAATCGGGGACGGACCCCGATTTCTTCCTAATCGGGGTGGACTGCACCCCGTTTTCTTTGGAGAAAGGACTGAGCATGGCCACGGACACGATGACCAAGACAGAAAGTATGGCCGGCGTGGCAGACTATGCGCACATGCTGCTGAAGGTGTCGGACATCGCACGCGCAGAGCGTTTCTACGTCGATCTCCTCGGCTTCAAGATCCGGCCCGCAAAGCCATTGCCCGACGGACGCCCGTTCGTGCCGTTTACGCAGGGGATCGCGCTGACCTCGGGTGGCGCGAAGAACTCGCCGCAGATCGACCACATCGCCTTCAAGGCGAATGATGTCCGGGCCATCGCGGCAAGGCTGCGGGCTGCCGACGTGAAGTTCGATCGGGACCTGCACGACGGCATCTACGGGCTCACGATCTATGTGTTCGACCCCGACGGCACGATGATCGAGCTGTACGAGGAAGGGCAGAAGATGCCGTGAAGAATCGGGGTCCGTCCCCGATTTCTTTCAGAACCCGCGTGGCCCGAACACCTTGATCCCGAGCTTCTTTTCCATCGCGCGGCCAAAGCGGTATTTCATCTCCGGGCCCTCATAATTCGCGGGCGGTGCGCGCTGGTAATCCGTCTCGGCCTCGATGCGCAACCGGATGAAATAGGGGCCGGGAGCGGCGACGATTTCCGGCATCTTCCTATCAAGCTCGTCGAGATTGTCGATGGTGATGGCGCGCTGGAAGCCGGCGCCGCGGGCCATCATCGTGTAGTCGGCTCCGTCCTGATTGACCATCGGCATGTTCTCGACGGTCTGGTAGCACTGATTGTCGACCACAAAATGCTTCATGTTGGGTAGCTGCTGTCCCGCTTCCGTCAACAACGTACCGGTGTTCATGCAGAGGCCGCCGTCGGAATTGATGACCCAGACCGGCGTATTCGGAATCGAAATGGCCAGACCAAGAGCAAAGGTCGACGCCAGCCCCATTCCGCCGTGCATGTAGAAGGAGTCCTCACTGCGCGTCACCGCCCACCATTCATTGGCTGCCATCCCGAGCGCGCAGACCACCACCGCATCGCCGCGGTGCTTGGCCAGCACCTTCATGCATTCGTTCGCTTTCATGCGGAAGTTCCTAGTTGCATTTGTAGGGTGGGCAAAGACGCGCATGCCGTGAACGCGCAACACACTCGATCGTCCGGAAGCGCGCCGTGCCCACGCGTTCCGATGTGTGTGTCCGACGACGCGTGGGCACGGCGCCACGATGGCGCATCGTATGTTCCAACGTTGTGCCAGGCGCCTTTGCCCACCCTACCGTTCGCTTTCATGCGGCGGTTCCGAGCAGCTTCTTGGACAGGAACAGAATGAAGGGCCGCTTCTGC
>DATGVJ010000553.1:0-3547 GCA_035300505.1 Xanthobacteraceae bacterium
TTGATGATGGGACTTGATTTCCCACTTATGCCGAAATCGACATTTGCGCCGGCCATCGCCGACGTTGGACGTTATCCAGCATTCAGCGAAGCCGATTTGCAAAGCCTATCGTACGGCAATGCGGGTCGCTTGTACCCTGCGCTTAAGGCGCGCATCGAACAGAGCAGTGAGCCTTTGAGCTCATTAAGCAACGATCGCGATTACAAAAGTAGCGGAACGCAGGAGAAAATCAAATGGCCAGCATGAGAAAAGAGACTGACAGTCTTGGCATCGTTGAAGTAGCCGCGGATAAGTTGTGGGGAGCGCAAACGCAGCGCTCGCTCGAACACTTCAGCATCGGAACAGATTTGATGCCCCGCGAAATGATCGCCGCTTACGCGACCTTGAAGAAGGGCGCTGCCATTGCGAACAACGCCAGCAAGCGGCTTGACGATGAGCAATATAAATTGATCGTTCAAACTTGCGACGAAATCCTACGCGGCCAGCATCACGACATGTTTCCTCTGCATGTCTGGATGACCGGCAGCGGCACCCAATTCAATATGAACGTGAACGAGGTGATTTCCAATCGTTGCTGTCAGCTGGCGGGCACACCGCTGGGAAGCCATGCGCCGGTCCATCCTAACGATCACGTCAACATGGCGCAGTCGTCGAACGACTCATTTCCGTCGGCCATGTATATCGCCGCAGCCGTCAACGTGAAGGAACGCTTGGTTCCGGCCATATCCAGTTTGCGGGATGCCATCGCGGCAAAATCAAAATCATGGAGCGACATCGTCAAGATTGGCCGCACGCACATGCAGGATGCCACGCCCCTTACGTTGGGCCAGGAGTGGTCCGGCTATGCCGGCATGCTGGCGGATGATCTGAACCGCATCGACGGAGCTTTGCAAGGCGTGTACTGTTTGGCACTCGGTGGCACCGCGGTAGGAACGGGCATCAACTCAGCACCCGGCTTTGCCGAAGCAGCGGCCGCCGAGATCGCCAAGCTTACGGGACTGCCCTTCGTCACCGCGCCAAACAAGTTCACGGTACAGGGTGCCCACGATGCGCTGGTTCATCTTTCCGGAACGCTCCGCACATTGGGAGTGTCGCTCTATAAGATCGCCAACGACATCCGCTTGATGTCGTGCGGTCCGCGCGCCGGATTTGCGGAATTGGAGATTCCGGAAAACGAACCGGGCTCCTCGATCATGCCTGGCAAGGTCAATCCTACCCAGTGCGAGGCGCTCGCCATGATCGCCGTGCAAGTGATGGCCGACGACGTCGCGGTGGGATTCGGCGGCGCCGGCGGCTACCTCGAAATGAACGTCTACAAGCCGCTGATGATCTTCAACATCACCCACTCGATAACGATCGTGACCGACGGTTGCGTGAACTTCCGGAAGTTCCTGATCGAGGGCACCAAACCGAATCTGAAGAAGATCAACCAATATGTCGAACGTTCGCTCATGCTGGTGACGGCACTTGCGCCCGTCATCGGCTACGACAAGGCCTCGAAGATCGCTCACTACGCCATGGATAAGGATCTCACTCTCAAGGCCGCGGCTTTGCAGCTTGGCTTTGTCACTGAGGCTGAATTCGACCGTGTCGTCGATCCGATGAAAATGGTTCGGCCATACGTCGCGCAAGCGAGCTGATGGCAAACGTTTGCCGTATCGCGGGGGCCATCCAGACCAAAAGGAGAATGACATGACAACCAATAAGCGCGGAATGGAATTGCTTCAGGACCCTTCGCTCAACAAGTCAACCGCCTTCAGCGAGGCGGAAAGGCAGGCGCTAGGGATTGTTGGCCTGGTGCCCGACGTCACCGAAACCCAGGACCTGCAATTGAGCCGGGTAATGATGCAACTCGGTCACAAGAGTACCGACCTCGATCGGTATATCTATCTGGTCAATCTACTCGACCACAACGAGGTACTCTTCTATCGAACGGTGATGTCCGATCCGGCGCGCTTTCTGCCGATCGTCTATGACCCGACGATCGGCGAAGTTTGCCTTAAGTTTGGCCACATATATCGCCAGACGCGCGGAATGTATCTTTCGATGACGCGCCGGGGCAAGGTCAAGGGAATCTTGAAAAACTGGCCGCAGAAGGACGTTCGGTTTATTTGTGTCACGGACGGCGGCCGCATTCTCGGTCTCGGAGACCTTGGGGCTAACGGCGCGGGTATTCCAATCGGCAAGCTGCAGCTGTACACCGCTTGCGCTGGCGTGCCCCCGCAATACTTGCTCCCCCTGTATCTCGATGCCGGTACCAACAATGAGCAGTACCTGCGCGATCCGCTTTATTTGGGCATGCGCAAGACGCGCCCATCGACCGACGAACTCTTTTCCTTCGTGGACGAGTTCGTTGCGGCTGTGCAAGAGGTGTTCCCGAAATGCTGCATTCATTTCGAGGATTGGACGGGGACGGACGCTGTGCATTTGCTCCAACGATACCGCGACAAGTACTGCGTTTATAATGACGACGTGCAGGGCACTGCGGGCATCACGCTTGCCGGCATGATCAACGCGACCAAGCTCAAGGGCACGAAGCTTAAGGACGAGAAATACCTGTTCCTTGGCGCAGGCTCGGCCGGCATTGGCCTTGCCGGCCTGCTGTGTTCTGCGCTCGTTGCGCAAGGCATGACGCTGAAAGACGCGCAGTCGCGAGTCTATATGTTCGACATCAACGGATTGCTGGAGTCCACCCGTAAGGACCTTGTCGACTTCCAGAAGCCGTACGCGCACCAGCATGCACCCACCAGAGACTTCGTGGCTGCCATAGAAAGCATCAAGCCCACCACCATAATCGGCGTGAGCACCATTGGCGGCGCGTTTACTCAGAAGGTTGTCGCGAGCATGTCGCGGATCAATGAGCGGCCCGTGATCCTTGCGCTCTCGAACCCGACGGAGCACGCAGAATGTACGGCCGAGCAGGCGTACACCTGGTCAAAGGGCAAGGCGATCTACGCCGCCGGCGTCCAGTTTCCACCGGTCCACTACAACGGTCAGACATTTTTGCCGGGCCAGGCCAACAACTTCTACGTCTTCCCGGCAATTGGTATGGCGATCTTCGCAACACAGGCGAAACGTGTCACCGACGAGATGTTCATCGAAGCTGGGCAGGCGGTGGCGGATCAGGTGCCGCCCGCTTTACTGAACCAAGGGCTCCTTTATCCCCTCCAGGCGAACATTTTGGAGACCGAGATCCAAACGGCGGCGCGTGTGGCAAAGCTGGTGTTCGATTCGGGCCTTGCCCGCGTCGAGCGCCCGGCTGACATGGTCTCGTTCATTCGTCGCCACGTCTACAAGCCGGAATACTCCGCGGCAGCGACTGCGGCAACGAAAGCGGCCTAATTGCGCACTAAAGCGAGGCCTTGGTGGCGCACGAGGTCCTCGTCACTCAGCGCGGTGGCGAGGGCCTCACAAAGTATCAGCCGTCGCTCACACGGCGAAGACGTAGACGTTGAAAAGAAAGGAAAATACCCTAGCTCTATCGCTCGGATCATTTGTCGGCCCAAAAACCATTTGGGCGGGGCTGATGTTAAGAAATTCGGAAAAT
>DATGVJ010000554.1:0-8326 GCA_035300505.1 Xanthobacteraceae bacterium
TCAACGTCTTGACCTTGCCTTGTCCGGCGAGCTTGCCGCGGCGCAGGATCGTCACTTCGTCTGCAAACGACATCACCTCGCGGAACTTGTGGGTGATCATCAAGATGGTGAGTTCGCCTTTGGTCACGAGGTCGCGCAGCATTCCGAGGACTTCATCGGCCTCTCGTGGCGTCAATACCGACGTCGGCTCATCAAGGATGAGGAATCGGCGCTTGAGGTAGAGCTGCTTGAGGATCTCGCATTTCTGCCGCTCGCCGGCGGAAATATCCGAGACTTTGGCGCCCAGCGGCACGCGAAACGGCATGGTGTCGAGAAACGCTTCGAGTTCCGTGGTCTGCGCGCGCCAATCGACCACCCGCGACACCACATCCCGTCCAAGCACGAAATTTTCGGTCACCGTCATCGCGGGCACGAGTGTGAAATGCTGGTAGACCATCCCGAGACCGAGCGCGTGGGCGGCACGAGGATTGCCAATCGGTTGCTCATGGTCGCCGACAATAACGCCGCCTTCGTCCGGCTGGTAATAACCCATGATGCACTTGACCAGGGTGCTCTTGCCGGCGCCGTTTTCACCGAGAAGCGCATGGACGCTTCCTGGCGCGACCTTGAGCGATACGCGGTCCAAAGCAACAAATTCGCCGAAGCGCTTCGTCATCGAAACGGCTTCGATCCCGAGAGCCCTGCGTGCGACCGGTGCTGGTTCCATCACGCAATCGCTCCGATGAAGGCCGAAGAATCGGAAACAGAACCAAAAACGCCGCCCTGCATCTTGATCATTTTGATCGCGTGATCATGGTTGCTCCTGTCGGTCGCACCACAGCAATCCTCCAGCACCAGGCACTCGAAGCCGCGGTCATTCGCTTCGCGCATGGTCGTGTGCACACAGACGTCGGTCGTAATTCCGGTGAGCACGATGTTTTCAATCCCACGAATGCGCAGCATCAATTCGAGATCGGTCGCACAAAACGAGCCTTTACCAGGCTTGTCGATGATGGGTTCGCCCGCGCGCGGCTTGAGATCGGGAATAATGTTCCATCCCGCCTCGCCTCGAACGAGAATCCTGCCGCATGGCCCTGGATCTCCGATGCCGGCGCCGATCTGGCGTGACCGCCACTGCTTGTTTTTCGGCAGGTCCGCAAGATCCGGCCGATGCCCTTCGCGCGTGTGCATGACCAGAAAGCCATTGCGGCGCATGGCATCGAGCACGCGCTTGATAGGTTCGATCGGGGCGCGGGTGAGCGAGAGGTCGTAGCCCATCCGGTCGACGTAGCCGCCGATGCCGCAGAAGTCAGTCTGCATATCAATGATGATGAGCGCGGTATTTTCAGGCCTTAGATCGCCATTGTAAGGCCATGGGTAGGGGTCGGCTTTGACGTACCGCTCAGACATGAAATCGCCCTTCCGTTGTCCCGATCAAACGACCTTATCTCGTGATGCTCAATTCCGCCGGCGCGCCGACCAGGCTGCGCTTCGGAGAGCAGGTGATGATCATGATCAGCAAAGTGAGAATGTAGGGCGCTGCATTGAACAAATGGTAGCCCTGGCTCACCCCGACGGATTGAAGTGCCGGCCCAAGCGCGGCGGCGCCCCCGAACAGCAGCGAGGCCCAGAAGCACATCATCGGATTCCAGCGCGCGAAAATTACCAGGGCGACGGCCGTGATGCCCTGTCCGCTGGAAAGGCCTTCGTTCCAGCTTCCGGGATAAACGAGGGACAAGAAAGAGCCCCCGATACCCGATAGGAATCCCCCAGTCATGGTGGCACGCAGGCGGATGGCATTGACGGAATATCCCATGGCACGTGCGGCGTCCGCGCTCTCGCCGGCGGTACGCAGGATCAGTCCCCATCGCGTGGTCTTCAGCGCCCAGACGAGGGCAGGCGCGAGCGCAATTCCGATGAGAAACAGAACGTTGATTTGCATCACATCGCGAAGCTGCGGGATGTCGGTCCAAAACCCGAAATTGATCGAAGGCAGGATCGGGGCGCTCGGTTCGATCAGAGGCTTGCCGAGAAAGAAGGCAAGGCCGGTCCCGAGCAGCATGAGCGCAATTCCGACCGCGATGTCGTTGACGCGCGGCAGTCCGCAAATCGACGCATGGAGCGCACCAAGCAGTGAGCCGGCCACTCCGGCGGCCAGCACGCCGAGCCACGGAGATCCGGTGAGGAAGGATGTCCCATAGGCGCACATCGCGCCCATCACGAGCGTGCCTTCGAGGCCAAGATTGATCCGCCCGCTGCGTTCCGTGATGCACTCGCCGAGGCTCACGAACAGAAATGGTGTGCTCACCCGTATAGCACCGCCGAGAACAGCGAGCGGGATAGCCCATAATCCGATCGACACGTCGGGCATCGTCAGGTTTCCTTCCGGGCAGAGAATCGGAAGCGGCCGTAGAGGCTATCGCTCGCCAGCACAGTCACGAAGATGATTCCCTGCAGCACCAATACCGACGCGTCCGGCAGACCAAGGCGGCGCTGCAACAGTCCCCCGCTCGCTCCAATGCCACCGAGCAGAATCGCAACAGGAATGATGGCCAGGGGGTTGTGCCGCGCGAGGAACGCCACAAGAATTCCTGTGAACCCATAGCCCACGGCGAGATTGGCATTGGTCCGGCCCTGTACGGCCGCGACCTCGACCATGCCGGCCAGACCCGCGGCGGCGCCGGCGAGGAAACACGTGATGAGAATGAGCCGTCCGACAGGCAGACCGACGATCTTGGCGGCACGGATGTTGCCGCCGGCAATCCGCGCCGCAAATCCAAATACCGTGTGATAGATCAGGATATAGGCCAGAATCGCTGCCACGATGCCAAAGATCAAGCCCCAGTGGATGTCGGTGCCCGGGATGCTGCCGATCATATTGGCGGCACCGATTGCGGCTGTGGATGGCTTGTTGAGGCTTGTCGGATCCCGCATGGGGCCCTCGACAAGATGATTGAGGACCGCGAGCGCGATAGAGACGAGCAGCAGGCTCGAAATCGTCTCATTCACACCGCGATAATGGCGCAAGCTCCCGGCGAGTGCGATCCAAAGCCCCCCACCCGCCATTCCGGCAATCGCCATTGTGATCTGAACGAGCACAGGTGGCGCCGCAGGCATCACCAGTGCCGCTGCGGTCGCCGAGAGCGCGCCAACCAGGAGCGCACCCTCTCCGCCGATGATCACCATGCCGAGCTGCGCGGGAAGAGCCGTGCACAGCGCCGTGAGGATCAGCGGGGCCGCCCGCGTCAATGTATTCTGCCAAGAGAACCAGCTGCCAAACGCGCCCTGGTACATGTAGAAATAGAGGTCCAGGGGATTCTTGCCGAATAGCGCAACGAAAATACCGAAAAGAAAGAGCGACAGCGCCACCGCCAGCGTGGGGATAAGCACATACTCCGCCGCGCCGGAAAACCGTTCGAGAGCCACTCGCGTGGCTCTCGGCGGTGACGTTGTCGGAGCTCTCACGATGTCGCGCCGATCACACCTTCGACCAGATAATCCATCTTCTCAAGTTCAGGGTCGGTCTGGCCACGGGCAGTCCCAGAGGCGATGACCGTCTTGCCTTTGTTGTCGACAAGCGGGCCCTGGAAGATAGCGTAGCCGCCCGCCATCAATTTGGCCTTGACGTCATCAGCCTGCTTGCGCGCGGCTTCGGACACCATGCGCCCGTACGGCGACACCTTGACCAGTCCTTCCTTGAGGCCGCCTCGATAGAAATTCGGAATGCTTTCACCCGCCACAACCATTTTCACGAAGCGTGGATAGAGTTCTTCCCAATTCCATTCGGCACCGGTCAGGTAGGCGTTGGGCGCGAGCGTCGCCTGGTTGACGTGATAGCCGCACACCATGGCGCCTCGTCTCGAAGCATTCTCGACCACGGTCTTGGGACCATCGACGTGGCAGGTGAGGACATCGACGCCCTGGGCAATCAAACTGTTGGTGGCTTCAGCTTCCTTCACCGGCATGGACCAGTCGCCGGTAAAGATAACCTGCAGCGTCGCCTTCGGATTGCCAAGCCGTGCCCCCATCGCGAAAGCGTTGATGTTGCGCAAGACCTGCGGGATCGGCTTGGCCGCGACAAAGCCGAGCTTGCCGGACTTTGTCATGTGCCCCGCAACAATTCCGCTGATATATTGTGCCTCGTCGATGTAGCCGAAATAACTACCGGCGTTCTTCGGGTCCTTGTCGCCCCACAAACCACCGCAGTGCTCGAAGCGCAGCTTCGGATACTTGTTGGCAAGCTTGACCATGTGGGGGCTGTAATAGCCAAACGAAGTCGGAAACAGCAGCGTCGCGCCATCGAGATTGATCATGGACTCCATGGTTTTCTCGACCGCGTCGGTTTCCGGCACCTTTTCTTCTTCGATGACCTTGATCTCGGGGAGCTTCTTGAGCGCGGCCGCGCCCACCGCATGCGCCTGATTGTATCCATAATCGTCGCGTGACCCGACGTAGATGAAGCCAACGACGGTATCCTTGGCGAAAGCACGTTGCAGCGGCAACGTGCCGGCGAGGGTCAATGCGGCGGTCCCTTGCAGGACGCGACGTCGGGAAACCTGGTCGAGTGGCATTGCTGATCCTTTTCTGAACGTGGAGGCGCCCGCTCGATTCCATCGTCGGGAACTTGTGCGGTTCGATTGTCAATGCAGGCATGATCGCATCGCAAACCGCATGCCAATACCTGAAAGCTATCGCCACAGGTCCATAACTCGTTCAACTTGTTCGGAATTTTGGTTTTTAATCTGATTGCCGCATCAAATCCAAGCTACTTTGTCGACGATAAGTTGCGCAAATTTTGCTTATTAAATAGGCAGATTCCATTGGCTGCGTGAAATTTTATGCACAAATGTTACCTGCACGTATCCTGCAGCGCGACGCTTTTTCTTGCGTCGCGCTGCAGTGCAGACCCGGGACAGGTCCCGGAACGCTATTCCGCCGGGACGGCCATGCGCCTGCTTTCGTTCGGGGATTCCTGGAGCGCCAGTTGTCGGCTCAACGCATATAAAAATCCCGCGACGATCGCATAGGCAATCGCCACCGTGGGCGTTACCGCAATTCCAACTGACTCACCGTGCATGAACCCGAAGAAAGTAAGCGCAGCGCCGGTTGCCGCGAAAGCCGACGCGTGTGCAAATTTCTTCTCGGCCACGAAGACGCCGATCGCACCTAGCACGAGGCCGGTAAGAATTGCGCCGCCGCCCAGCACCTCAAGTCCGTGATAGAGCACACCGACCTGCCCGAGCTTGTCGAAACCTACGGCAGCAGCGTTGGTGCCAGCCGCCCCCAGCGCGCCATCCATCAATGTCTTGCACCATGCCGCCAAGTGAGGGACAAGCGCCAAAATAATTGCGGGTGCGTGGGCCTTGGGCGTTTCCTGAAACGCCTGCGCGCCGATCAACATGCCGATGTAGAGCAGGATCGGAGAAATTGCGACCACCGGGACGAGCGCGAGAAACAGCGCGATCACTCCAAACCACGAGAGGATGATGATCATGATTCCGGTTGCCGCCGAATAGCCGATGCGCCCCCCCATGGCCTTCCAGCCCGGATGGCCGATATAGACCGCATTGATGAAGGGGTTGCCCAACAGGCATCCGATCAGGCTGACCACGCCGTCAGCGGTAAGCACCTGCGTCGTCGGATACGAATCCCCGGCCACTTCCGCGCTTTCCACGTTATCCATGGCCTCGACGAGATCATAGATGCCGAACGGGATCGCCGTGACCAGCACAACGCCGAGGAATTCAAAGCCCGAGAACACATGGTCGAAGGCCGGCAGCGGCACCGAGAACCCGAAGTTCGAGAAAGCGGCGGACACCTTTTGCAGGCTCATGTCGCCATAATTGAGCCCGAACAGATTCGAACCCCAGGCAATCAGCATGCCGGCCGCAATCGCCACCAACCCGGCTGGGATCCCCTTCGGGTATTTGTAACCGCCAAACCAGCTCACCATGATGATCGCGAAACAGACGATCCCGATGACCGGCGTCATGTACATCTCAAGCGCCGGTCGCATCGAGATGAAGGTGACGGAAACACCGGCGAGCGTGCCGAGCAGTGCGGCGCGCGGCGTGATCTTGCGGATGTAGGGGGCAACGAACCCGCCGATCATCAAAATGAAACTTTGGAAGAAAACCCAGACCAGCCCGGCTTCCCAGCCTTTGACCGGGTCGCCGGTCTTGAGCGTGATCGGTAGCATGATCACAAATGTGACAATGAACATGTGCGGCACGCTCACGCCGGAGGGGAGCGCGCAGACATCGGTGCGTCCGGTCTTGACCGAAAGCCGATAGGCCAGGAATGCGTAGTAGAAGGTGCTCAGACACATCATCAGGCCGAGCGCCGGCAGGATGCGGCCGAACACAAGCGAATCCGGCATTTTCAGCACGAAACGCAACAGACCCGTCAGAACCAGCATATTGACAAGAATATTGGTGCCGAAGCCGAAGAATGCGTTCCAGTCGCCATTTGCCCAAACGTTGGGACGATAGGTCTTTACCATTGTCTCCATTGTCGCCACCTTGCTCAACGGACCACAATCGCGCGCCCCGGCAGGCACAACATGGTACCAAAAAAAGCCCACTAACGCATCGTCAGTTTACTCCTGATCATTCGATCATTCGCAGAAGACCCAGTGAAGGCGAACGCCGCGAGTTCAATTCGGGGGCCATCGAAATGAACAAACGCACGGCATCCGCCTTCACGCGGGGAATCAGAAAGTCATGCCGGTTCCGATGAAGCCGACGGTCACGTCTCGGTGCGTCTGCTGGTAGGTTCCATAAGTATTGGCGACTTTACTGGCTGCACTGGTAAACATCTGCGCGGCCAGCAGCGCGTCGTTGATAATGTGATAGTATTGGAAGCCGCCCTTGACGTACCAACTGCCCAGCCGCTGTGGAACATAAGGGGTTAACGACAACTTCCCGGTCAAGCCAGTCGAAAACACGCCCGCACTATCGGTCGAGCAGGCCGATTCGGACAGCGGGCCGCAGAAGTTTGACGCGCCTCCGAAGAACCGCGTGGTGATATTGGCCACACTGCCAGAACCATCACCGGCGATGAACACATTCTTGTTCCAGTAGTTAGACGGACCAACGGTGATCCACGTCGGCGCCGATACCGTCAACGCCACACCAGTGCTCTTCTTGAAATCATAGGTCGGGACGATACCGAGTTCGACGTCATAGATACCGCCGTTCTTGCCAAGCACGACCGTGGACGGGCCACTCGTTTCGTAGAACAACTTCACGTAGGGATTGATCGCAAAGGGCGTGCTACCCCACCAGTGGCTGTCGTCGTAGAACAGTCCAATTTCCATGTTTCGTTCGATCGACGGGAAGCTGGTGATGAGATCATGCGCTGGCGGAAGGAACTCAATGTATTCGACAGTAAGTTTCCATTTATCCGCGAACTTGACTACCCCGCCTACGGCCCAGTCGAACTCATTCCACGAGCCGACATGCGCGTCGTTCTGCTTGCTCCAGAGATCATTCCAGACGTAGGTATAGACGCTCACCCCGTTGATGAAGCCGGTCTTGCTCTTGTAAATATCCCAGACCAGCCCCCCGAGTATTTGCGTCGCCAAGCCCGTGTTGTGAACCAGCAAGCCGCGCGGCGTGATGTAATCGTTCTTGAACGAGAAATCGAGGAACCCATGAACATCGAGTCCCTCCGGCTGCGGCGGCGCCTTGTAAGGCGCTTTGACCGCCATGTCGGCAGCGAACGCCGACGTCCCCAATCCTGCTATCCCGAAAGCAAGCGCGCCCGCTAAGCAGACGGATGCGGTCCTATTGACCCCCATTGTAGTGCTCCTGTTCAGTCCAAAAAGAAGCGCCTGATCCCCGCACTTCCGGCCGGTGGCGCTTCGATCGGCCCTCAGGATCCATGATCAAAAATTGAGCGTATTTTTGCCCCATTTTTATGCAAAACCATAGACTCTGAGGTACCGTTGCCGGTCTCGGAAACGTTCGCGATTGTCGCGATCGCAACAGACTATTAGCAATCGGCGTGCCATGGGCATTGATTCATTATTAATTTTTTGGACCTGTGGATGGATTGTCACAAATCATTAAACGACATCACGTTTTTTGATCGTGTGCCAAATCACGTTTCGCCTACGGGACATCTCGGAAACCATCAAATCGTCGATGCGACCCATCAATGCGTAAAATTGTGACGCTAATTGAACAATCTAGCGCCATAAATACGCTGTTCTGATTCGCTGATTTTGCCACTTGAAACCAATTCCCTGAGATGAAGTTTTCGAACTTATGCCCAGCTTTTGAGCACGTGTTGCGAGGCGGATACCCAACCGAAGATTCCACCTTGCGCCTTGATCATCGCCAAT
>DATGVJ010000555.1:0-10412 GCA_035300505.1 Xanthobacteraceae bacterium
CTGCTCCCGCGTCAGGTGAAACCAGTCCATGATTTCGTCGATCGTGGCCCCCGCCTCAAGGTTTTCAAATACGAGGGCAACCGGCATGCGGGTATCCTTGAACACCCATGCTCCGCTAACTTTGCCCGGGATGCTTTCCACCGCTGAACATTGGGACCAATCGAGAATAGCCATATTCTGCCCTCACTTCTTTGGAGCTTCATGAGGCCAAGTAAATTCCACGCGTGCAGCAAACGCGCCTCCCGTCAACCGACTTTGCCGACCTTCTCCTCCATCAGTGCCCAGGCCTTTTCGCCGATGGACTGGCGCCAGTCGCGATAGAAATTGACGCCGATCAGCCGTTTGCGGAAGCTGTCGACGTCGACCGTGTTGACAATCATGCCACGGTCGCGAAGCGTCTTCTCCAGGCCCGCATTGGCGGCGCGCACGAAGGCGCGCTGCTGCGCCACGTAGATTTTGGCATTGCGGACCACGGCCTCTTGGATATCGGCCGGCAACCGCTGCCAATAGGCATTGTTGGCGAGCATGTTGAAACCGGCCCATTGGTGGTTCGTGAGGCTCAGATATTTGCAGACCTCATAGAGCTTGTTTTCCTCGGCAATGACGAGCGGATTCTCCTGCCCATCGACCTGCCGCTCGGCGAGCGCCTGGTAGAGCCTGTTGAAGCCGACAATTTTCGGCTCTGCGCCGAGCGCCTTGTAGAATTCGACGAACAGCTTGCCGCCGGGCGTGCGCATGCGGAAGCCTTCGAGGTCGGTGGCGTTACGGATCGGTTTGGCCACCGCGGTGATGTGCTTGAACCCATTCTCCATGCCGCCGAACGGGATGAGATAGACGCCGGCGCCCGCGAGTTCCGTGCGCATCAAGGCGCCAAGCGCGCCGTCGGTGAGCGAGGTCACCTGCTCGCTCGTTGTGAAGGCAAACGGGATGCCCTGAATGTCGGCGCTTGGATGGGCTTGACTTAGAATGTTGCCGTTGAGCACGAAGAACTCAAGTTCGCCCGCCTGGAGCTGCTTGAGGATCTCGGGCTCAGCGATGGGCACGCCATTGTTCTGGGCGTAAACGGTAACGTCGAGCCTTCCACCCGTTTCGATGCGCACTGCATCCCACAGCTTGCTCAGGTAGACATGCAGGTGGCTCGCGGCAGGCTGCGGATGATATTGCCTGGCCTTGAAGTTCTGAGCCCGCACCGTGCGGGGCAGGACACCAACAGCGCCAATTCCGGCGAGGCCAGCGATGAGGCAACGGCGATTGAGGGCCATGGACAATCTCCTAAGTTTCTTCATATGACTACTGACCTGGGATGACCGATAGCAATTTGCTGGATTAATAGCCAGATGCGAGATGCAGACAGTTTTAAGTGCGCCAATCGAACTGCGCACTCATTATGAGGCCGAACGCGATGCGCACGGACAGTGCATCACGCAGGGGCGCAGGTGTGCTGTGTACCGCAACGCGTAGGACGCAATCGCTTTATTGCGCCGCTCGTCGCCCAATACCCGTAAGACCGTTGTGGGCCCGTGGCGCAATAAAGCGATTGCGCCCCTGCGCGCTATGGCTCGTTTGGCAGAGGCGGCGTGCTCGCCGGCAGTTTGCGCAGTTGCGTCGCCTGCTCGAACGCATAGGCGTAGGCCAAGAGCTTGGCCTCGGTGTAATCGAGACCCAACAGTTCCGCACCTACGGGCACTCCGAGCGGTGCCGAAGCTGCAGGCGCCGAGAACCCACCCGGAAAAGTAACGGCCGGAAATCCGGTGCCGTTCGAGAGCGTGCCATTCCGCTCTGTTTGCTCATCGGCTGTGACGGGCGCCACAAGTATTTGTTGCAACGGATAGAGGATCGCATCGAGTTTTAGATCCGCCATGGTTTTGGCGACGGCGAGCCGAAGCTTGTCCCGGTTCAACATCCGGTCCTTGTAGGCTTGGCTATTCATGCCGTCGGCCACGGCCAATTCGGCTTCAAGAGTCTTCTGCGCCGCAGAGGTTTTTGCCGCGACCAATTCCGTAAAGCTCTTGATCGGCGCATTGGGGCCGAGCGTCGCAAAGTAACGCTCCATGACAATCCGGGCCTCGTATCGCGACGTGGCGACGACCGAAGAGAGCGTATCGTATTCCGGAAGGTCGAAGCGAATGATGGTCGCGCCGAGCGCCTCCATCTTGGCAACGACGCCCTGCATCACCTTATTGACGTCGCGATGACGCTCCTGGGTGCCGAACATGTTTGACATGACGCCGATACGCGCGTCCTTGAGCGCGTCCTTGCTCAACAGCTCCGCGTAGCTCTTCGGAATATGGCCATTGCCGAAGGCCGTAATGGGATCGGCTGGGTCGTAGCCCGCCATGACATCGAGCAGCAAAGCTGCGTCCGTGACGGTCCGCGTGATCGGGCCGATTTCATCCTGGGTCTGGCTGTTTGGAATAATGCCGGCGCGGCTCACGAGGCCGCGCGTCGGACGTATGCCCACCAGATTGTTGGCGGATGCGGGGGACCGTATCGATTGCCCGGTATCGCTGCCGGTGCCCAGAACGGCGAAGTTGGCCGCGATGGCCGCGCCGGTGCCGCCGCTGGAACCGCCGGGCGTGCGGGTAAGGTCATAAGGGTTGCGGACCTGGCCGCCCAAACTGCTGAGCGACATGCCGCCGCGCGCAAATTCCGACAGATTGGCCTTGGCCAATATCAGGGCGCCCGCTTTGCGCATCCGCGCCACCGTGAAGGCGTCGGTCGGCGGCACGGATTTCTTCATGCTGACGTTGCCGGCCGTTGTGGGCAGGTCGAACGTGTCATAATTGTCCTTGAGGATGATGGGAATACAGTGCAATGGCCCGGCGCCGGATCGGTTCTCCTGGTACTTCCGGTCCATCTCGGCGGCGATCTCCAGGGCTTTCGGGTTCACCGTGATGATGGCGTGCAGCGCCGGACCCTTGAGGTTAAAGGCTTCGATGCGGTCCAAATAGAGTTTGGTCAGTTGCACGCAGGTTAGCTGGCCGGAGGCCAAGGCATCGTGGATGCCGGCGACGGTTGCTTCTTGAAATCGAAATGGATTTTGCGCCTGTTGCGCGCCTGCCTGCCATGTCATGAAACTCACCATTGCGCATGTTATTGATAGTCCGATTGGATAGTTCATTGGATGTCTCCCATAACGTCGCCATATTTGGCGCTTGTCCAAGAATAACCAAGAACAACTGAAAACTGTCCGTCCCGGGTACACCGGAATGTAACGCTTTTTGCGTCATGTTGCAGTGCTGATCTGGAACCATACAAGGGACGGTGCGCTTTACGATACAATTTGTCACCGTACAAAAATTCAAGAAGGAGCGCCGCTTCATGCGTCGTACATTCATTGCCGCTTGGGTTTTTCTTTTGCTTCTGACGCCGTCGCTCATCCATGCGCAACCGGCGGCGCCGCCGGCCTGTCAGGGTCGCGATCTATTAGGGGCATTGAAATCCAATGATCCGAAGGCCTTTGCCGATATCCGGGATGCCGCCGATGCGATCCCGAACGGGCGCGCTCTGTTGTGGCGAATCGAGCGGCAGGGTCGTCCGGCCTCGTTCCTTTTTGGGACCATTCATTCCACTGACGAACGTGTGCACAAATTTTCCCCCGCTGTGAAGTCGGCCTTCAACGCCGCGAATCGGGTCGCGCTCGAGCTTTCCGAGTTGGCATCCGACAATCCCGGCGAAGCCATGGCCAAGGCGAAGAACATCAACAAGCTTGCGGTTTATACGAGCGGCGCCGGCCTCGCCGGCCACTTGTCGAAAGCCGAGCTGGAGGCCCTGGGCAGAGCGCTGGGCACTGTCGGCGTCCCGCCGAACGCAGTTCCTGCATTTCGGCCATGGTTTGCGTGGGCGGCCCTGGCAATGCCGACGTGCGAGAATCGTCGCGGCGCGGCCGGCCTGGCCTTTCTCGATCAGCGCATCGGCAGGGACGCCCTGAAGGCCGGCAAGCGGGTCATCGGCTTGGAAACGATCGACGACCAGATTGGTGCGCTGTCGGGACTGCCCGAGGCGACGCAGGTGTTCCTGCTTCGCACGACGCTTGCGATCATGGACAGTAGCGTCGACCAATGGGAGGTGCTGCATCGGCAATATCTCGCGCGCGACCTCGGCGTGATCCTGCCGTTTACCCTGCACCTGATCCAGCGGGCGGGCTTCGACACTTCCCTCTTCGGCCGCTTCGAGCGCGACCTGATCGACCGGCGCAACATCACGATGCGCAATGCAGCGCTGCCGCTCCTGCAGGAGGGTAACGCGTTCATCGCGGTCGGCGCCCTGCACCTGCCGGGCAAAGCCGGCCTTGTCGATCTGTTTCGAGCAGCGGGCTATACGGTGACGGCGGTCGAATGAGGAATTCACCCCGGCGCAATATGCGTTCCGGTGAGGCCCGCGAGCGCGCGGCCAAGGTTCGGCGGATTGGTGACAATGGCACGCCGCCGGCCTCCAGCTTCGAGGAATGAAGCGATCGCTTCGATTTTGGGACCCATGCTGCCGCGTGGAAATTGTCCCTCTTCCAGGAAGCGCTTGGCCTCCGACAAAGTCATACGGTCGAGCCAGCGCTGATCCGGGCGATTGAAGTTGATGGCGACCTTTTCAACCGCGGTCGACACGACGAAAAGTTCGGCTTCAAGCTCGCGCGCCAGCAGGGCGGCCACGAAATCCTTGTCGATCACCGCCTCAAGCCCGTCCAAACTGCCGTCCGCATTCTCGACGACCGGAATGCCGCCGCCACCGCAGGCGATCACGATATGCCCCTCGGCGACGAGCGATCGGACAATGTCCAATTCGACGATGCGTCGCGGCTTGGGCGAGCCGACAACGCGACGCCATCCGCGCCCGGCGTCCTCCTGCACCGACCAGCCGAAATTTTTTGCAAATTCTTGGGCTGCCTCCTCGTCCATGTACCCGCCGATCGGTTTGGTGGGATTGGCCAAGGCCGGATCATGGCGGTCCACCAGCACCTGGGTGATGACCGTCACGACCTTGCGCGGTAAACCGCGGCGCCTGAATTCATTGTAAAGCGCACGCTGAAACATGTAGCCGATTGCGCCTTGTGTATCGGCGTCGGCATAGTCGACCGGCACCTCCGGAACGACGCCCTTGGCCAAGCCCGAGCGGCGCAGAATAAAACCCACCTGCGGTCCGTTGCCATGGGTGAGAACCACGGTCACGCCAGCCTCGACCATGTCGGCGACATAGCGCGAAGACTCTGCCGCCGCCTTGTACTGATCTGGAATCGATTGATGCTCTTCGTCGATGATCAAGGAATTGCCCCCGACCGCGACAATTGCAGTTTGAATCTTGCTATCCATCACGTTCCTCGCAAATGCCTATTCGACCGATGCGGCCAGCGCCTTGATGGCTTGCGCGAAGCAATCGAGCGGAGCACGCGTTAATCCAGCACCGATCTGTCCCACTCCGGCCTCCTTGTGCGCGATGCCGGTGTTGATGATCGGCAGGATGTTGGTGTCGAGCACCTTGCGGGCATCTATGCCGGCCGGCGTGCCTCCGAAGTTCAGTGGCGGCAGCGTGAAGGCATTGTTGCGCCCGAACGTGACGTGGGTCATCGACATCGTATTGGCGATCGCGTCATCTGGCGTGCCGCCCACGAATTGTACGATTGCGGGCGCCGCCGCCATGGCAAATCCACCGATGCCCGCGGTTTCGGTAATTGCGGAATCTCCGAGGTCGCGCGCGGCATCGCCGGGTCCGTAGCTCGGAAAATAGAGGCCATCGACCGGCAGCGCATCGGCCTCGAACCAGGTGTCTTCGGTCCCGGACATGCGAATCCCAAAACGCACACCGTTGCGTGCCATGGCGGTGACCATGCTTGAGCCTTTCACACTGTGCGCTGCGTCGAGCATGGCCTTGCAGGTCGCCATCGACAGGTTGAGGAAGAAATGATCGTTTCCTGCCAGGAAGTTTAGACTCTCTCGAAGACAGTCCGATGGCAAATCGGCCTGCAAGACGGCCGGCACGAATCGCCTGAAAAACAAGGCCGAGGCCGCGGCGTTGCGGTTATGGCACTCGTCGCCCATGTGCAGGGCCTGCGCGATCAGCGGCTTCATCTCGACGGGTCCCAGCTTTCCTAATCCTGCTTCCAGCACGGGCATGAGAGTGTCGGCGATCCAGTTGAGCCGGTCGATCACTTCCCTGCCATTCGCGCCAAAGCGCAGCACCTTGCCGAGCCCTTCGTTCATGTTCGAATAGGCGCGGTTGCCGCCGTTGGCGTTTTCCACGATCCACACCGGCATGGAAGGACTGATGACACCGGCCATCGGACCGACTGCGGCGTGGTGGTGACAAGGTGCGAAATCAATCCTGCCTGCGCGGGCAAGCAAGCCTGCCTCTTCCGGCGATGCCGCCCAGCCTTCGTAAAGGATCGCCCCAATGATGGCCCCCTGCATGGGCCCGCACATGTTTTCCCACGTGATCGGCGGTCCGGCATGCAGCAGCATGCGGTCTTGCATTCCCGGCAATTCCTCGGCCGCCACGCCGATCCCGACCAGTACCGGCTGGGATTGCAAATAAAGGTCGAATGCTTTCTGGTTTGCGGTCTCGATATGTGGATGATTGACGAGCCGCGCGAGCGCAAGCCCAATGTCCCGATCGCCGGCCGCGGGCGGCGTCCATTCCACTTGGGCGACGCTGCCGCCTGATTGGGCCACGGTATCCGCGAATGAACTCAAGCCCACATTGACGATTGTGCCCTGGTTGAACAGCATGCATCTCCTACGCGGTTGCCTGACCAATGATATGCCGCGCCAGGCGAACAGCCTGCGCATTGCTGTCGGTGAGTATCATGCCGGTGCCTCGCAGCGCCTCGGCCTGCGATGCAAGGCCCTGAGGATCGCCTTGCGTTCCGCAGATGTGGCCGACGCAGATGAAGGCACGCCCGTTATTTTCGGTGGTCTTGCGTGCTGCGATCAGCGCTGGGGCAAGTTCAGCGGCGGGGTTTGCATGGGAGCCAAAGCCGAGAACGACATCGAGCAGCAACACGGCCATCTCGGGATCCTGGACTTCCTGAGCGATGCGTTCGATTCGCAACCGATAATCGATCATGGGATGGGGGCGGCCGCGCGTAAAGACGTCGTCACCGAGATCCACCACGGTGTGACCTTCGCTCTTGAACATGTCGTTGAGCGCAAGCGATCCACCAACCTTGGTGTTGCTGTGAACGTTCATGCTCTCCTGCAGCAACATCGTCGCCTGGAAGCAGAACGTGCCGCCGCTGAACAAGCCACGGACAAATTTTTGGCCCGACGCGAGCCGGGGTATGCCGGGCGGGATCGCGACGATTTCGCTCGCGGGCGAGGGCTTGCGGTCGGCCGCCAGGTCGACGGCTAAGCGTGCCGCATCCTCAAGCGTGACGGCCCCAAAAATGTTGTCCCCTGTCAGCGATCTTGCATCTGCGCCGAGAAAGATCACCACGACGGGCTTGCCGGAGGACCGCGCTTTGCCGAGAATCTGGTCTGCAATTTCCTTCGACGGCGGCTTGGAGATGAGCGTGATCACCTTGGTATCGGGATCGTCGGTTAGATATTCAAGGCCGGTGAGCATCGATATGCCCCCGACCTCATTGCGTAAATCATGCCCACCGGTGCCGATTGCTTGGGAGATGCCGCCACCGAGTTGGTCGACCAGCACGGTCACCTCTTGCAGGCCTGTGCCCGACGCTCCGACCGCGCCGATCGAGCCGCGTCTGACCACATTCGCAAACGCCAGCGGAATTCCATTGATGATCGCGGTGCCGCAGTCCGGCCCCATCACGATGAGCCCCTTGTCGCGCGCCACGCGCTTGAGCATGGCCTCCTCGGGCACCGAAACGTTGTTGCTGAACAGCATGACGTTAAGGCCGAGGTTCAGCGTCTTGAGGGCTTCTGCTGCCGCATATTCGCCGGGTGTCGAGATCAACGCCAGGTTCGCGTCTGCGTTCTCCGCCAGCGCCATGGCAATGCTGCGGGGAGCCATTCTGCGCACATCGCCTGTCTGCGCCGGCAGCCCTACCGCGGACAGGCGCGCTTTTGCGTCCGCCAGGGCGCCCGGCAACGCGCTTTCGTCACCTTGTACGACAATCAGGAGGTCATTGGGGCCGACCGACACTTTGTCATTGTTCAAGCCGCCAATGTCCAAGCCGCCAATGTTCATGCCTGCCTGGCGCAGCAGGCTCAGATTATTTTCGGTACCCATCACGGCGGAGGCTTGGCTGATGCCGGGCAACTTCGCCAAAGCCGCCGATAATTGCATCAACGCAACGGAGTCGCGGTATTCACGCGGGATCACGGCATGCAAAGTGGCCATCACACTATCTCCCCGAAATGATCTCCTGGAAATGGGGGCGTCATGCGAATTCCGATTCAATTGGTCCGCATGGCGGCAGCGCAAACATGAGGCCAGCCGCCGCATCGGCTCCCGATGAGGCGCCGACCGCAACTTGTGCTGCAACAAGCGACTCCAACATTGCCGTTGGCTCGCCTTTGGAGATCGCGACGCAGAGGTCCGACAAGCGTTCGGAAAACATCTTGGCGCAGGCATCGTGCAGGTGCGCACGGCTCACGGATGTGGTGGCCTGCGTCAAATTCTCGATCCCGGCGCACATTGCCTGCAGAAACGAAAGCTGCGCTGGCGCCTTGGCTGAAAGCGCAAGGCCAGCCAGCCAACCGATGATGAAATCATCGCCTGCGGGAGTAAGGCCGGGTCCCAGTCCGATAAGTTGCGACAAGAGACTCAAAGTTTCATTGCAATCGTGCGATCGGCTGGCCATGGCAAGCCGGGGAAGCACGCCCAAAACCATTGCAGCAAGCAGCGTCTCGGAACGATTCAAATCCAGGACAACAGCGAGAAATTCGCTGCCGGAGGAAGCCGCGTAATCGCGGAGCAGGTCGCGCACTTGGCTCAAGGCGCTCCGCGAATGATCAGACCATTCGAACATGCCGGGACTTAAAGCCGGGGTCCAGATGCGCGCGGCGGACAACAGGCCCGTGAGATGTCCGTTACCAAAGGCGATGCGGTCAGGGCCAAGGCGAACCGGCATGCCGCGCCGGAGCCCCTGATCGAACCGATAGTCGTGCGTGAGCCGAACTCCGTGCGCAACATTGCCGGCCCGGCACCCCAGCATGACAACAAGTTCGCCGGAATAGAGCGCGACGTTGCAGGCGCGCTCGAAAACCGCGTCAACGCGGCCGCTTTGGCTTCCGCGCGGGACGCGGCAACCGATCGTCTGGGCCCACAATTGGTGGTGGGAGCCGATAACCGGCAACTTGGCTGGATGTTTGGTCGCCAATGCAAGGGACATCGAGATCTCTTTTTCATTGAAAGCTTCGACATGAATCCGGCCAGAAATCCAGCCTAAATTCCGGCCATATCCAGCCATGGGACGGGCCGCCTGAAGGCAGAACTCCGAACGGCAAAGGTCGATCGTTTCCACACGTTGCATTCTATATTATTATTGATATAAATGCTGTATGGTATTCAAACCTACTAAAGCTCGAACCTTCGGAAACGTATGGGACGCTTTGGGGAAAAGCCCCGAAGAGGCAGCATTGATGACCATGCGCTCCAACGTCGTGATCGCCGTCAGCGAAGCCGTGCGTGGTTGGGACACGACACAGGCGCGCGCATCGCGGCGGCTAGGCATCACGCAGCCCCGTCTCAATGATTTACTACGGGGTAAGATCAATAAATTTTCACTCGACACCTTGCTGGCGTTGGCATCACGCGCAGGGCTGAAGGTCAAGCTCGATGTTCGATCGGCGGCCTGACGGAACCTGGTATTTGGGATAGACGCGCCGGACGCGAGGGCTTGGGGGTCTACCAGGGTCGATCGATGGTAGGTTGAGCGCTCATTCATTGCAGAAAATGTTCGCATTCGCGGAGATTTGTCATGCTTAACGATTCCGGTGTTCCGATCATCCCGCGCAAGCATCTGTTCGAGAACCCTGCCTATCTCAATCCAAGAATTTCGCCGGACGGCCGGTGGCTATCATGGGTCGCCGCTGTCGATGGTTCCGAATGAAGGCCATGGCTTTCATCATCCGGCCAACAACATTGCCTTCAATGCCATCACGGAAGCGTTCCTTGCCCGCCATCTCGGCGGACGCTGCGAGGCAGTCGGAGATGATTTTGCGGGTTCGAGCCACGACATTCGGGCCGGCAACAAGCTCCTCGCCGGGCTCGGCATCGTTTGACTTCACGCGATAGCTGTAGTCCCTTTTGCGGGTTCTCATTTTCCGGGAGGGCCAACGTGGCATTGGACAGCGGCGCAGCACAAAAGGTACTGACCCAGATCGACCGTGACGAGCTTGCGCAGCTCGGCGCCGACCTCACCAGCATTCCGAGCCCGACCGGCCAGGAGAAACAGATTGGCGAGTTCATCCTCGATTGGTTTCGAAACAATGGACTCAAAAGCGTTCGCCAGGATG
>DATGVJ010000556.1:0-6546 GCA_035300505.1 Xanthobacteraceae bacterium
TCATTAAAAGGGACTAGCGAACTGGCAAAGTGCGACATTTGCGGAAAATGATGTGGGGATCCAATGAATAAGAACGACACGCACCCTTTCGAGACGAACTTGGATCGACACCCGTCCAACTACATACCACTGTCGCCTGTCAGCTTTTTGACCCGCGCCGCAAGCGCTTTCGCCGACAAGGTGGCAGTGATCGACGGCGCGCGTCGATATACTTTTGCGCAGCTCCTTGATCGCTGCGTCCGGTTCGCATCCGCACTTGCGCAGCTTGGGGTCAAACGACTCGATACCGTGGCGATCATTGCATCGAATATTCCGGAGATGATCGAAGCGCATTTTGCCGTGCCGATGCTTGGCGCCGTACTCAATCCACTGAATACCCGCCTTGATGCTGCAAATGTCGCTTTCTCGCTCATGCATGGAAACGCCAAGGTTTTGATCGTCGATATGGAATATTCACCGTTGATTCGGCAAGCGCTGCAACAAGTGGATCGAGAGATCGTCGTCATCGATATCGCTTCGGCTGATTCACCGGCCGCGCCACTCGGTAAGCACGCCTACGAGGCACTCCTCGCTTCCGGCGATCCGGGTTTCAACTGGCCGGGCGTCACCGACGAATGGCAGTCGCTATGCCTGCTCTATACCTCTGGGACCACCGGCGACCCAAAAGGCGTCGTGTATAGTCACCGTGGCGCCTACCTTTCGGCGCTCGGCAACGGTTTCAGCTTCGGACTCACCTTCGACAGTGTTTATCTTTGGACACTGCCGATGTTTCACTGTTCCGGGTGGTCTTATCCGTGGGCAGTTGTCGCCGCTGGCGGAACGCAAGTATGTCTTCGCAAAGTCGAGCCTGCACAGATCTTCCGACTGATCGCGGAGCATCAGGTCACCCATCTCTGTGGCGCTCCGATCGTACTGAATATGCTGGCTCACGCGCCCGCCGATCAGAGAGTACAGTTCCGGCACACGGTGACGATTGCAACCGGTGGCGCGGCGCCGCCCTCCGCCGTCTTCCGGTCCATGGAAGCCCTCGGCTTCCGGGTTACTCATCTTTATGGGGCCACCGAAACCTACGGGCCCGCGACCTCTTGCGTCTTCCAGCCCGAATGGAACGCGCTGCCTGATGACGAGCGCTTTGCCAGAATGGCGCGGCAAGGCGTTGCCTATCCGATGGTCGAGGCCGTGATCGTCGCTGATCCCAAGACAATGGCCCCAGTTCCACGCGATGGGACGACAGTTGGCGAGATTATGCTGCGCAGCAATACCGTAATGAAAGGGTACCTCAAAAACGAGGCCGCCACGGCAAAAACGCTTGTCGGAAACTGGTGCCTCTCAGGCGATCTCGCAGTTTGGCATCCGGATGGTGCGATCGAGATCAAGGATCGCTCCAAGGACATCATCATCTCTGGCGGAGAGAATATCTCGAGTCTTGAGGTGGAAGAGGTACTCACCCAGCACCCTGCCGTCATGTTGGCGGCAGTCGTCGCACGTCCTGATGAAAAATGGGGGGAGACGCCCTGCGCATTCCTTGAACTCAAGCCCGGCGCGCTGCGACCCGACGACAAGGAGGTCACAGCCTTTTGTCGAGCGCGCTTGGCGCGCTTTAAAGTGCCCAAGACCTTCGTCTATGGCACATTGCCCAAGACATCGACCGGGAAGATTCAGAAGTTCATGCTCCGTGAAAAGGCAGGCGCTTTGTGAAAGAACGGCGCCAGACCGATAATGCGGAGAAACATCGCAAACCGAATCGTACACTGGTCGATCGGCCGATGAGGATACGGCATGCAAACGTAAACGGCATCCATATCGCCTATCGCGTGCAGGGCGGGGGGCCGGCGCTCGTGCTGGTCATGGGCTACCGGCTGAACTCCGCCGCTTGGCCGGAGGCCTTCATCGAAACACTGGCGCGGCAGTTCACCGTTATCACCTTGGACAATCGCGGCACCGGGCTGAGCGACAAGCCGGTCGAGGGCTATGCCATTGCGAATATCCCGACAACATGAGCACGTCCCTTCCCCCCCTGCTTGCGCCGATGTTGTCGAGCTCGGCCATGCGCGTCGTCTGCGACGACGCCGCATGTCTCCAGCATATGCTTGATTTCGAGGCGGCCCTGGCGCGCGCGGAAGTCGCAACCGGCGTGATCCCGGCGAGCGCCGCAGGTCCAATCACGAACGCCTGCAAGGCAGGTAGCTTCGATCTTGCCTCCCTAGCCGAGGCCGCAACGAAATCCGGCAATCTCGCCATTCCGCTCGTCAAGGCACTGACCGCGGACGTCGCAAGGACCGATGCTGAGGCCGCGCGCTATGTGCATTGGGGCGCAACCAGCCAGGATGTCATCGATACTGCCACGATGCTCACCTTGCGCGAAGGCTTGGAGGTGCTGCTTAAGGACATCGGCCGCGCTGCTGCGGGATTTGCCCGGCTTGCGCAACAGCATCGCCAAACCGCGGTCGTGGCGCGCACCTGGCTGCAGCATGCACTGCCGATGCCGTTCGGCCTCAAGCTTGCGGAATATGCCGCCGCCCTGCACCGTTCGCGCATCCGCTTGCAGCGGCTTCGCGGCGAAGCGCTCGCGCTGCAATTCGGCGGAGCCGCCGGCACGCTTGCCGCGCTTGGCGACAGGGGACTGCTGGTCGCGGAAAAACTCGCGGCGGAACTCGGGCTGCCCTTGCCCGATGCGCCATGGCACACCCATCGCGATCGCCTCGCGGAGGCGGCGTCGGTGCTCGCGATCGTTTCGGGCACCTGCGGCAAGATCGCCCGCGACGTTCAACTAATGATGCAGACGGACGTCGCCGAAGCGTTCGAGCCCTCGGGCGAGGGCCGCGGCGGTTCCTCGACCATGCCGCATAAGCGCAATCCCGTTGCCGCCGCGAGTGCGGTCGCTGCAGCCACCATGGCACCCAATCTGGCAGCAACGATTTTTGCCGCTCAAGTGCAAGATCACGAGCGCGGCGCCGGTCCCTGGCAGGCAGAATGGCCGACATTGCCGATGCTGCTGCTTGTCACCTCTGGCGCGCTCGCTTCCATTGTCGACGTTGCCGAAGGCCTGGAAGTTGATGTGGCGCGTATGCGCGCCAATCTCGACGAAACCCACGGCCTGATCATGGCGGAAGCGGTGGCGATGGCGCTGGCGGAAAAGATCGGCAAACGCGAGGCCCATCACCTCGTGGAAACCGCCAGCAAGAAGGCCGTCGCCGAAAGAAAGGGCCTGCGCGAGGTGCTGACAAAGGATCCAAAGGTCACCGCGCATCTGAGTGCGGAGAAAATCGCCAAATTGTTTGAGCCGATGGCCTATCAGGGCGTGTCACAGGCCCTGATCGATCGCCTACTCGCCTCGCTCGACGATAAATAGGAAATTTGGAGAAACTTTCGATGCCGATGATCGACGCCGATGGATGCCTGATTAACGTATCCGTCGAAGGCCGTGACGATGGCCCCACGCTGATGTTGTCGAATTCGCTGGGCTGCACCTTGCAGATGTGGGAGCCGCAGATGAAGGCGCTCACCCAGGTGTTTCGCGTGATTCGCTACGACCGGCGCGGCCACGGCAAATCCAGCGCGCCGCCCGGCCCCTACTCCATGGAGCGCTTCGGCCGCGACGTGCTCGCGATCCTCGACGATCTCAACATCGAGAAGGTACACTGGTGCGGGCTGTCGATGGGCGGCATGATCGGACAGTGGCTGGGAGCCAACGCGCCTGAGCGAATGGGCAAGATCATTCTTTCCAACACCGCCTGCTACTATCCCGATCCGACCAACTGGCTAAACCGCATCAAGGCGGTGAAGGAAGGCGGCATCGCGGCGGTCGCCGACACCGTGATCGCGGGCTGGCTCACAGCGGATTTCAGGGAACGCGAACCACAGACAACCGCGAACATGAAGGCCATGCTGCTCGCCACCCCGGTGCAAGGCTACCTCGCCTGCTGCGAAGCGCTCAGCACGCTCGATCAGCGTGCGTTCCTGCCGAAGATAAACAGTCCGACGCTGGTGATCGCCGGACGTCACGACACGGCAACCCCGGTTGCAGCAGGAGAGTTCATCCGCAGCCAGATCCCGAGCGCTTCCCTAACGATCCTCGACGCCGCACATATTTCCAATGTCGAGCAGCCACACGCCTTCACCGACGCGGTGATCGGCTTCCTGACGCAACACTGAATCCGAGGCCAGCCATGGATGACCCAAAACGCAGCGACGACGGTATGGCTCAGCGCCGCAAGGTACTGGGCGACGCCTGGGTCGATAAATCGATCGCGGGCAAGAATTCGTTCAACGCCGATTTCATCGATTTGATCACGCGCCATGCCTGGGGCGAAATCTGGACCCGGCCGCATTTCGATCATCGCACCCGGCGTGTGCTGGTGATCGGGACTATGGTCGCGCTCGGACAATGGGACGAGTTCCGCCTTCACGTCCGCGCAGCCCTTACCGAGGGCGGCTTCACGCCCGACGATATCAAGGAAATATTGCTGCAGCAGGCGATCTATTGCGGCGTGCCGGCCGCCAACCACGCGGTCAAGGAGGCATCCGCGGTACTCGAGGAATTGGGGCTGCTGAAGGGATAGATCGTCTACGTTCGTGTGCGATCGATCCGCGCAGTTCCGTCGCTTCGAGAAATTGACAATTTTGTCTCGCTGCTGCCCATCAAACATGATTGATCCCGGAGCCCAACATGAACCGTATCGTCTACGTGCTGAACGGTCCCAACCTGAATCTGCTCGGCAAACGCCAACCCCACATCTACGGTCACGAAACTCTTGCCGCTGTCGAGGCCGATTGCCGCAAGGTCGCCGGAGAGTTTGGACTTGACCTTCGCTTTCACCAGTCGAACCGTGAATACGAGATCATCGACTGGATTCACGAGGCAAGGGAAGTTGCATGTGGCATCGTGATCAATCCTGCCGCATTCACCCATACGTCGGTTGCAATCCTCGACGCGCTAAATACCTTTGAGCCGCCGATCATCGAAGTTCACATTTCGAACGTCCACAAGCGCGAGGAATTTCGCCACCACTCCTATGTATCCCTTCGCGCCGACGGCGTAATCGCGGGGCTGGGAACCCAAGGGTACACGCTGGCGCTGCGGCGTCTTGCGCACTTACTCGACAAGACCGACGCAAAATGAGTTGGGTTTCGGACGTGCTGCGTCCCATCGGGATCAGCTCAGGGCGTCATCGCGGCTTTGCAAGGATCGAACTTTTGGAAAACAATTTTGAGAAGAGGAAAATCCCATGACGATCAGCGGACGCACGAAGCTCATTGCCCATCTCGGTTATCCGACCGAGAGCTTTAAGGCACCGATGATTTACAATCCATATTTCGAGAAATACAAAATTGACGCCGTTGTCGTTCCGATGGGCTGCAAAGCCGAGGACTACCCTGCGTTTCTCAAGCTCTTGTTCAAGCTTTCCAATATCCACGGCTCGCTTGTCACCATGCCACACAAGGTAACCACAATCCCGTTGCTAGATGAGGTGATGACCACCGCGAGAGTCGCGGGCTCGTGCAATGCGATCCGCCTTGGCCCAGGCGGCACCCTCGTTGGCGATATGTTCGATGGCGAAGGCTTTGTTCGCGGTGTTCTACGCAAGGGCCGAGTGTTGGAAGGTGCGCGAGTGCTCGTGGTCGGGTGCGGCGGCGTCGGCTCTGCGATTGTGGCATCGATGGCCGGGGCTGGCGTGGCAGAGCTTGCTCTGTTCGACGCCCACGGCCCGACAATGAAAACTTTGGCAGAGCGTTTGCGAGCTTATTATCCGGCGTTGAAGGTCGAGGTCGGCTCCAAGGATCCGGCTGGCTTTGATGTTATCGTCAATGCGACGCCGCTCGGCATGAAAGAGGAAGACCCTTTGCCGATGGACGTTACTCGAATCTCGCCCTCGGCGTTCGTCGGCGAAGTCGTGATGAAGCAGGAAATCACGCCGTTTCTGGCGGCAGCACGGGCGCTTGGTTGCGAAATTCAGGTCGGCACCGACATGCTGTTCGAGCAGATTCCGGCTTATCTTGAGTTCTTTGGCTTTCGCACGACCACGCCGGACGAGCTTCGGGCCGTCGCGCAGATCAACTATTGAGCGCGTCTCCCCTTAGGTACGGGCGCGCCGTGCAAAGCCCAGACCACTTAAGGCAGCTGCGCTAGAAACCGTACTGCCACGTCATGCACGTGACGAGCGACTGACTCCGCGCCCTCCAAACCTGCCATCTGTTGCATGGGCACTTCGAGGGCAATTTGGGTGTCATCTGGCATTGCCCTTAAAATCGGAGCGATATCGATACAACCCTCTCCGGGCGGCAGGCGCTCCGCGCGTGCAGTATGCAGAAGTCCCTCGATCGTGGTTGGTTTCCCTGCAGGGGCATCACAGAGATGCATCATGGGAAGCCAATGGGTCGGGATGGAGCCGATCTGGCTCAGCGAACTGTCCGAGCGATCAAAATGCAGCGTATCAACAAGAATGCCGACATTCGGGCAGGAGGCGGCACCTACAACCTTAGCTGCGGTTTCGAGGTCCGGCACCGTGGTCCAGGGAAAAAATTCCAGCAGTGCAGAAAGCCTAT
>DATGVJ010000557.1:0-9168 GCA_035300505.1 Xanthobacteraceae bacterium
GCCTTGAGCGCAAGATTGGCCGCCCATGGACCGTGCCCGGCGACCTCACGCATGAGAGCGAGCGCCGGCTCATCGGTATTGTCCGGCATCTGCACGGCAAGCACGCCCTTTTCCGGCAGCGCATGCATCAGGCGCACAAATACGCTGGTGTGGTCCGGCACCCATTGGAACACGGCATTGCCAAACAGAAGATTCGTCGGCTCTTGCGGAACCCAGGTGGCGAGATCGGCTTGCACGAATGTGGTCTTGGGCAGACGCTTGCGCGCCTGCGCCAACATGTCGGGCGATGAGTCAAGGCCCACCACATGCGCGGCCGGGAACCGGTCGATCAGAAGTTCCGTCGAATTACCCGGACCACAGCCAAGATCGACGACGCGCGCCGGGCGGTCGAGCGGCACCTGCGCCAGCAGATCGCGCGGCGGGCGCGTGCGCTCGTCCTCGAATTTGAGATATTGGCGGGCACTCCAATCTTCGGCCATCGTGCGCGTCACGCCTCGGCCAATTCAAGCCGCCGCTCGATGCGTTCGACACGGTCGGTCAGCCGATCGATCCGGCCCGACTGTTCGGCGATCTTGACCTGGACGTGCCCAATATCCACGTGGATTTGCGCCACTTCGCGCTCAAGGCCTCCCACTCGCCCCTTGAGTTCGCGCACGTCCTCGCGCGTCTCGTCGACCACACGACGAATATGGCGCAGGTGCTCGAGCACGAGATTGTCCGTCTCCGCCATGCAATACTCCGAAACTTAACAGCCCCACTCTAGCACATCCCCTCAACGGCTGAACTTCTTATACTTGATCCGGTGTGGAATGATGGAATCGGTCCCCATCCGGCGCATCTTGTCGGCTTCGTAGTCCTGGTAATTGCCCTCGAACCATTCGACATGGCTGTCGTCCTCGAAGGCGAGAATGTGGGTCGCAATGCGGTCGAGGAACCAGCGATCATGGCTGATGATGACGGCGCAGCCGGCAAAATCTTCCAGCGCCTCTTCGAGCGCGCGCAACGTATCGATATCAAGGTCATTGGTCGGCTCGTCGAGCAGTAGGAGATTGGCGCCCGAGCGCAGCATCTTGGCAAGATGCACACGGTTGCGCTCGCCGCCCGAGAGCGAACCCACTTTCTTCTGCTGATCACCGCCCTTGAAATTGAAGTTCGAACAGTAAGCGCGTGAATTCACTTCCTTCTTGCCGAGAAGGATGAGATCGTTGCCGCCGGAGACTTCCTCCCAGACATTCTTCTTTGCATCGAGCGTGTCGCGCGACTGGTCCACATAGCCGAGATGCACCGACTCGCCAATCGTGATCGTACCCTTGTCGGGCTTCTCTTGGTCCGTGATCATCCGGAACAGCGTGGTCTTGCCGGCACCGTTCGGGCCGATCACCCCCACGATGCCGCCCGGCGGCAATTTGAAGGTAAGATTGTCGATCAGGAGTTTGTCGCCGAAACCCTTCGTGAGGCCCTCGAAATCGACAACGTTCTGGCCGAGCCGCTCGGCCACCGGGATGATGATCTGCGCGGTCTGGGTCTGCTTCTCGGAGGCCTTCGCCAGCAGGTCCTCATATCGCTGGTAGCGTGCCTTGGATTTCGCCTGTCGGGCGCGCGGCGAGGCCGCAATCCACTCCTGCTCGCGCGCCAGCGTGCGCTGGTGCGCAGCTTCTTCACGGCCTTCCTGCGCCATGCGCTTCTGCTTCTGCGCGAGCCAGGCGGTATAGTTGCCTTCGTAGGGAATACCGCGGCCGCGATCGAGTTCCAATATCCAGCCCGTCACATTGTCGAGGAAATAGCGGTCGTGGGTGACGATGAGGATGGCGCCCGGATAATTGCGCAAGTGTCCTTCGAGCCAATGCACCGATTCGGCGTCGAGATGGTTGGTGGGCTCGTCCAGCAGCAAGAGTTCCGGTTGAGCAAGCAGCAGCCGGCACAAGGCGACACGCCGCCGCTCGCCGCCCGACAGCTTGGCCACGTCGGCCTCATCGGGCGGGCAGCGCAGCGCTTCCATCGCCTGGTCGACCTTGGAATCGAGATCCCACAGCCCCCTGGCCTCGATCTCGTCCTGCAGCTTGGTCATTTCGTCGGCGGTCTCGTCGGAGTAGTTCATCGCCAATTCGTTGTAACGATCCAAAATGGCCTTCTGTGGCGCGACGCCATCCATGACGTTCTCGCGTGCCGATTTCCCCGGATCGAGATGTGGCTCCTGTTCGAGATAACCGACCCGCGCGCCTTCGGCGACCCAGCCGTCGCCGGTGAATTCAGTATCGATCCCGGCCATGATGCGCAAAAGCGTCGATTTGCCTGAGCCATTGACGCCCAGCACGCCGATCTTGGCGTCCGGGTAGAATGAAAGGTGGATGTTTTCGAGGATCTTCTTGCTGCCCGGGTAGGCCTTCGTGAGACCCTGCATATGGTAAATGAACTGACGGGCCATTGAGCGCCCTGCCCTCGCTGTTGGGCACCGGTTGGCGCCGTGGTTGAGTGGGGAATTGCCGCTCATGTAGCGAGGTGCGTGGTCAAGGGCAAGCACACGCTCCGCAACCTTTTCGCCTCACAAAACGAATTTTTGTGACGACCGACACATCCCCAGCCGCGCCGGTTTCGTAACCTTCCATCAAGGACAAGTTGAGATTTGGTCGATGAGCGACAAATAAGCACCAGATTTTAACTAGTTTCGACGCATCTTGGCTGAACCCATTGGTCGTGCTTGGCGACTAATGAGCAAGCCGGGTGAACCGGCAAAACAGGCCAAAGGCCAAAGGCTGACAGGAAAAAAGTGTCATGGCTGGGTCGAACAGGGCTCCATACCAGACGTCGACGGATCACCGCACCAGCGGCCTCGCCCGCGAATTCGTTGGCTTCTTCCGCGCCATCAAGGCGCTCGCCGACCCTTACCGGCCGGAACTCCACTATATGCGCGGCCCAGGCCCGAAGTGGCACGCCAAGCACAATCCAGCGCGCGAAACCATCGGCAATCAAACAGGGTTCGCTTCCGCCAAGGGATGAGTCGTTTCAAGCTTCCTTTTGGCACCTCCCCATTGCGTTAGGGTCGGTTTCGCGTTTTGTAGGGGTAAATTCTGCTCCCCAACGCGACCGGATTGCCCGTGCCGACCAAAAAACACCGCTGTGCCGTTCTCGACGACTACCAGGATGCCGCGTTCAAGGTGGCGGATTGGTCGGTGCTTGACGACGAAGTCGAATTTACCGTGTTCAACCGGCCACTAGGTGGCCCCGACGACATCGTCCGGGCGCTCAAGGGCTGTTCCATGGTCGTCCTCACCCGCGAACGCACGCCCTTTCCGCGCCAGGTGATCGAACAATTGCCGGACCTCAAGCTCATCGTCACGACCGGTGCGCGCAACCAGGTGCTCGACGTGGCGGCCGCCCACGAACGAGGGATCGTCGTCTGCAACACACCGACCATCGGTTTTTCGACCACGACGATCGCTGTCGGTCTCATTCTCGAACTCACCCGCCGCATCGGATTCGAGAACGCCAGGATGAAGGCTGGAGCATATTGGCAGGGCACGGTCGGAATTGACCCCGAAGGCAAGACGCTCGGCGTCATCGGCCTGGGCAAGCTCGGTGCCCGCGTTTCCAAGGTCGCCCTGGCCATGGGGATGAAGCCTATCGCCTGGAGCCAGAACCTGACGCCTGAGCGATGCAGGGAAGCCGGCGTCGACTACGCGCCTTCGAAGGAACAGCTGCTGCGGCAGGCCGATATCGTCAGCATTCACGTCGTATTGGGGCCGCGCACGCGCGGGCTGATAGGCGCGAAGGAATTCGCCCTGATGAAACCTACCGCGTACCTCATCAATACGTCGCGCGGGCCGCTGGTTGACGAAACCGCCTTGATCGACGCCCTGCGCACCAAGAAAATCGCCGGTGCCGGGCTCGACGTCTATGACGTCGAGCCGCTGCCGGTCGATCATCCCTTGCGCAAGCTCGACAATGTGGTGCTTTCGCCTCATCTCGGATATGTCACGCAGGAAAATTTCCGCGCCAGCTATGAGGGCGCAGTTGGAGATATCCGCGCCTTTCTCGATGGCAAGCCGATCCGGCTCATCGCCCCGGCTTAAGCGCGGGAGCCGGCTTAAGGGCCGGAGCCGGCGCAGTTCACTAAAACGGAAGCATGCATATGGCAAAGATTCGCTGCGCAATCCTCGACGATTACCAGAACGTGGCGCTCAAGCTGGCCGACTGGTCTTGCCTCGCCAATGATCTCGACATCACGGTGTTCGATCGCCATCTCGGCGACACCGCCGCCGCCGCAAAAGCCCTGCAGGGCTTCCCGGTCATCTGTTCGATGCGCGAGCGCACGCCGTTCGGCAAGGACATGTTCGAGAAGCTGCCCGACCTCAAACTGCTCACCACCACCGGCATGGTCAACCGCGGCATCGACCTCGACGCCGCTAAGGCCCACAACGTGATGGTCTGCGGCACGGCAAGCTTCGGCAATCCGACCGCCGGCATCGCCTTTGGCCTGATCCTCGAACTCACGCGCCACATCGGTTACGAAAATGCGCGCCTCAAGGCCGGCGAGCCGTGGCAGGTTACGATCGGTCCGGACCTCGAAGGCTTGACCCTCGGCGTGATCGGACTTGGCAAGCTTGGCACGCGCGTGTCGCGCATCGGCCAAGCCTTTGGAATGAAGACCATCGCCTGGAGCCAGAACCTCACGCCGGAACGCGCCAAGGAACACAATTGCGGGTTCCCGGGCACCAAGGAGGAATTGCTCAAGCAGTCCGACATCGTAAGCATCCATGTGCCCCTGTCGCCACGCTCGCGTGGCATGATCGGGGCGAAGGAGTTGGCCTTGCTGAAGCCGTCGGCGATGCTGATCAATACGTCACGCGGTCCGATCATCGACCAGGGACCGCTGCTCGATGTGTTGCGGAACCGCAAGATCGCGGGTGCCGGCTTGGATGTCTATGACATCGAACCGCTGCCCGTCGATCATCCGTACCGAAAGCTCGACAATGTCGTAATCACGCCGCATCTCGGTTACGTGTCGGAACAGAACTACCGGACGTATTTTCCGCATGTCGTCGAGGATATCCGCGGCTATCTCGACGGCAAGCCGGTGCGGGTGTTGATGTCGTAGGGTGGGTAACGGCGCGAATCTCCAACTTGCCGCGTGGGCAAAATCGCGCCGCGCCGTTGCCCACGCAACAGGTTTTGTGACACGCGATTTTACCCACCCTACAGAGCACAGATGGCCCTACAGATGCCGCAGCAAAATCTCCTCAACGGCGGCCAGGTGATCGTCGATTACCTGGTCCGCGAAGGCGTGCCTTTCGTGTTCGGCCTGTGCGGACACGGAAATATCGGTTTACTTGACGCCCTGTACGAACGCTCCTCCGATATCAAGACCATCTCGGTACACCACGAGAGCGTCGCGGGCTTCATGGCGGACGTCTACTACCGGGTCGCCGGCAAACCGACCGCGACCTTCACATCTTGCGGGCCAGGCTCCGCCAACTTGCCCATCGCGCTCGCCAATGCGTACCTGGATTCCGTGCCGTTCCTGGCCATCACCGGCAATGTGCCCACCAGCCAGTTCAACCGCGGCGCCTTCCAGGAACTCTACCGCCATTTTCAGGCGGATTTTCCCTCGACAGTGCGCTCGTGTTGCAAACACGTGTTCCAGCCGACGCGCGGCGACATGGTGCCGCTCGCCATCCGTCAGGCCTGGAAAACCATGGTGACAGGCAGGCCCGGCCCGGTCGTGCTCGATGTGCCGTTCGACATCTTCAAGGAGGCAGCCGCCGAAGAGACTCCTGATCCGCACGAATGGAACGCCAATATTTCCTCGCGCTGCGGCGCCGATCCCGAGGGCGTAACCAAAGCCGTCGATATGCTGCTCGCGGCCGAACGCCCGGTCATCCTGGTCGGACAAGGCGTGCGCTATGGGGGCGCTGCGGCCGACCTTTTGAAGCTTGCGGAGCGTTTGCAAATTCCAGTCGCCTCATCGGCAAGCGGTCTTGGTGCGCTGCCCAGCGACCATCCGCTCGCGCTCGGGCTCGTTTCGCGTGGCGGCGTCTATCACGCCAATCATGCGACCCGGCAGGCGGATGTGCTCCTGGCCTTGGGCGTTCGCTTCGACGACCGCACGTCGAGTTCATGGCTGCCGGGCTATTCCTTCACCATTCCGCCGACGAAACTCATCCACGTCGACATCGACCCCAACGAGATCGCCCGCAACTATCCGGTCGCGCTCGGGCTGATGGCGGATGTGCGCACGTTCCTGCGCCAGGTTTTGACCGAACTCGATACGCGAAAGAATACGAGCAAGGGTGCCAATAGCCGCCAGTCATGGCTCGCCGCCATCGCTGGCTACCGCCGCGAATGGGAGGCTTTGGTCGCGCCGGGCTACCTGGACGACGCTACGCCCATCAATCCGCAGCGCGCCGCTTACGAGATTGATCGCGCACTGCCGGAAGACGCAATTCTGGTGAGCGACATCGGCGTCCATCACAATTGGCTGCTGCAGTTCTGCAAGCCCAAGCGCCCGGATTCGCTCATCGGCTCGATGGGCTTTGGCCCGATGGGATTCGGCGTCGCCGGCGTGCTCGGCGCCAAGCTTGCGGCACCGGATCGTCCTTGCGTCGGTGTCGTCGGCGACGGCGCCTTCTTCATGCATGCGAGCGTACTCGGCACTGCGGTCGAGTATGAACTGCCGGTCGTCTGGGTGGTGTGGAATAACTACGCCTATGCGTCGATCCGCGGGCTGCAGCGCGGCTATCTCGGCGGGCGTGAACTCGCGACCGACTTCAAGCATCCGCAAACCGGCCTGCCCTACAATCCAGACTTTGCCGCCATGGCGCGCTCGGCCGGCGTCGAGGGTGTCACGATTGACAGGCCAGACGATTTAGCCGACGCGGTGCGCGCCGGCATAGCATCCGGCAGGCCTTATCTGATCGACGCAATCATCGGCGCCGACAAGAACCCCGGCGGCGCCGGCGCCTGGGAACTGCCCGGCCACGGCGTGAGCGCACCTGTGATCGGGGGACGGTACAGGCCGGGGTCATGATCACGTTTGCGTGCCCGGCACTTCGTTGGTCGTTTGCGCTTCTTATCGATTGATTTTTGAGACACACATCGTTACTTTATTCACATGCACAAAGTGATTGTCACCGTTGTCGCTCGAATGCTCCGGCCCAACCGCAAGGATGTTGGCCGGAAGGGTTGACGCGCGTCCGCGCGAGGCATTTGCCGAACCCAAGCTCTTCCGTTCTGGCGGAAGGGCTTTTTGATTTCTTGGGGTTCGGCGTCCTCACACAAGGATGCGATCAATGACCCGCTATCTCATCACCAGCGCCATTCCATACGTCAATGGCGTCAAGCATCTCGGTAACCTCGTCGGCTCGCTGCTGCCTGCCGACGTTCATGCCCGGTTTCGCCGCCAGACCGGCGCGGATGTTCTGTTCATTTGCGGCACCGATGAGCACGGCACGCCGACCGAACTGAGCGCGGCTACGGCCGGCAAGGATGCGCGCACTTATTGTGAAGAACAGCATGCCATCCAGGCCGACATCTACCATCGGTTCGGGCTGACCTTCGATCACTTCGGCCGCTCGTCGTCGCAACAGAACCATGAATTGACACAGCACTTCTACCGGCGGCTCGATGCGTCAGGGTTCATTGAGGAGCGCGACGTCCAGCAGGTGTGGTCGCCCAAGGATAGCCGCTTTCTGCCCGACCGGTACATCATAGGCACGTGCCCGCATTGCCGGTACGGGGCCGCGCGCGGCGACCAATGCGACGGCTGCGGAACCCTGCTCGACCCGCCTGAACTGCTTGATCGACGCTCCGCGATCTCGGGCGACCGCAATCTCGAGATTCGCAGCAGCCGGCACCTCTTCCTGCGTCAATCACTGCTCGTCGACAAATTGCGCGAATGGGTCGATCATCGCGATAGTTGGCCGGCCTGGGTCACGTCGCTGGCGCGCAGCTGGCTGACTTCGGACCTCCGTGATCGCTGCATCACACGCGACTTGGACTGGGGCATACCTGTGCCGCGTCCCGGGTTCGAAGGCAAAGTCTTCTACGTCTGGTTCGACGCGCCGATCAACTACATCGCTATCACGAAGGAATGGTCGGACACCGCCCCATCGCAGCGCGACTGGCGGGATTGGTGGTGGCAGCCCGCAGATGTTCAGTACCTGCAGTTCCTGGGCAAGGATAACGTGCCGTTTCACACCGTGAGTTTCCCGGCCACCGTGCTCGGCAGCGGCGAGCCCTGGAAGACAGTGGATGTGATCAAGGGCTTCCACTGGCTGGCATACCGCGGCGGCAAGTTCTCGACCACCCAGCGGCGGGGCGTGTTCACGGACGCAGCGCTTGATGTTCTGCCGGCCGATCTCTGGCGTTGGTGGCTGATCGCCAATGCACCCGAAAGTGCCGATGTCGATTTTGACATCAAACGGTTTGCGGGCGACATCGGCAAGGACCTCGCCGATGTGTTCGGCAATCTTGCGACACGCGCGACCAGCTTCGCGTGGCGTGCCTTCGACGGACGCATTCCTGTCGATGGGGAGCCAGGGCCCCTTGAGCAAGTTCTCGCCCAGGAAGTGGATCGAAGGCTCGCCGTATTGCGCGGCTTGCATGAGAGTTTGGAGTTCCGTCGTGCCGCCGCGGAGACGCGCGCGCTTTGGGTGTTGGCCAACGGTTACATTCAGGAGCAGGCGCCGTGGGCGGCAATCAAATTGGATCCGCCACGGGCCGCCGTGACGACGCGCGCGGCGCTGAACCTCTTAGCCCTATGCGCGATTGTGGGATGGAGCATCATCCCCACATTGGCCAATCGCGTACTCTCGGCATTTGGCAATGCATCGGATTGTCCAGCCTGGCCCACCATTCCGGCGTCACAGCTTCTCGATGCCAGAAAGGGTGAACCGATTGCGAGGATCGAGCCCCTGGTCAGCAAATTGACGGAGGTGGAAATCGCTGCATTGGAGCACCGGTTCTCGGGAGCCGAACGTTGAGAGCTGGGCGCAGCACTGGCCCAGGACCATCCCAAATGCCAAAATCGTAACGGTCCCAGCGCAGCATAAGCAAACGAAAGTCGCCGGACATCGGCAACGAGCGGCTTCTTGTCCTGCGTGCCTTGCGGGTCGGTGAGTTCGGCCTGAGCCTCGACAACGAGATCATGAATTCCAGCCCGCGGCGCAAGCG
>DATGVJ010000558.1:0-8108 GCA_035300505.1 Xanthobacteraceae bacterium
CGCGCGATCCTGACCTGCCGGTGGCGCGCCAGATCGGCGAGGCGATCGCGGGCGCGCTGCTGCTGCAGCCCAAAGAGCATTCGGTCGGCGAGAACGTGGTTGCCGACGAAATCGATACGCTCTACCGGGTTTTTCTTGAAACCTGCGATATCTATCTCGGATTCAAACTGCTTCCCGACGCCTATCCGGATTGGATGACACTGTCGCGGGCCTATTATCGCGCCGGCTATGTGGTGGTGGCTGCAGACGCGGGCTGGAAATCGCTCGCCGACATGCCGCGCCAGCAGGCCATCAGCTCAACCATGGGCACGAGCGCCGACATCCGGCTCATTCAATATCTGCTGTCCCTGCCGGCGGCCAATCGCTGGAGCCGCTTTCCGATGTCGACCGACGAAGCGGCGTTGCGTGCCGTGTTGCGCGGCACCGCGGGCGCGGCTCTGGTCTGGGCGCCGTCGCTCTGGGCTCTGCAGGCAAGCGATCCGGAACTAGGCAAGCTCAAGACGATTACGCCGACACCTTTGCCTGTATCGACCGTCGATATCGGTGCCGCCTTGCTGTCGAACGAAGCATTCCTGCGCAGCGCTGTTGATCGGGCGATCGCTTCCTTGGTGGCTGACGGCACGATCCAGGCGATCCTGAACAATCACAAATTCCCCGCGACGCCCGCAAAATGACCATGACGCCCGCTGTCGAGATCACGGATGTGACCAAGCGCTACGGGCGCACGGTCGCGCTCGGCGGCGTGAGCTTCGACGTGCGGCCGAACGAGTTGTTTGCGCTGCTCGGTCCCAACGGTGCCGGCAAGACGACATTGCTGCACATTCTGTGCACGATCTTGCGTCCCGATGGGGGAACCGCACGCATCAACGGCGTCGATGTGGTCCGCGATCCGCGCAAGGCGCGGCGCGATCTTGGCGTCGTCTTCCAGGAACCGAGCCTCGACGATCGGCTCACCCTCTACGAGAACTTGAATTTCCATGGTCTTGTCTACGGGGTGCCGAAGGCGCAGCGCGAGCAGCGAATCGAGGAAATGCTGGCGCTGGTGGAACTTTCCGAATGGCGTGAACGCCTGGTGCGAACACTGTCGTCAGGCATGAAGCGGCGGCTGGAGATTGCGCGCGCGCTCGTGCATCAATCGCGCATTCTTATTCTTGACGAGCCGACCGTCGGCCTCGACGCGCAATCGCGCGAGCGGCTGTGGGAATATGTGCACCGGCTGCGCACCGAAAAAGATCTGACCGTGATCGTCACCACGCATTACATCGAAGAGGTCGAGCGTTGCGACCGGGTATGCGTCATCGATCGCGGCGCCATCCTGGCACAGGATACGCCGGCGGCGCTCAAGGAGCAGCACGGCCAGGAACTCATTCGCGTGACCACGCGCGAAATCGCAACCGCGGCCGAAATCGCGGCCTCCTATCCGGACGGCACGGTGCACAAGGATACCGAGGTGGTCATCAAGTCGCAGGGCGATGCTTTCATGGAAGCCTTTCTGACGCGCTACGGTGGCCGTATCCGCCGGCTGGCTGTGGAAGAGCCTAGCCTCGAAAGTGTCTTCCTGTCGCTCACCGGCCGCGGATTGCGCGACCAGGCGGCGGGCGCGCGCGAACTGACCTACGAATTCGGCAAGCGCGGAGGGGAGCATACCAAATGACGGACTCCGCTACGCAACAACCGGCAAAACCGCAATCCCCTGTGCCAGTTCCGGTGCCAGTTTCCGTGCCGTTTGAAATGACTTCGGGGCTGCGCCTGCAACTCGCGGGCGTCTATGCGATCTGGCTGCGGGAAGTCAAGCGCGCCGTTCGCGACCGCGGCCAGCTCATCGGTGGCGTGAGCCGCCCGCTGCTCTGGGTCATCATCATGGGGATCGGCCTCAATCCGTATTTCCGCGGCGAGGTCTACGGCGAAGTTCGATTTGTGGTGCCCTATACTTATCTCCAGTTCATATTCCCGGCCGTGATCCTGCTCAACATTCTTTACACGTCGGTGCAGTCGGCGGTGTCGACGATCTGGGACCGTGAATTCGGCTTCTTGCGTGAAATCCTGGTCTCGCCATTGCCGCGCGCCACCATTCTGCTCGGCAAGGTTTTGGGCGGCACGACCGTAGCGCTGTTTCATGGGTCGCTGGTCCTGGTGCTCGCGCGTTTCGCCGATATCACGCTCACGCCGTTGGATATCGTGCATGGATTGGCGATCATGTTCATGCTCGCCTTCGCGCTCACGTCGCTTGGGGTCGTGATCGCAAATCGCGTACGCAGCTTCGAAGGCTTCGGCGTGTTCGCCAATGCGGTGATCCTGCCGCTTTATTTCACGTCGAGTTCGATCTTTCCGCTCGATCCGTCGCTGACCAGTGCCCAGACCAAAGTGGTCTATCCCGAATGGCTGGTGATTGTGGTCGAGTTCAATCCGCTCACTTATGCGGTCGACTCGCTGCGCGGTGCCTTCATTCACTTCTATCAGTTCGATCCGAAGCTCGGGCCTATCGTTCTGGTGATCATGGCGGCCATCTTCTTTTCGATCGCGTTGCGCGACTTCCAGAAGGCTTGACCGCGCGCCATGGCCCTCCTTCCCGCAAAGGTGTGGACCCCGCTTTCCTACGTGATGATTCTCGGGCTCCTGGCGGGCGTCTATTGGTTGCCGGCCGACACGTCGCTGCGTGAAGTGAAGAAGGCCGGCGTCCTGCGCGCCTGCATGCCGCCGCTTTATCCGCCGCTGGTAACGGGCGATGCGAATGCGCCCGGCATCGATGTGGAATTGCTGCGCGCGCTCGCGAAAGAACTCGGACTGCGGTTCGCCGTCACATCCAACCCCGCGATGGGACAGGATTTCAACCCGCGCAATTGGCGGCTGACCCGTGCGCAATGCGAAGTTTTAGGGGGCGGTGTCGTCGCCTCACCCGTCACGCGCTCGTTCCTGGAGACGAGCCCCGCCTATGCGGAGACCGGCTGGGCTTTCATTCTGCCGAAACCGATTGCCGACGTGGCAGGCCAGCGGGCCGGCGTTCTCAGCGGCATTTCAGGCCTCGACCGTATTGCCCTGGCGCGTTACCTAAGGGCTAAGAATGTCAATGTGACCATCGTGACAAGCAGTACTGATTTGGCAAATGGCCTGCGCCAGGCCCGTTTTGATTTCGGCGTGACGGAAGCACTTGCGGCCCAGCAGATAGCCGCACTCGGAGGCTGGAGCACCCAATGGGCGCCGGCAGAGCTGCCGCGCTTTCCGGTCGTGCTCGGACTATGGAAAGGCGATTTGACTCTCAAGCGCGCGATCGTGGATGGATTGGCCAAGCTTGAGCGGGACGGCGAGATCGCCAGGATCATCGCGCGTTATCGCGGCGATGCGGCGCCGATTAAGGGGTGATGCCCTCTAGCCCGGATGGAGCATCAACGGGGCGGCGCCTTGCGCCGGCCCGTTGATGTGCAATCCGGGTATCGCAGCATCCCAGAAGACCGCCCCGCATTACGCCATCACCGCGTCAAAAGACGCGCTGCTGCCTCCATGCGGGCTACGATCAATCCCCCAGAACGATCTGCGCGATCATGCGATAGACCGGTTCCAACGTGCGCGTCATGATGCCGGTGATGCCGATTGCGACGAACAATATCGCGGCATAGATGTGCGAGCGGCGCAAGGTTTCGCGCCACTGCGGGAAGAGCGCTGCCGCCAAATGGCTGCCGGTGAATGGCGGGATCGGCAGAAGATTAGCGAGCCCAAACCAGATGCCGAGTTGGCCGATCGTGTCGATCAAGGCAAAAACCAACATCGACCAGGTGTCGCTGAGAAGCGGCAGAAGGAACGGTCGCATCAGCCGCAACACCACGATAACGGCGATGAGAGCCACAGCCGGTGCCACGACAACGAGTGCGATGCGCCAGATCCGCAGCGTCTTGTCGTCGACTGCAATCGGCTTGATCCAGCCGATGGAAAAGAAAACGCCCGCGGCAAGACCGAGGAGATCGAGATGCGAAAGTGGGCTGGCGCGCAGCCGTCCGTCGTGACGCGGTCCCGGGTCGCCCAATGCAATAGCCGCACCCGCCACCGCAAAACCGTGGACGCCGATGATGACCACCATGGCGAAGAACCGCAGGATGGTCTGTTGCAGCGTAAGGTCATTCAAGACGGCACCGGCGGAGCAGGTTGTTCGTAGTTCCGCCTTCACGGCGGCTTTGCCGCGGGCGGTTCTTTCTTTCCGGCACGGGATTAAAGGCCGCGTAAACGCGGAACACCAACGACGACGTGACCAATCCTAGCATTCGCCGTTGAAAGCGTCCTATCGCTTAAGCGTCATCTGCTGTTGCGCGCCGGGGTCGGTTGGGAACTCCTTGTCGCCGGCCGGGTATCCATTGCGGCTCAGGATGAAGGCCATCAGATCCGCATAGGTCTGCGGGCTCAATTGTCCCGGCCGGTCCGGCGGCATGACGCCGCTTAACATGCCGAACAAGACAGAGGCGTTCCCCGAACCCCAGCGCCCGCGAAAATATCCGCCCTTAAGGGGAGGTCCGCCGAATTCGCCGTCGTCCAGTGACGCGCCGTGGCAGTCCTGACAGTTGCTACGGTAGGCCACCTGACCGCGTTCGGCCTGGGCAGCGGAGAATGATACCGGCTGTTCCTGTGCCGAGGTCGAATTCGTCCCGGCTACTGTCACAAAAATGGCTACGGCCCCGTCTAGGCTGAGTTGACGAAATGACCTATTGATACCCATGATACCCATGATAGACCTCACGTCGATTTCCCCCTTTATCCGCAAATAAAGCTCCGGTGGTCAAGAGCAGAAATTGTCGCTCACTAAATGTGGGCCATTGCATATCTGCAACACTAAGGGTGCGTTGGCTTGAAAATCCATAAAAAACGATCAGTGCGTAGGGCCGTCAGCCGCGGGTTCCGCCATGGCTCGCAAAAATTGCTCAATCTCGCCCTGAAGACGATTGGTTTGCGGCGGCGGGATCGAATTGAAAAGGTCATCCGCCAACAATATCGCCTTTGCCTGCAACGCGAACCGAGTCGCGGGGAGTTGGCGCAGTGGTACTATTCGATCGATACTATAGGTCTAAGTTTGGGAAGGGTTCTCAAGAATATTTCAAAGTTGTCGGAAGACACGGCATCTCGATCGTATCAGTCATGGATTGAGTCTTACGATACGGTTTTAGAAGATGACCGCCAGCAGATCAAAGCGCATATTCAAGCGCTCAATTATCATCCGTTGATATCCGTCGTGATGCCTGTCTATGATACAAACGAGGAGTTTCTTCGGAAAGCAATCGTATCCGTTCAATCTCAGTTATATGAAAACTGGGAACTTTGCATTGCCTATGATGCCTCGTTTTCGCCGCACGTCGGTATTGCATTGAAGGAATTTTCATCGCGTGATCCGCGGCTCAGATGCGTTCGGCGTGAATTCAACGGGAATGTCTGCGCTGCCAGCAACATGGCCCTTGGGTTGGCGATGGGCGAATTCGTTGGATTCATGGATCATGATGATCTGCTGCCGGAAACCGCTCTCTATGAAGTTGTCGTAGAATTGAATCGGTATCCGCAAGCTGATCTCGTCTATTCGGACAACGACCATGTGGACGACAACGGTGCGAGGTACGACCCGCACTTCAAATCGGACTGGAATCCAGAGCTGTTTCTTGGTTGCAATATTGTTTGCCACTTGACCACAATTAGACGTTCGCTGGTCAACAGCGTTGGCGGCTTTCGAATGGGCTACGAAGGATCCCAGGATTATGATCTGGCGCTTCGAATTGTCCGTGCGAGCGCCCCGGAAAGAATTCGGCACATCCCGGCGATACTCTATCACTGGCGCAGAAGTCCCGACATTGACTCGTTCCCAAGTCGCCATTTGGATAAATGCATCGCGGCTGCGAGACGTGCGAAGAATGATGATTTCAAGGATTGCAAGGAACAGGCTCAGACCGTCGAAAACCCTTTCATTCCTTCGTATGATCGGATTGTTCGATCGCTTCCTGCGCCGCCGCCGCTTGTGACGTTGGTTGTGCCGACAAAGAACAAATACGAAGTTCTTGGTCCCTGCATCGCCGGTTTGCTCCATAGAACGGACTATTGTGAGAAAGAAATTATCATCATCGACCATCAAAGTGATGATCCCGCCACGCTTAAGCTATTGGAAAGGCTTGGTAGCGAGCGAGGCGTCCGGATCATTAAATATGAGGGACCGTTCAATTATTCCGAGATGAACAACAGGGCGGTGCAGCAAGCACGGGGAGATATCATTGCGTTCATCAATAACGACGTCGATGTTATCGATCCAGGCTGGTTATCGGAAATGGCGTCTCTCGCGGTTGTCCGCGAGAATGGCGCCATTGGCGCCAAGCTGCTTTATTCAAACGATTCAGTGCAGCATGCCGGGATGGTTCTTGGCATCGGCGGCATCGCCGGCCATATGTTCAAAAATTGGCCGATAACGAACCTGGGATATTGTGGGCGCCTGGCGATGACGTCAAATGTGTCCGCTGTTACAGGCGCTTGTCTGGTGTTGCGTAAATCGCTGTTCGAAGATGTCGGTGGATTCGATGCCAAGAACCTTCCGGTCGCCTTCAATGATGTCGACCTGTGCCTTCGGATCCAGGCGGCTGGCTATCGAAACGTATGGACGCCGTTCGCATTGCTCTATCACCATGAGTCATACTCGCGAGGGTCCGATCTCAGTCCGGAAAACATGGAGCGTGCACGAAGCGAGGCGAACTATATGCATCACACATGGGGTGATAAATTCAACAACGACCCCTTTTACAATCTCAATTTGTCGCTGAAAGACGAGAACTTCAACCTCGCATTCCCACCTCGACGAGAAAAGCCCTGGCGCCTCCCGGAATTCCTCATCGAACCGTCCGGTAAACGGATCATCGGGCGGTGACAGTAGGATTTACCGAAGGCAGATCGATCAACAATCATGGGCTTGCGGCCAATTCCTGCAATACATTCTGCAATGGAATCCGCCAATTCGGCTGGTCGATGCCGAATACCTCACGAATCCGCCCGCAATCGAGAACTGAATTCTTGGGCCGGCGCGCCGGCCGCGGAAAATCCTCGGTGGCTATCGGAAGGACTTGCTTGGATTGCCCCGACACAGTGGCTTCTACGATGGCTTGGGCAAATTCAAACCAGCTCACCGGAGGCGCACCGCTGAAATGGTATGTGCCCCAGTCGTTGAATCCCGGCTTCGAACCAACGGAAACCATGTCGAGGATGGCCTTTGCTATGTCATCGGCGGCCGTCGGGCCGCCGACTTGGTCGTCGACGATCCGCAGCGGTGATGATCCCGCCGCAAGCCGCAGGATGGTCTTGACGAAATTCTCGCCATGGGCGGAAAACACCCAGCTTGTCCGCAGGATAAAGTGCGAAGAGCGTTGCGCGCGTACCGCTAGTTCGCCGTCGAGCTTGCTCTGGCCGTAGACATTGAGCGGGCGCGCCACGTCGAGTTCGTGGGTCGGGGTTTTGTTTTCACCGTCGAAAATGTAGTCCGTGGAAATGTGGACCAGCGGTATCGATGCTGCGGCGCAAGCGATTGCGACGTTGCGGGCGCCATCCGCGTTGATGCGAAAGGCGGTCTCGTCGTCGGTTTCGGCGCGGTCGACGGCCGTATAGGCCGCACAATTGACGACCCAACGTGCCCCCTCAACTGCGCGCGTGACGGCGTCGGGATCGCTGATGTCGCATTCGGCGTGTCCCAATGCCCGGACCTTAAGCCCGCGACGGTTCGATTCCGCCGCGAGCGCGCGCCCGACCTGACCGCGCGCGCCCAGGATCAACATCTCAACGCTGGGGCTTGTCATCAGTGACTATCCCGGAAGGCCGAGGCGCTGTGTTGCCGCCGTCCGCATTGGTTGCCACCAATTCGCATTGGCAAGATACCATGCGACGGTCTTGCGTAGCCCGCTTGTAAAGTCCTCGCCCGGACGCCAGTTCAATTCATCGCCGATTTTCCGCGCGTCAATGGCATAGCGCTCATCGTGGCCAGGGCGGTCGGCGACGAAGGTGATGAGGTCGCGTCGCTTCTTTCCGTTGGCAAGTGGCTCGGCCATCTCGTCGACCAGGTCGCAGATCGTGGTGGCGACGTCGATGTTGCGCATTTCATTGTGGCCCCC
>DATGVJ010000559.1:0-3553 GCA_035300505.1 Xanthobacteraceae bacterium
TGATAGAGCGTGACCCTGAAACTCGGGTCCATGCCGCCAATCACGTAATCCATGGGAGACATCCCGGCCCTTTCAGCGGCCTTTGGATCCTTCCACGTGAAATCCTCGTCTATGAGCTTGGTGATCGTTTTGGTGACGATCTTGGTTTTGCCTTTCAGTTTAACGCTCACCTTTATCTGTTCCGGCACCTTGACCGTGTCGATTTTTCGCGTTCGCTCGTACAGGGACCAGAGGTAGCGGTCGATGCAAATCTGAGCCACCATGCACTCGTCGACGGCTTCAACCGCACTCATGTCGATCGAACTTGTCTCGACCGAACTCGCGCCGATTGAACCAGCAATTATATCTGCTGGGACAAGCACCGCACCAGCAAAGAGCAACATTCCGAAGCTGCCGCATATGGAACCGTGGAGTGCCGGCACAAGACTCATCTCTTTGCCACCTATTTTCATGCGATGTTAGCCACAAAAGACCCTCAGCAAGCTGCGGGTTCTAATGTGAGCGATGATGCGGGATAACAACGTTACCCCCGGGAGGATGGTTTCAGTGGCCAAGCCCACCTGTATCGCAACAAGGATGATCCGGCGGTGTCGGAGGCCGCTTTGGCTGCCCGGGCGGTAATCCATCGGAACGCGCCCCTGCGGCCCGGCGTTGGATTCCAGCGTGGGGTTACGAATGGGGTATTCTCCGCTAAAGCCGGCTTTCCGCTGGGGGCGATGCCGTTCGCGGCATCGGTCGTGATAGTGCTGGGTTCGCCCAAGGCAGAGCTGGCACAGCCACGAGCCCTGATCGGTGGCCACCTCGTCTCCACGTTCATTGGGCTGCTCATCGTTAAATTGTTAGGCCCGGGACCATGGACCGCCGCGCTCGCGGTTGGACTGGCGATGGTCGCAATGCATCTGACCGGGACGTTTCACCCGCCGGCCGGGATCGATCCGCTGGTGGTGGTTGTCAAGTGTCCTGGGGCTTCCTGGTCGCGCGATCGGCATCGGTGCGGTGTTGCTCGCACTGTTCGCCTATGCGTGGCACAAGCTCGTCGCGCGAGGGGCCAATAGGAGTGATACGTGGCCTGCAAGGTGGTGGTGAGCCTCGACGACGCCCGCGCCAAGGACCGAGCCGGCGGCTTCATCGGCGAGGTGCTCAGGGCCGCCGCCGAAACGCGACGCTGAGGCTGAGGCCGTTACTGCGCGAAGTGGGGTGATTCCGGGCTTAAGTCAGTGCGAGAGCAGGCAGCAAACCGGACTCGTGGCAAGAAGGCCTTGGGTGACGCCGCCAAAGATCCATTCGCCGAGCCTGCTGTGCCCATATCCGCCGGCCACAATCAAGTCAGCGTTTATCTCCTCTGCGACCCGGATCAATTGAGCTTGAACCGATCCGGCAGAATACGCTGTCGTCCTCACGGTGACGGCAATGTGGTGGCGCGCGAGATATCGGGCCACATCGTCGATATGCGTTTGCGCCTGCTTTTCACCGCCAAAATCGACGATTTCAATAATTACCACCGATAATGACTCACGGATCAGCGGCAGTGAATCACGGAGTGCTCGGCGAGCTTCTCGCGTATCCGTCCAGCCGACGACGACGCGCTCCGCCTTCAACGAATCCACATCGGTTGGGACCACGAGCACCGGTCGGCCTGCCCTCAATATGGTCGCGCCTGGATCGACCGTACGACGAAGATCGCCTGGAACCCGATTGCGTCCGACAATGATAAGGTCGGCTGCCCGAGCTTCCCTCACCAGGAATTCTGTCGGCGAATCTATGGCCGCACGCCATTCCGTCGGTTGGTCAGGACCGACAACCGTTCGGAAATGCTCTCCTGCTTCGGCCAGTTGATCTGACATTCCCTGCAGCAGGCTTTCAGTGGGCTCTGTATCGACCACCACGCCGCCATATATCAGTGGCGGACGCGGTTCCCAGGCAGCAACGCCGACCAACGTCGAATGAAACCGTGACGATAACCCAGCCGCCAGTCGAACGCGTTCATCCCGCGGTTCCGCAAGATCGACGTGCACCATCACGGCGGCAAATGACATTACGAGCTCGGGGACAAAATAGCCATGCTGGAATTAATATTCAGATCAGTTCATCCGTTTTCGGCACTTTGACTTTGCGCAACTGCGCCGAACTTGTGTGGCAGTTACCAAACCATCGAACCAGAAACGGAATTGGCTGGACATGGCATTCTGCCGCGGCCACTTCATGCGACAGCAATTAGGCAAAGCCTGAAATTGTTCCGTAAAATGCCACGCGCGGTCTCGAGGTCCGCAAACGGTCCAAGGATTTTCGTGAACCTGCCCGATCAGGATCGATCGGCGTGATCGACCAGAAGACCGGGGCTGTGACGACATGGAAAATTCCTGGCCACACCAACGTCGACGCACTCGCATTGGATGAAGCACGGCATCGCCTGTTCGCGGCCTCGCTCCAGCCCGGGCGATTGACCGTAGTGGATACGCAATCCGGCTGGGTGGTCGCCGCGCTTCCCTGCATCGGAGCACAGCGGCGACTACCCCGACAACATGCCCCAAGCGATCACTGTGACCGATGCCCAGGGTCGGTGGGCCGTGTACGTGCCATTACGAGTTGGCGGGAAGATCGTGGTGCCAGGCACTCATCATTAAGGCCCGGTCGGGCGCCGCGAAATCAGGAGATGTGACGTCTCCGCCTTCAATGTCAACCGATATGACGCGAACCTGCTTTTATCCCGGCACCCATGTAGCCTTTCCTCGATCGTATTTATAGCCGGCCGCACTCTTGAGAGCGTCCTTTGTGGTGTTCATAGCAAGCCACCGGTCACGCCTTCCTTGAGTCTCATGGATGTTATCAAACGGCACCGCCACATGCTTCTCGGCCATGCCCAGGAAGCCGCCCACCGACACTATGAAGGCAGAGATTTTTCCGTCGTTATCCACCAAGACGTCGCGGATTTCGCCGATCTTATTCTCAGAAGGATCATAAACGTCTTGTTTGTACCATTTGGTCACCGTCGAAGCGTCCGACGGTAAAGTCGCTAACGTCTGCGACTGGGCCTGCGGCGCAGCGCCGGTCGTTTGGCTCTGCTGCGCATAGGCGGCACCGGTCACAGTTGCCGCAACGGCGGCCGCCACAATGAGTTTGCTCAGCATCTTCGCGCTCCATTACTGGTGTACTAATTTCTAACGCGCGCGCGTAAAGGGTTGTTCCTCTAGCGCGCAAATCGTCGTTTTGAGGGCGCCTGCGATGGTTTCGACAGCAACTCACCCGACGTGTCGCCGGCGCCCGCGAGATGCTCTGGACCAAGCTGATGTTCGAGCCGTTCAAGGAAATCTGGGAGAACCGCGACTGCTATGGCTACAATATCCGCGACGAGAACGCGCCTTGGTACAAGCAGGTCTGGCAGACCATCGTGCACAGCTTCGGCGATCTGACCCCGATCAGCGTGTCCAGTGCCCAGCGCGCGGTCGATACCGGCGGCACCTGGTCAAAGGACGCGGTGCTCGCCGTCCTCGGCTTCGGCCCGGCGCCGTCGTATGCTGAGAGGAGCACCATCCAGAACCGGATCTCGTTCCTC
>DATGVJ010000560.1:0-3620 GCA_035300505.1 Xanthobacteraceae bacterium
GAGACTCGACGCTGATTGCCAAGAAGATTGGCAGCCAGGTCCGCTATGTCGTCGCGTCCCCCGAATATTTGAAGGATCGCAAACTTCCAACCAAACCCAAAGACCTCACGCTTCATCAGTGTGTCCTGCTCAATGGCAAGAACAACGAGGCGGAGTGGGAATTACTGAATGGGCGCAAACGCGTCGAAATTCGGGTCGCGGGCCCCATTTCGAGCCGAGACTTCCAATCTGTCAGCACGTTTGTTTATAGAGGGCACGGCATCGGTTTTTTGCCGTCGACCTATTGTAACGACAAGATCGAAAAAGGCGAACTCGTGAGGTTGCTACCCGACTGGGCTTCCAGGCGACACGAGGTGCACGCCGTCTACCCTACAAGAAATTTCTTGCCATCAAGGCTACATGTATTTCTTGAAGCCTTAAGGGCGTGGAAAAGCCCTTTGTGGACTTTACCCTAGGTTCGCCCTCGGGCTGCGTTGACGCAAGCGGCCTAGCATATTCACTTAAAGGGAGTCTGACTTGAGCGTTGCATTCACCAAGGAATGATGCTCATTTTTCTTCCAGACTCCGCTAGTAGATCGGGTCGGCATTCAGCCGTGATATGCAAAGAGCTCGATGGGGTCGTTGAAGCCGCGGACCGGATATTCGCCGACCCGTTCGAGATCGAACTCGTGTTCGACGAAGTCGGCAAACGCGCGCGACAGCAGCACCGTTCTGCCCAATTGCTTGGTAAGAGCTTCGAGCCGCGACGCCATGTTGACCGCAGGACCTATGACGGTGAAGTCGAGCCGGGTGCGCGACCCGATATTGCCGTACATGACGTCTCCGACGTGGATGCCGACGCCATAGATCAGCGGCTCACGACCGGTTTCGCCGTTCTTTTCGTTCAGGGCAACCATGGCCTGCCGGGCTTCGGCCACGGCATGCAGCAGATTTGCGCAGGCCGACGGCTGGCTGAGCGGAAAAATGGCGAGCAGACCGTCGCCGATAAATTTCAGTATTTCTCCACCATGTCGCGCAATCGGTTCTGACATCGCGTCGAAATAGCTGTTCAGAAGATCAATCACGTAATCGCGCGGCCAATTGTCGGAGATCCTGGTGAAATCACGCAGATCGCAGATCATGATGGCGGCGCTTACCGTTGTCCCGCTTCCGCGCCTGGTGGCGCCGGCCAGAACGAGCTCGCTGGCATGCGACCCGACATAGGTTTCGAGCAGCGTTCGCGCCAGCCGGTTCTTGATACGGATTTCGCTGACCAGCGCCAGAACCGGCAACAGTTTCAACAGGCCGGCGATGTGCACCTCATCGAAGCCTCCGGCCCGGTCGGTTGCAAAGGTCACGAAGTGTCGCTTGCCGAGCGTATGATACAACGGCCAGGCGACATAGTCGGTCAGGCCCTTCGCCCGCATCTCGTCATAGACGGCGTGCTTGCGGCCCAGCGCGGGATCGCGTTCGAGATTCTCGCGCACTTCGGTCGCACCGTCGTGGATTTCGTTGGCGGGACTATCGATGTATTCGGATCGCTCCCTGGCATCGTAATCAACTCTCGCAAGTTCGGCCTCACGCATCCCGTCGGCCCACATGATCCGGGAGCCGAGCCATTGCGGATGGAGGAGCATGAGATGAAGCGTCGCCCGCTTGACGGGAATGCCCGCGCGCTGGAGCCGGAGACACAGCTCAGCGAAAATATTGTCAAGGAAGCGCTCGTCGCGCGCATCGTTTGTCAGCCAGTGCAAAACGTCGCAGTCGGAATCCACGGTGACGGGATCGATGTTTGGCGGCGCGTTCATATCTTGCTCCTGAGCAGTGGATCGATGGCACGGGGTATGTCGTGTCCCCGCTTGACGGCGTCAATGGAGCCAGCCGCCACCAAAAGCAGCCACTTGGCTCAATGTGAGCTTCGGGCGGTCACCCGTAGCGGCATGCGTGGTGCAGTGTCATGCCCATCCTTAATGGCGTAATCACCCGAGATCAGGGCAAGCGGCCGGCGGCACGCCGCTGCTCGAAGGCTTTGATGTGCGTGTAGGCGAGCAACAATGTCCGATGCGCAATGTTGGCCTCGCGCGCCTTGTCGAGCATGAAGCCCAGGACGTGCTCGACCTCCGTCTGGCCACCTCGTTCGACATCACGCAGCATCGACGTCTCGTATTGTGAGTCTCGTTGGGAGAACGTCTCCTCCCACGACTTCATAAAATCCTCACTGGGTGCGTGACCGTTGGCGGCCGCGATGGCGGCACCGCACCGAAGCTGGTCGAGGAAAAGCTCGCGGCCATTGGGGGTGCGGACAATCTCGCCAACATTCGCCCGCATGAGACAGGTCATCGCAGCAGCGGTCGAGAGGTGAACGAGCTTTTCCCACATCCGCTGAACGATATCCGCGACCGCGAAGGCTTCGACGCCCTTCGCAGCAGCGAACAAGGCTGCCAGCGTTCTCACGCGTTCGGTCATCTCGCCGGATTGCTCGCCAAAGGTGAGCGTCCGCCAATCGTTGAATTGGCGGATTGCGCCGTTCGACGTGCGCGTTGATTGAATCTTCGCAGTTCCGCCGAGCACGCGGTGCTGGCCGAACCTTTGGTTCAGCACGTCGATATGGGCGATACCGTTCAGGAAGGGCAGTACGTAGCCGGCCGGTGCCACGGCCGGAACGATCGCCGCGACGGCAGTATCGAGATCGTATGCCTTGCAGGCCAAAATGACCGCGTCATAGATCGGTGCCACATCCGATGCGACCACGGTCTCCACAGCTAACTGCGCGTCTCCGAACGGGCTCTCGATATGCAGCCCTTGTTCGGAGAGAATTTCGCGCCATCTTTCACGGACAAGAAACGTGACATCGGCACCGCTCTCAGCCAAGCGACCGCCGAAATAGCCACCAATTCCCCCGGCTCCGAGCACCAGGATCTTGGGATTACTCAAAATAGGTCCTCCTCTTCGGACCTCCGTTAAGCAGCGGCAGGAGAAACGCAGGCAAACTCGATTCGGGTGCCGCCGGGCTCTCGCACCATAAAGTGTACCTTTGGGCCCTTGCCCGATCGTTCTGGGGCAAACTCAACCACGGTGTCGGGCCATGCCGCGACACGTGCATATAATGCGTCAAGCGCGCTGCGGTCCACAACCTTCAATGCAAGATGATGCAAACCGATGTTGCGACGGCGGTCGAACGGCACGCATTTCTTCGGATCCTCGACCTGCCAGAGCGTCACGATGCCGTTTCCGTCCGACACAAACGACGCCGGATAGCTTTGGTTCTCGCCAACAACCCTCCAGCCAAGGCATTCGCAGAAGAAACGCCGCGCGCGCGCGAGGTCTTCCACGGCAAGTCCAACGTGATCGACGCCGACCGTCAAAGGGGTATTATCCTGCATTGCAGCTCTCCTGGTACTGGGCTTCTAGGCTGGGATCCAATCTTGTGATGGCGCGCGCCGCGTATTTTCGGGAAACGGACGTTTCCAAAACATGTCTCGCGCCGTAGTAGGCCATCAGCAATTTAAGTGCATTCGGGACGGGGGCCCAGTTCAAGTTGATCTATGGGTCGATCAACCTTGTAAAACGAATATTTTAGATCGCACCTATCTCGATTGCAGATTGCTTGCTTGCAAACTGATACGGCACGCACATTTTCT
>DATGVJ010000561.1:0-2702 GCA_035300505.1 Xanthobacteraceae bacterium
TAATAAATTGCTGGCCTAACCGCTCCGACAGCCATTGAGCTATCAGGCGCGCGTTGATGTCGGGCGTGCCGCCAGCACCAAATCCGACGATGATACGCACCGGCCGCGACGGATAGGCTTGCGCCCGCGCAAATCGCGACAAAGCTGGCAGCGCGCCCGCGCCCGCGGCCAGATGCAGAAATTGTCTGCGGAGAAGTTTCATAGTCGCCTCCTGTCGCGTCGCACTTTGTGCGCTTTGAATGATCAATGCATGTGTTTGCTACTATAGGGAAAATCCCGTTTACTGCGGAGCGATCGATCTACATTTATGGCGACTTTTCCGGGCATTCTGCTACCGGTCTATTCACGACAAGGAATCCAGGAGTTCGACAAGATAGTGCTTCCAAAGCTCTGGATACCGCGAACCTAAATGGCCATGGGATTTGTCACTGGCAGGTACGATGACGGAGCGGGCGTTTGGAATTTTCGCGACTGCCCGCTCCACTAACCCAAGTTCGAGGGCATTTACCATGTCGTCGGAAAAGTTGACCGATAGAAGGCGCGCCTTGATCTTGCCCAGGTCTGGTTCGGGATCGTAATCCCACGACGCCTCGAAACCGTAGAGATAGTCATTGGCGTCGAGCCGACGGGCGTCATCGACGATCTTATCGAACAGTTCGATGGCTTTCGCCCTGGTCGGTGCAGCTTCATAGGTCCGCACACGACTTCCGGTCATGATGCGTTGAGCCGGTATGGTGTAGATCCAGTGTGACGGCTGTTTGACGTAGTCGCCGCCATTATAGTCCGGGTCGTTGCGGATCGATTCGGTGATCACCCGTCGATAGAATAAATTGTGGCCACTAATCGGCCCCGGCATCGATACCAGCGGCATCAGGGCGTCCATCATATCAGGAAATTTCTCGCCCCATATCCACGTGTGCATAGCGCCCATCGAAAGGCCGAGCACCAGCCGCAGGTGATTGACACCAAGTCCCTCCGAGACGAGCAGCTTCTGCGCCTCAACCATATCGTTGTAGCCGTAGCGCGGAAATTTGGCGCGCAAACCGTCGCTCGGTTTGCTGGAGCCGGCACATCCGACGCCGTCCGGGATGATCAGATAATATTTTGCGCTATCGAGCGGCTGCCCGCTCCCGAAGAGTTCACTGCCAAAATTGTCAAGAACGGCTTTTCCGCTGCCGTTCGTGCCGTGCAACAGCAGCACGGCATTCGTGACCCGGTCCGCCGAATCTCGTTTTGGCATTCCAAGCGTTACATAGTGCTGGCGAAGTTCCGGTAACGTTTCGCCGGTCTGGAAACGAAAATCGCGGACGATAAAGTTGTCTTCTTTTCGGCCTGTATCTTGAGCGTGAGTAACTTTCATGGAACGGCTCTTTACCCTGCCTTGATGTTAGCTGCCCGGATCACCTTGGCCCACTTATCGGTCTCGTCGGCGAGAAGCATGCCAAAATCTGCGGACGCCATTGATACTGGCACGTTGCCGAGGTCGGCAAGGTGCGACTTGAATCCCGAATCGGCCAGGGCCGCGTTGACTTCCTTATTGAGTCTCTCGACGATTTCGGCGGGCGTGCTTTTAGGTGCGCCAAGGCCGCTCAGCAAGGTCACTTCGTAGCCCGGCAGGAAATCCCCAATGGTCGGCAGGTCCGGCAGCGCCTCCGAGCGCATGGCCGAAGTCACTCCCAACGCCCGCAGCTTGCCGGTCCTTACGAGTTCGATCACCGGGGGCATGGTGGAAAATATCGACTGCACCTGTCCACCGATCAGATCGCTCAGCGCGGGTCCAAGGCCGCGATAGGGCACATGTACCAAGTCTATTCCGGCCATGGCCTTGAACAATTCTCCGGCCATTTGGGCCACGGTGCCAATGCCGGCCGAGGCAAAGTTGACCTTGCCGGGATTGGTCTTGGCATGTGCGATGAATTCCAAGACAGTCTTGGCCGGGAACGACGGATGAACTACCAGGACATTCGGACCGCGAGCGATACTCGCGACCGGCGCGATATCGCGCATGAAATTGAAATTGAGGTTGTTATAGACTGTCGCGTTTATTGCGTCGGCGGAGCTGCAGTAGAGGAGCGTATAGCCGTCGGGCGTAGCGCGTACCACCATCTCGGCGCCTAGACTGCCGCCGGCGCCTCCCCGATTTTCGATGACGAAGGGCTGGCCGAACCGCTCCGACAGCCATTGCCCGATCAGGCGCGTGAGGATGTCAGACGCGCTGCCGGCGGTAAAGCCGACGACGATGCGTACGGACCGGTTCGGATAGGCTTGTGCTCGCGCAATTCGCGATACGGCCGGCAACGCGATAATGCCAGCCGCGAGGTGCATAAATCGCCGACGCCGAATTCCCATTTTCATGATGGCTTGCTCCCCGCAAATCACCGCTCACAGCGCCGGCGCCATGCTCATCAGGCTACCCCAACGTCGCGTCGATGCGAAGGGGCATGTCGGGATTTGGCACATCACGTCGATTTGTTGCATAGCACATTATCTTGGAATTCGAGTTGGCATTTCGGGAGCTGCGGACGCGCCCGGATCCGTGGCCGACCACGACATGAATGCGCCAGTTCGCCCCGCCGTGCGTCTCTCCACTTCGCCGCCAAAGTGCCGGCACCAAATCCGCGATACGATGCCGGCGAGGGCGAAGCGACGCGCCTGTGTTATGAATGAACCAGATGGCGGCGACATCGCGACAAGGCACGGTG
>DATGVJ010000562.1:0-2367 GCA_035300505.1 Xanthobacteraceae bacterium
GCGCCAAGAACCACATGAAAATCATCTCGCTTGCGCCGGAGGTGCTGTGATGGCTGCCAAGATCCGGAAAGGTGACAAGGTCATCGTGCTGAACGGCCGCGACAAGGGTCGCACCGGCGAGGTGTTCGAGGTGCGTCCCGACGACAACAAGGCGCTGGTTCGCGGGGTCAATCTCGTCAAGCGCCACCAGAAGCAGACCCAGGCCCAGGAAGGCGGCATCATCTCCAAGGAGTCGCCGATCCACCTGTCCAATATCGCCTATGTCGGCAAGGACGGCAAACCGACCCGCGTGGGCTTCAAGATTCAGGCCGATGGCAAGAAGGTACGCATTGCCAAGAGCTCGGGAGCAGAGATCGATGGCTGATACCGCTTACGTGCCGCGCCTGCGTGCGGAGTATGACAAGAGCATTCGCGGCAAGCTGACCGAACAGTTCGGCTATGCCAACGTCATGCAGGTGCCGCGTCTCGACAAGGTCGTCCTCAACATGGGCGTCGGCGAGGCCGTCAACGACCGCAAAAAGGCCGAGACCGCCGCCGCCGATCTGGCGCTGATCGCCGGCCAGAAGGCGATCGTGACCTATTCGCGGGTTGCGATCGCGACCTTCAAGCTGCGTGAAAACCAGCCGATCGGCTGCAAGGTCACGCTGCGCAAGGCCAAGATGTACGAGTTCATCGATCGTCTGGTGAACGTCGCGCTGCCGCGCGTGCGCGATTTCCGCGGCCTCAATCCGAAGAGCTTCGACGGTCGCGGCAATTACTCGCTCGGCATCAAGGAGCACATCATTTTCCCCGAAATCGACTTCGACAAGGCCGGGGAAACGTGGGGCATGGACGTCACGGTATGCACCACGGCGCCCAGCGACGACGAGGCGCGAGCATTGTTGACCGCATTCAATTTCCCGTTCCGGCAGTGAGACGCTAGCCCAAGCCTCTCAAACGCGGAAACCCAGGAGCCAAGCATGGCAAAGAAGAGTTCGATCGAGAAGAACAACCGGCGCAAGCGGATGACCAAGCAGGCCGCGCCCAAGCGCGCAAAGCTGAAGGCCATCATCGCCGACAGGAAGAAGCCGATGGAAGAGCGGTTTGCGGCGACGCTGAAGCTTGCCGAGCTGCCGCGCAATTCGTCGGCGACGCGGATTCGCAACCGTTGCGAAATGACCGGACGTCCGCGCTCGGTCTATCGCAAGAACAAGCTCAGCCGCATCGCGCTGCGTGAACTCGGCTCCAAGGGCCTGGTTCCCGGGCTCGTGAAGTCGAGCTGGTAAGGAGGGTCGGACATGTCAACGCACGATCCGATCAGCGATCTCATCACCCGCATCCGCAACGCGCAGATGCGCGCCAAGCCCAAGGTCTCGACCCCGGGCTCGAAGATGCGCGCCAACGTGCTCGAGGTGCTGAAGGCGGAAGGCTACATCCGCGGCTACGCCAGCGTCGAGCATGCTTCCGGCCGCAGCGAGCTTGAGATCGAGTTGAAGTATTTCGACGGCGAGCCGGTGATACGCGAGATCGAGCGGGTATCGAAGCCGGGGCGGCGGGTTTACGCCTCGGTGAAGGGCCTGCCGCGCGTGAACAACGGTCTCGGAATTTCGGTGTTGTCGACGCCGAAGGGAATCATGGCCGACCACGATGCGCGCGACGCGAATGTGGGCGGCGAAATTCTCTTCACGGTGTTCTAGTGCGCATTCCGCAAAAGTGGGAACCGGTTTTGCGAGAAGAATGCGCACAAGGTTTTAGTTTGACGCATTTTCTACGGCGAACCGGTATCCACTTCGCCGGAAAATGCTAAGGAGAAGGATCGAGCCATGTCACGTATCGGCAAGCGGCCTGTGACGGTCCCCTCGGGCGTTACGGCGACCGTCGAAGGCCAAACCGTCAAAATGAAGGGGCCGAAAGGCCAGCTTCAGTTCGTCGTGCATGACGACGTCGAGGTGAAGTTCGAAAACGGCACGGTCAAGGTCGCGCCCAGGGTCAAGACCAACCGGGCGCAGGCGATGTATGGCACGGCGCGTGCGCAGATTGCGAACCTGGTGGCTGGCGTCACCAAGGGTTTCGAGAAGAAGCTGGAGATCACCGGCGTCGGCTACCGGGCCGCGCTGCAGGGCAAGAAGCTGCAGCTCGCGCTGGGCTACAGCCACGACGTCGTCTACGCGATCCCGGAAGGCATTGCGATCACGGTGCCGAAGCCGACCGAGATCGTCATCAACGGCAGCGATTCCCAGCGGGTCGGCCAGGTCGCAGCCGAGATCCGCAGCTACCGTCCGCCGGAGCCGTATAAGGGCAAGGGCGTGAAATACGCCGACGAATTCATCTTCCGCAAGGAAGGCAAGAAGAAGTAACGGAGCCGGTCATGTCGAGACTGAAGATTAC
>DATGVJ010000563.1:0-2218 GCA_035300505.1 Xanthobacteraceae bacterium
ATGCTGCTTCCCCGCGAACTCGACATGGTTGCGGCTGGCAAAGCGATGCCGTTGCCGCAGCCTAAGCCCCCAACGATGGTCGCCCAAAAGGGAAAAGAAGGACAGGCGCAGGTCCTCCCAAGAGACGTCGCCGAGCCGCAGGAAGAGAAGACAGGGGTGAAGGGGGTCTTAATCGCTCGCGCCCAAAAGTGGAAGACCAGAAGTAAGCGCCTATCAAGCTTCCTCAGCAAAAGCCAGCCTACCGGCAAGGGCGCAGCAGCTCGATCATAATCGCAACCACCCGTTCCGCCCGCCTCGCTACTTCCCTCGATGGCAGGCGAGTTTCCGGAGTGCTGCGCATGCTCGTCCAAGAAGGTGATGCGTTGCTTGAAAAATCGCTGAGGGCTTAAACACAAAGCGCCGCGGCAAGATAGGTTTCCGGTCTTGGGATTCCGACTGAGACGCTGGCCTTTTCTGCGAACGACGAAGGAGTCGGGTTCAGTCTCCCCCGTCGCCAGTTCAACTGTTGCCCCGAAAATTGCAGAAAAGCCGCGCAGTTAGTTGCGTGGCCTTGAATATTCTTTCGCGGCTCAGATGAATCATTCAGATGAATCATATTGTGCTGGAGTTCCAGTAGGCTTGCACAGTACCCTTGCGTCGGGGCGCCCCTCTAGTTGGTTTTTTTAAAGGACCAGCCGGCGAGGGCCGCCCACATGCAGCCCTAACGCTTTCGTTTGTTTTTCTCTTGCATCGCGTCGGTTTGCCACCGTGTCGATCGGACGTCCTTCGGCAGAGACCCAAATTGAGTGGTGGGCCATTGTGGGAAGTTGGTCGAGCTCGGACCGCATTCTTAATAGCCGGGTTGCTGGTCGAGTCCGACCAGCTCCACCCGCATTCGGGCGCAACTGGAGATTCCCCTTTTGTGGAAATGCCCAAAAAGCGGAACTGTTCGAGCTCGAGTGCGTGGTGTTCGACCGGGTGAGCTGGTCGGACACGCCCGGCCATCGATCGCTCCTGTAACCTGATTACCCGGCCTCACGTTGGATGGCGCCGCCGGTCGCAAAGCTTATTGCGCGAGAAGGCCCGTGAGGCCGTCCGGGTCTTAAGCGATGTGCTTCTTCACCCACGCTACGTATCGGTCGACCCACCCCTGCAAAAATTGTCGGCTGGCCGAACCAATGGCGCCATCCGAATCGAATAGACCTTCTTTGACCTGGATGAATGCCTCGGGCTGGCCAAGCGTCGGCACATCGAGGTAGGCGAGGGTGTTGCGGAGATGCTGCTGCGCGACCGCTGTGCCGATAGCGCCCACCGACACTCCGATTACTCCGGCCGGCTTCCCGGAAAATGCACTCTGCCCATAAGGCCTTGAGGCGTGGTCGATGGCATTCTTGAGCACGCCCGGGACCGAGCGGTTGTATTCTGGCGTGACGAATAGCAAACCGTGTGCCGCGCCGATCTCAGCCTTTAGCCGTTTGACCGCGACTGCTTGATTGGCATCGTCGTCCTGATTGTAGAGCGGCAGGTCGCCGATCTGCGAATGCTTGAACATGAAGTCGGTCGGCGCAAGCTTCGCGATGGCCTGGGCAAACTTCACGTTGAAAGAGTCCCGGCGTAGGCTGCCAACAATGACGGCAATGTTTGTCTGGCTCATGAATTTCCCTTCAATGGAATGATCCACTACTAAGCCGGCTGTTCATCCATTAACCGCGTGGCATGCCGATTCGACAAGGCAGGCGTGACGCTTGCCGGCCACTGCCAGGAGGCGGCACACGATAGCGGACGTCGACGCCTGGCAACGCCCGTCAAGACAGCTTCACGCCACGTCGCTGTCGACTTCCTGCATTATCTTATTTCGTATTCGGACTGGATCGCGCTCACCACTCCGCGCAATATCAATGATTCGCGCGGCAACAGCCTCACGCAAGTCCCGCGCTTCACCGTCAATATAGAGATGTTCGCAAACTTCATCGACTGTCTTTGCTAGGACGGTGGCCGTTTCAGGATCGAACCCGGGATTGTCGCGGATTGCCATGGTTGGCATATGGAACTCCGGTTTAAAGTTTCACGATGAACGAATATGCCTGCGATTGGGTTCCCTCCAGGCAGGATCTGCAATCACTATTTGTGTGCCGCCGTCCATCCGCGATCGCGCGTGCCACCTCGACCGTAGGGAAGCTCAGAACGGCCGCCGCGAGCATGGGGATGTCCGACCAGCTCACCTTGTCGAACACCAGGT
>DATGVJ010000564.1:0-17298 GCA_035300505.1 Xanthobacteraceae bacterium
CGCTCTACGACAAGCTCAACTACAATTTCATCCGTGACATCGCGCCGGTCGCGGCCCTCATCCGAGGTCCCTACGTCATGCTGGTGCACCCGTCGGTTCCGGCCAAGACAGTTCCCGAGTTCATCGCCTACGCCAAAGCAAATCCCCGCAAACTCAACATGGCGTCATCCGGCACCGGCACCGGGGGCCACATTGCGACCGAGCTGTTCAAGATGATGGCCGGCGTCGATATGGTGCACGTGCCCTACCGCGGAGGCGGGCCGGCGTTCAACGATCTGCTCGGTGGGCAGGTGCAAGTCATGTGGGCCGGCACTGTCGGAACGATTGAGTATATCAACGCTGGCAGGCTGCGCGCGCTCGCTGTAACCGGCGCGACGCGCATGGAGGCACTTCCCGACATACCGACGGTGAGTGAGTCCGTGCCGGGCTATGAAGCGACCACCTGGTTCGGCATCGGCGCACCGAAGGCCACGCCCGACGAGATCGTCGAGAAGCTCAACAAGGAGATCAACGCTGTCCTCGCCGATCCCAAAATGAAAGCGCGACTTGAGGAGATAGGCTATAGCGTGCTCGCGAATTCGCCTTCTGAGTTTGGCAAATTCATCGCCGACGAAACCGAGAAATGGGCAAAGGTGGTCCGGACGGCCAACATCAAGCTGGACTAGGTAATAACGCTGCCGAAATTCCATAACGTCCGTATTGCGACTCGTGCCTGTAAACGGAGTGAGTGTATTGCAAAATCCCGGCGCCGCCGACGGGCGCGTCGGGTCAAAAGCCATGTGGCCCCTCTCATGCGTTGGAAGATTTTCGTTCTTGAGAAAGGCGAGCGGCAGGCTTCGGGTCGTCCAGAACAAAGTTTTTCGCCGCCTGCCGCACCAAATTCAAGAAGCGCCGAACCACGGCGGACGAATCGCCACGACGCGAGACGAGGTTCAGGACCGCCTTTAGTTGGGTTCGATCTTCGAGAGGGCGGTACAGCACTCCGTCGATATGCATTTGTTGCAGCGAAGCTGGAACAATTGTGATGCCCGCGCCGGTCGCGACGAGAGCAAGCAGCGAGGTGACACGAGACGCTTCCTGGCCTACGCGAGGACTGAACCCTGCCGCATTGCACGACATAATTGTCAGATCATGGAAGCCCCGGCTGATGGGACCGTAAACAATGAATGTTTCTCGAACGAGGTCTCTCAATCGCAGCGCTTGTCTGCCTGCAAGCGGGTGATTCTGGGGTAGCGCTAACAGCAACGGTTCCTCCAGTAACCGGATTACGTTCAGCCCCTCTGGATCGACAACGGGTGTTCGAATAAAGGCAGCATCGATCCTATCGTTGCGCAGTTGTTCGACCAGCTCGCTTCCGAGTTGCTCCTCAAGTTTCACTGAAACTTGCGGGTAAGTTTCCCGGAACGCACGAATGACGCGCGGCAAAAATGGATGAAACGGACTTGTGGGCGTGATCCCAATGCAGATTCGGCCTTGCTCGCCGCGCGCAGTACGGCGGGAGGTCTCGGCCGCGTGACCGAGCTGGCCCAGTATTGCGCGGGCACTTTCGAAATAGACGCGACCGGCCTCGGTCAATTCGATGCCACGCGCCTTGCGGCGGAACAATTGGACATCAAGCTCACGTTCCAGCGCTTTGATCTGTTGGCTCAGCGGGGGCTGCTGAATGCCAAGCCGTAAAGCGGCGCGTGTGACATGCCCTTCCTCGGCGACGGCAATGAAATAGCGTAGATGCCTGAGTTCCATGATCATATCCATTAGATATGAATTTCGATGTTCACTGATTATGGATCGAATACAACGAAAATGCTATCCGGGTTTCATCACGTAGAAGTTCTGTTGCAGATGGAGGACTTCCATGATGCTTGCCCGTCGGCAATTTCTGCGCCTTACCACGGCGGCTGCGACGTTGACCCTCACTTCGCATATCGCACGAGCGCAAGCCTACCCGACGCGGCCGGTGCGTATCATTGTGGGCTTCGGCTCGGGCAGCGCCTTCGACATTCTCGCGCGTCTGATCGGTCAATGCCTGTCGGATCGGCTTGGGCAGCCATTCATTATTGAAAATCGCGGAGGTGCAGGCGGAAATCTGGGCACCGAGACCGTGGCGCGCGCGCCGGCAGACGGTTACACGCTCCTGCTCTGCGGTTCGCCGGACGCCATCAACGCGACGCTGTACGACAGGCTTGGTTTCAACTTCATCCGCGATATTGCGCCGGTTGCGGGCATCGCGAGGGGGCCGAATGTCCTGGTGGTACACCCCTCGTTTCCGGCCAGGACGGTCTCCGAATTCATCGCCCATGCTAAGGCTAATCCAGGCAAGATCGACTTTGGCTCGGCCGGCGTCGGCAGTGTGTCCCATATGGCCGGCGAATTGTTCAAGGCCATGGCGAGCGTGAACCTAGTGCACGTTCCATACCGTGGCCTGGCGCCCGCGATCACCGACCTGATCGGCGGACAGGTGCAGGCGATCTTTGCCACCATGCCTCCGTCGATCGAACTCGTCAAAACGGGCAAGCTGCGCGCGCTGGCGGTGACCTCGACGGTGCGTTCCGAGGCACTTCCGGACCTGCCGACTATCGGCGAGGTCCTGCCGGGCTACGAGGCGATTTTTGTCGCGGCTCTCGGCGCGCCTAGGAACACGCCCGCTGAAATCGTCGAGCGCCTCAACAGGGAAATCAACGCCGTCCTCGCCGATCCGAGAGTGACGGCCCGGCTCGCCGACCTCGGCAACGAGCCGATGCCGATGACACCCGCTGGCTTCGGCAAGTTCATCGCCGACGAAACCGAAAAGTGGGGCAAGGTGATCCGGGCGGCCAATATCAAACCGGAGTAATTGTCACTACGCCAAGCGACCGACGCGGAGGTCACAGCGTAGTACGGCGCGCACATCGGCCATTCTTTTGGCGGAAGTCGACGCCATCGAGAACGGCATCGCCGATCTCTCCGACTCGATGTTGAAGGGCCATATCGCCGAGCTCAAGGCGATCGAACCATGGGCGACATGGGCGTGGCAAGACGCACTCGGCCGTCACGGTTCGGCGGCGTTCGTGCGGAACAGTTGTGCAAATTTTTCGAGATCGCCCAGCCCTAAGTCCGACACTGCCCAATAGGCTGTATCGTCAGCCGTCCAGGTCACAAGGTTATAGCCCTGGATCGTGCGGGCTTTTTGGGCGCCGGCATCTGCGTTGGCAACGGCTGTGAGGCTGATGAAATGCTCGCGGTGCCGATAGACCAGGGTCGGAACGGCTTTGCGCTCGACGATGTCGATGCGACCGCCGACCAGTGGGAAACCATCCGGTGCCAGGTCGACGACGCGCGGCGCCTGGGGGATGCGGCCATTGAACCAAGGTTTTACGGTGTGCCGATCGGACGACGCGACGTCGATCGGCTGTGGCGCCATCAGAGACCGCAGATGGCCGGCGATGGCGGCTTCCCCGTAGGGATCGACTTGGTGCTGCGCGAACCGGGTTCCTGCCAGAAAGGCGCCGCTACCTGAAACCATGACGCCAAGTGCGACCGAAGCCGCCAAAGCCCGCCAAGTCGGTTGGAATTGTGTCGGTCGGATTTGTGTGGGCCGGTTGTCGTTGTGCGCAAGCCCAATGGCGCGACCGATCCGATCCTGCAATCCGGCTGGGGTCTCGTCAGGCAGTCGCTCCGCCAAGACGCGGCGCAGCGCTTTGATCCGCGCATGCTCATTTGCGAGCGCAGGGTCTTGTGCGATACGCCGTTCCACCGCCAGCGCATTGGCGGGATCGAGTTCGTCGTCCGCATAGGCGTGCACCAGCAACAAATCCTGCTCGCGATCGTTGTTGCTCATCGATCTGCTCCAATGGTTTTAATCAGGCGCCGGCGGGCGCGTGCTAATCGCGACATGACGGTGCCGATCGGCACAGCTGTCACCTCGGCGATCTCGCGATAGTCGAGGCCTTGCACGTCGCGCAACACCAGCGTCTCGCGGAATGACACGGGCAATGCTGCAATTGCGGCCCGCAGCTGTTCTGCATCGGCCTTCGCGATCAGGTCGGTTTCCGGCGTCGATGCCTGGTCTCGCCCCATGGTTTGCGACGCGCTTTGCAACCCTTGCGCATCATCGAGCGCTTCGAGATCGTCGATCGCAACCAGCGGCATGGACAGGTTCTTGCTCATCCACGTATAGGCGGTATTGCGCACAATCGTCAGGGTCCAGGCCCGGGTACTTCCGCCAGCGAATCCCGCAATGGCACGAAACGCGCGCAGGCAGGCGTCCTGCACGACATCCTCGGCGTCGGTCCGGTTGCCCGTGATCCAGCGCGCAAGTGCGTAGGCGTCGGCGAGATGGGGCATGACCACGCTTGCGAAACGCGCTTTGTCGTCGTTGCGGGTGGCGTCTTTGGCGGTGGCGTCGTTGCCGGTCACCTTGCCTCCTTGCAGCACAGACTCGAAGTTTTGCGGCAAAATTCCCGATTCTTACAAAATTACCACACGTGGGGTCGGAGCCTCATTCGTCCATTTAATACAAGACCGATTGGCGCGGTACTTTATTCCCGAATCCGATGAAAAAATTTCATGCGCGTCGATGAGGCGACACGGGAATAAGGCGGCCTGCGCGCAAGTCTTAATCGTCATCCAGCACCGATGATCCCCCAAAGGAGAACCACTATGAACCTGCTTTCGCGTCGCGATTTCGTCGTTTCCACAGGGTTGGCGGCTGCACTTGGCCTTAATGCGCGCCTGGCCGTGTCGCCGGCCTTCGCGCAGCAGACGCGGGACCCCGCCAAGGGATTCGTGACATATAAGATTGGTACCGCGGAAGTGACTGCCCTCTACGACGGCATCTGGGAAAAGCCGCACGATCCAGCCTTCATCTCCAATGCATCAATCGACGACGTCAAGGCCGCCATGGTCAAGGCCGGGCTGACGCCGGATTTCGTTTCCATCCCTTTCACCGTGATCGTCGTCAAGAACGGTGGCAAGACCATCATGTGCGACAGCGGCACCGGCGGCCAGGTGCAGCCGACGGCCGGCAAGCTGATGGGCAATATGAAGGCCGCCGGCATTGATCCGGCCAAGATCGATACGATCCTGCTGTCGCATTGCCATCCCGACCACATCTTCGGCCTAATGGAAAAGGACACCAACAAGGCGGTCTTTGCGAATGCCGAAATCATCATTTCGGACGTCGAATACAAATTCTGGACCGACCCTACCGTCATCGACCGGCTGCCCGAAGCGCGCAAGGGGCTGGCGCGGCGCATCCAGGCCGTATTCCCGAACTGGAAGAACATCCGCCAGGTCGAAGGCGAGCCTGAGGTCGCACCGGGCATCCGCCTCGTCAATGCGCCCGGCCACACGCCGGGCCATCGCGCTTTTCACCTGGCCTCGGGCGCAAGCCAGCTCATGATTTCCAACGACACCGCCTATCAGCCGGCACTCGTCGTGGCCAATCCGGGTTGGCGCGGTCAATACGACCAGGACCCGGCTGTTGCCGAAGCGTCGCGCCGCCGTCTGCTCGATCGGGTCATCGCCGACAAGTCGATGATCTGCGGCTACCACTTCCCATTCCCGGGCGCCGGCACCATCCAAAAGGACGGCGCCGGTTATGCGCTGACCGTCAACAAGGCGTGAAGGGAGTTCATCATGCGCATGCGAATTCTCGGAATTGTGCTGTCCACGATTGCGGTGACGGCGATGGTTCCAACTGACGGCGCTTACGCCGTCGACATCATTACTTCGACCGATGCGCCTGACCTCACGCAGGTTCGCGCCAAGATCAAAGCCAAGGATTTTGCCGGAGCCTTGGAAGACCTGCAGCCCTTGCTGCAATCCCATCAGCACGCCGATGTGTACAATCTCATGGGATTCAGCCTGCGCAAAACAGGTGACTACAAGCAGGCCTACACGTTCTATCGCAAGGCGCTCGACTTCGATCCCGAGCATAAGGGCGCGCTCGAATATCTGGGCGAACTCTATGTCGAGACCGGGCAGATCGAGAAGGCCAAGGAGAACGTTGTCCTGTTGCGGAAGCTTTGTCCAAAAGGTTGCGAGGAACTTGAGGATCTCGAAGCTGCCATCACCCATGCTTCCCACAAGACCAACTGACAATGTGGGTATCTATCCAAGAGGCGGCCGCGTTTCTCGGCCGCCTTCTCCTTGCGGCAATCTTTCTCCATGAGGCGTGGAGCAAACTCACAGGCTACGCGGCGGCACTAGCCTATATGAAGGCCTTTGGGGTGCCGGGGTGGCTGCTACCATTTGCTATTGCGGTGGAAGCCGGTTGCGCGTTCCTCATCGTGATCGGTTACCGAACGCGGCTCGCGGCATTCGTGCTGGCCGGCTTTTGCGTCGCAACGGCCGCACTGTTTCACACAAAACTTGGCGACCGAAATCAGCTTCTGCATTTTGAAAAGAATCTCGCGATGGCGGGCGGATTTCTTGTGCTCCTCGCGCACGGGGGCGGCGCCTGGGCGATCGATGCATGGCGCCGGCGGCGGTGACCATTGTCAGCAAATCGATCATGGCGACCGTATGAGGAATATCATTGCACAACTATAAGTTATAATTAATTTCGAAGCCTGAGTGTGAGATCGGTAACAAATCCACCAAGAAGTTCCGAATACCTTGGTATCGAAATGCCGTACCTATGATCGATTGCGTCGTTGCCTGTGTTCTGAATATTTATTCAGGGAGGTTCGATGCTTGATTCTAACCATCGATGGTACGGCCAGTCGCAACAAGTGCTGGGATATAGCGCAGATGCGTTGGCTCGATAGCAAATCGGTCGCTATGTCGGTGCCATCCGCAATGAGGCAAGGCAAGAAACCCATGCGATGCAATGGATTTTTAACCGTCTTAGGAATTGTTGCAGTTGGAATTGTCGGCCTTGTTGGTCATTCCGCTTCCGCCACTGTTCGTATCACTGACGATTACGGCGGCCAGATTGGTTCCTATATCAACCGCTACCAGGCGGTGCGCGCTTCGGGCGAGAAGGTGGTTATTGATGGCCCCTGCATGTCGGCCTGCACATTGGTTCTTGGTGTCGTTCCAAGCGATCACATTTGTGTTACGCCACGTGCCCGGCTCGGATTTCATGCGGCTTGGCGCGGAAGCGCAAAAGTGGGCGGGCCCAAAGTCAAAGCCGACGACGGCACGCAGCTCCTGATGGAGATCTATCCGCAGCAAATTCGCGATTGGATCGGCCGGCACGGCGGTCTGACGACCCAGGTCATCTACCTCAGCGGTCGTGAATTGGCCGGGATGTATCAACGCTGCGTGTGACCCTGTCGGTCCATCTGACTACTTCTCCATGCCGAAATTCTTCAGCGCCTGGTCGATGGCTGGGCCCTGCAGAAAAGTGATCAAAGCTTTTGCCGCTTTCGGATCCGCGGCATTCTTGCCGACGGTCGCCTCGATGATGGCGGGCACCTGCAATTGCGGAATCACCGCGCCGAGATTCTTAAGTTTCTGGTTTGGAATAATCTCGCTCAACGGATAGATATTGATTTCATATTCCCCGGGAGCGAGCGGGATCTCCGTGCGCACGGTGCTCGAATCCCGAATCTTGTCGGCGATGTCGAGTGTCGACAGAATTTTCCTGACCGTCATCAGCGCCGCACCGGTCGGAGCGTATCGGACTGATTTCGCGTTCAGCATCGCAGTCTTTATAGCGGCCGGCGAGCTGACAACGAGCGTCGGCACCTCGCCACGCAAGCCGAACGCCACCGGCACGCTTGCGATTTGGAATCGACCGGGCACAATCTTGCCTGCGGCCAGCAATTCGTCATCCACGTCCGGCAGCAGCATCGCGACTTCGAAATCCTGACCTTTGAGGATTGTGTCTTTCAAATTGCCGCGCGCGGAACCGTATTCTACGACAATCGGTTTGCCGATTAGAGCTTCTGCCTGCTTGAGCACCGCGTTAAGGGGATCCCGGATTGCGGCAGTCGCGATCACCCGCACGTCGCCGGGCTTGGCGTCGGCCACTTTGGGTCCCGTGAACTGTGCATTGGCGGCGAGAACGGGCAAAAGAACCATAGCGGTTCCCATGATTGCAGTGATTATTTTCATCGTTCGCTCCCTCTGTATCGTTTTGTCATGCCAAATGCGGAATCTTTGGCCGCTCTCCGCTCGCCTTGCCGCTGATCGGGGCGCGCGGCAGGCGCATTGCCCCTGGCTCCATCACGAATGTGTATTCGAGAGAATACCAGGGGCCGGTGATGTCCGGAACTGGTGCAGGTCCGGATTCGTGGCGTACATAATTGCCGATGAGGCGGCGCGTCACGCCGAATTGCGCATCGGTTTCGAGAAACTTGTCGTCCTGCACGTAGATTTGCGAGACCAGCGTCTTGAAGCCTTCGCGGTGTGCGAGGAAATGCAGGTGCGCCGGCCGCATATTGTGCCGGCCTTGTGCACGCAGGAGATCGCCGACAGGGCCGTCGATCGGGATCGGGTAGCCGGCGGGTTTCACGCTGCGAAACGCGATATGACCGTCCTTGTCGGTGACGAATATGCCGCGCAAATTCATGTCGGCCTGCACCGGATCCTGGTTCTCGTAAAATCCTTCCGCCGAGGAATGCCAGATTTCGACTTCCGCGCCTTCGATCGGATTGCCGCCGTGATCCCGGAACCACGCTTTGACGAACAGGGCCGGGCCCGGTGTCGGCGAGCGCACGATCGAGGCGCCGTTTTCCATGCGTGGCGAATTGGGCCGCCAGAAGGGGCCGAGCAGATTGGCATCGGTCTCGATCTCGCCGCCCTGGCCGTTGTTGAGGAGGCAGATCAGTTGCGAAAAGCCGAGCGTGCCCGACATCAGCACGACTTCGTTATGACTTTCGGTGGTCTTCTTGCCGAGCGCCGCCACATAAGCGGCGGCGGCCTGGAATTCCTCCTCGGTGAGTTTCACCTCACGCGCGAAATCGTGAAGGTGGCGTATGAATGCCGACATGATCTCCTTGAAGCGCCCCGGAGGTGCGCGCTCCAGCTCCGCCAGAACGGCCGGGGTCACGTCTTTTTCTGTTTCGATGATCATCGGGTACTCGTTTTCCGTGTCGGATGTTGTTCCGGCCTCACGATAGAAAAACTGGCGCCGATAGTCCAATCATCTGCGCGCCATTGCAGCGTGCAGTCGCAGGTCTGTGATGTGAGCGACATGGCGGGCGACCAGGTACTGTGATAAAATGAGAAATCTGCGAGCAAGATCTGTTAGCAAGATCTCTTGGCATTATCTCTGGGCAATATCTCTTGGGAGGCAACTTATGCTTGGTCGAGGTTTGATCGGCGCTGCCGCATTGGCGGCGCTCACCGCGTTGGCGACGGTCATGATGACAACGGGCGCCGCGCAGGCGTTCGAAGATTCGAAATATCCTAACTTGAAAGGGCTCTGGACCCGCTCTGTTCAGGGCGCTCCGCGCTTTGACACCAGCAAACCGCGCGGCTTGCCGCAGCAGGCGCCGCTCAAGCCGGAGTTCCAGAAACTCTATGAAGTGAGCCTCGCCGACCAAGCCACCGGTGGCCAAGGGAACCACACGGTCTATCGCTGCCTCGCCTGGGGCATGCCGGCGATGATGAACGGCTACGGCACGGGTATAGAATTCGTGGTCCTGCCGGAGATCACCTACATGATGGTCGACGACGGCAACGACTCGGTGCGGCGGATTTTCACCGATGGACGCAGCTTCCCGGACGATTTCGAGCCGACCTACACGGGTTATTCGATCGGCAAATGGCTCGACACCGACGGAGATGGAAATTTCGATACGCTCGAAGTCGAGACACGCCTCCTGAAGGGACCGCGAGTCTATGACAATACCGGGCTTATGCTGCATCCGGACGACAAGAGTGTGATCAATGAGCGCATCTATTTGAGCAAGACGCAAAAGAGCGTCCTCGTTGACGAGATCACCGTGACCGATAACGCGCTGACGCGTCCCTGGAAGGTGACCAAGGCTTACAATCGCGATCCCGATCCGCAACCCTATTGGCGTGAGGACGTCTGCGCGGAAGGCAACAACCACATCTACATCGGGGGCGAAAATTACATGATCAGCGCCGACGGCCACCTGATGCCGGCGAAGAAAGGGCAGAAGCCGCCGGATATCCGGCACTTCCGGACCAACTAATAGCCGCAGACCGCCAAAACGCTTTCGATTGAATTCCAAGGAGACGTTCAATGCATCGTCATTTTTCGCTCGGCGCTTTCGCCGTTGCGGCCGCGCTGTTGACGACTTTCACGGGCGCGGGCGCGTTCGATGAATCGAAGTACCCCGACTGGAAAGGCGCGTGGGAGCGCAAGGCTCCGCCGCGTTGGGTTCAGCAAGGCGACAAGGCTCCGCTGACGCCCGAATACCAGAAGATCATGGATTGGAACACGGCCGACCAGAAGGCCGGTGGACACGGCTGGGAAACTTCATGGATGTGCCTGCCGCCCGGCATGCCGCGCATCATGAACGTCTATGAACCGATGGAAGTTATCGTCACGCCGGACACGACCTACATTCTGATCAGCCACATCCACGACAACCGGCGCATCTACACGGATGGGCGCGACTGGCCGAAGGACGTTGAGGATTCCTTCAAGGGCTATTCGATCGGCAAATGGCTCGATACCGACGGCGACGGCCGATACGACACGCTTGAGGTCGAGACGCGCCACATGAAGGGGCCGCGCGCCTACGACACCGGCGGTCTGCCGCTGCACGCCGACAACAAGACCGTTGTGAAGGAGAAGATCTACAACGAAAAGGGCAACAAGGACGTTATGATCGATGAGATCACGACCATCGACAATGCGTTAACCGGCCCATGGACGGTGAAAAAGGTATATGAGCGCAAGAAAGATCCCAAGCACAATTGGATCGAAGAGGTCTGCGCCGAGAATAATCCGCACGTGAAGGTCGACAACGACAACTACATGCTCAGCGCCGAGGGTTTGCTGATGCCGTCAAAGAAAGGCCAGAAGCCGCCGGACCTGCGGTATTTCAAGTAGTACAGCACGAAAGCGAATTGCTTCCGTGCTGTTTTGCGTAGGATGGGTTGAGCCCTTGCGAAACCCATCAACCACAAGCCGAGGCCTATCATCTTGCGACCCTTGGGGTTGATGGGTTTCGGTAAATCGCGTGAAGAACGCGCTTTACCTCAACCCATCCTACGATCCGCGCACTACATCGTGTCAAATCCCGCGATTATAAAAATCGCAATACCGCTCGATGTTCATCGGCAGATTGGCCGCATAATTTCCGAACTTCTCGTATTTCGGCAGCTTGATGTCGCGCATGGCGTCCGCATAGCACTTGCCTGCGGTTGCCGCTTCTTTGACCGCAGCCGACAGATCCTCAAGATAAGCGAGCGCGGTGCGGGCATCATCCTTGGTGCCGAACCGACCGCCGGGGCCAGGGTGGCCGGGGATCATGCGGTCCCAATCCATCGCGATGACCTTCTTCAAGCTGTCCTGGATGTCGGGCAGGTAGTTGTCCGCCATGCCGCGGAACTGGACGCCATCGAGCGGAATCCAATCGACCGTGAAGATGATCTTTTCTTTCGGCAGGCGGATCACGAGCGTTGAATCGGAATGGTTCTTTCCCACATAGTTGAGTTCGACCGTCGTGCCGCCCAGCGTGATGTTGCGCTTGGCGCCGGTGACGACTTCATCCGGAACGACCACGTCCGGATCCTTGACCTGCTGGATGCGGGTCCTGGCGTTCTGATGCGCCACGAACCGGGCGCCGACATCCTTGAACGGCTTGCCGCCGGCGATGTGGTCGAAATGGCTGTGGCTGTAGATCACGTATTTGATCGGGGCCTTGGTGACCTTCTGGATTTCCTCGATGTAGGCCTTGGCGGCCGGGCGCCGCAGGCCGATCGGATCGGTCGCGATAACGCCGGCCGAGGTAACGACGAACATCGACTGGTGTCCGCCGTACCGGAAGATGTAGACGTTCTCGGTGCCGTCGACCTTGGTGGTCGCGAATGGCGGCTGTGCTGGTGCTTGCGCCTGGGCGCTCGCGGTGAGTGCGGCAAAGGCCAGCGCGGCGATGCCCGTTGAGTGAAGTCGTGACATGGTTCCTCCCTTTGGAAACGGTTGATCCGAATCTTGAAAGAATTTGGACCGGCTGAAACGTGGGGGACTTTCATCCCCGGCGTCAATCCTTTGTTGCGGTTTTTGACTACACGTTTGTGTCAGGTCCTGCTGTGTCAGGCCTTGCTCAGGTCCTACGTCCCCACAGGCCGCGATAGCGTCGGCCCATGAACTGGAGCGCGAACTGGAGCGCGCCGGGACAGCCACGGCGAAATGTGCTCTAAGCCCATCGTTTCGGCAAGGTGGCCTATTCCGGAAACGCGGGGCTATCGGGGTTAAACGCAAGCGGATATCAGGTACGCTACCGCCAATCCATCGGAGGGCTGCATGGCGCTGTCGATTCAACATTCGAACGCGGTACTCGGTGCGGAAATCAGCGGCATCGACTTGTCGCGTTCGATTGCACAGGACGATGTCGACGCGATCGAAAGCGTGTGGCGCGAGCGGCTCGTGGTCGTATTCCATGGGCAGAAGCTCTCGGACCCCGAACTCATCGCGTTCAGCAAACGGTTCGGCGAACTCGATCCGCCGGGTGCCAATCCTTACGGGGAACCATTCCTCAAGGAATTTCCCGAACTCAATGTTATTTCCAACGTCGTCGAAAACGGCAAGCCGATCGGCGGCCTGGGCGACGGTGAAGCGGTCTGGCATGCCGACATGACCTATGTCGACGTGCCGCCCAAGGCTGCCATGCTGCATTCGCTGGAAATTCCGCCGACAGGTGGCAACACGCATTTTGCCAATATGTTTGCCGCCTACGAATCTTTGCCTGCTGATTTGAAAAAGGCGGTTGCCGGCAAGATCGCCGTGCACGATGGGTCGCGCAACAGTGCAGGCCAGTTGCGCAAAGGATATCGGGAAGTCACCGATGTGCGCGAGACCGTCGGCGCGCACCATCCGCTCGTGCGCACCGAACCGAAGACCGGGCGCAAAGCTCTGTTTCTCGGTCGTCGGCCGAATGCCTATGTGCGTGGCCTCGACGTGGCCGAGAGTGACGCGCTGCTCGACGCGCTCTGGGCGCATGCCACAACGCCGGAATTTGCAATGTGTCACATATGGCAGGTCGGCGACGTGCTGATGTGGAACAATCTCTCAGTCTTGCACCGGCGCGATCCGTTCGACCCGAATGCACGCCGCATCATGCACCGCAGCCAGATCAAGGGTGACGAGCGGATCAATTGACGAGTGAAGCGATGACCATCATCCCGGAAAGCGTCCGCCAGTGGTTCACGAAGCCCGGCTTTGTCCAGTATGTTCGCCATGCCTATGCGATCGGCGGATACGACGTCATTCCGAATATCGGGCTCGACCTGGATGAGTATGGCCTCGAATGGGTCCGCACCTTCAATTTGCGAAACCGGCAGACCGGTATTGAATATCGCATGATCGAACCAGAAGATCTGTGCAGCGTGATTGTCAAATGCGAAGAACGCATCTGCGCATACTACCGCACGCCGGGCGCCTGCATTTGATGACACAATAGCCGGAGTCCCCAATGAAGCTGCAAGAACTCACGTTGCGTTTCCTCCGCGTGCCGCTGATCCAACCTTACGTATTGTCGTATCGCACCTATACGGCTTTCGAGCCGATCATCGTCGAGGCTCACGGCGCCGACGGACGGATCGGATGGGGTGAGGGGCATATTTCGCCTGGTTCGAGCAGCGAGACGCTCGAAGGCGGCTGGGCGTTCTGCCGCAAGCATGCCGCCGCCATCATCGGCAAGGACACCATCGATGCAAAAGCGATTATCGCGGCGCATCAGAAAGACAGCAAAGTCGCCGCAACTGCACTGCTTACCGCCATCGAGATGCTGGAGGGGCATCCGCTCCTCAACGTCGCAACTGAAGCCCGCCTGCCGCTGCTTACGCCGTTCAACAGTTCTGCTCCCGGCGAGATCGAGGACGAGGTCGAACGCCGGCTCGCCGAAGGCTTCCGTACCTTCAAGATCAAAGTCGGTAAAGACGCCGATGCCGACATCACGCGTGTCAAGGCGATCCAACGTGCGATCGGCGGGCGTGCCACCATGCGGCTCGATGCCAACCGGGCTTATTCGGAAGCCGATGGCTGCCGCTTCGCCGCCGCGCTCGATCCCGCCGGCATCGAACTCTTCGAGCAGCCGTGTCACTCCGATGATTGGGACGCCAATGCCAATGTCGCCAATGTCTCAACCGTTCCGGTTATGCTCGACGAGCCGATTTGCGCCATTGAGGATATCGAGCGTGCGGCGACCATTCGCAACATCGGCTTCTGCAAACTGAAGCTCAAGCGCTTCGGCGGCCTCGATGCGCTCAAGGCGGCGCTGGAAAAGGTTCGCGCTTGCGGCATGGAGTCGGTCCTTGGCGACGGCGTCGGGATCGAGCTTGGATGCTGGATGGAAGGTTGCGTGGCGCGGACAACGATACGCAATGCCGGCGAATTCAATGGCTTCCTGAAACCGAAGGCCCGGCTGTTTGCCGAACCGCTCAAATTCGATGCGGGGGCGCTTGTGTTGGCACCTGGATTCACGCCGGTCATCGACCGGGCAGTTCTTCTAAGCCACGAAACCGCCCGCGAGCGGCACGTCGCACCAAGCCTGGTACGGGCTGTGACGGCGTAGGATGGGTAGAGCCAAAAAAAAAGCGTTCTTCACGCGTTTTTTTGGCGAAACCCATCATCTCCCTCGCGGCAAGATGATGGGTTTCGCCGACATCGCGCTAAAGCGCTCTGCCGGCTCTACCCATCCTACGACGCGCGACCTACCGTCCCGGGGGCACGCCACCGATGGCGCCCGCGATCCTCCAGGCGTTGCCTTCCTTGCGGTAGCAAATCTGGTCTGAGATCAGCGGCAGCACTGAATCGATCTGCACGTAGCCCAATTTGCCAGACGGGGTCACGATGCGTAGCGAATCGCCATGGACGGCTGCGGTGGGTGAATCGTCCGGGTACACGCGCACGAGATGCAGGCCCAGTTTTTCCGTGACGGCGGCGGTTGGTTCAGGGCCCGAGCGCACTTCGATACCGGCATTGGCCGGATAGCCCCATTCTGCCGGTTCGGTGTCGGTGGCCTTGGCGAGTTCCTCCGCCGCCTTGTCGTCAAAGGCCGGCTCCCCCGGTCCGCAGATGGCGCCGGTCTGTTGTGGATGCGGGTCTGCCGTCGTTTCCTGGGCATAGCCGGCCAACAGGTCCCAGCCGGGTGCGTCGTTGCCTTCAAGACCAATCGCGGTCGCGAGGTTGTCGATCCCCGCCTTACTGGCGTCCGCGACGTCCTTGTCTTCCGGGATCCAGAAGAATTTCTGCGCAACAACGCGCGCCAAGGCGGCACGGTCTTTTTTGCCCGCAATATCGGCAATTTGCTTGCGGAATGCTTCAAAGCTGGGGTCGGCGACCGTCTTGGGCAATGTGATCGTGACCGGCTTGTAGGCCTTGGGCGGAGCCGGGCCCTGTTGCGCCAGGGCGGCGGACGGCCCCAACAGGCCCATAATGATGAATGCGGATGCTCGGAGCATCCTTGGCGCAAAGGCGGTGGCGGCTGGTGGTCGCATACTTTCTGTTCTCCGGGTTGGGGCGGAATCGTTCTAGCCGAAATCGTTAAAGCGAAATTGGGACCGCTCTGCGGCGGCTTGAAGACTTTCGAAAACTCCAATGGGAGGGTGAATCGGGTGGCTCTAGCACGTGCCGGTTCGGGCCGTCTCCCCACCACCCGGTCCCACTAGCACAGATCTTGGGTACTTGCCTTTCGTTGCCTGCGAAATGAAGGTTGTGCCTTGCGTCTCCTTTTCCAGGTGCCCCCCATGCCGTCAATGCTTACTTATCCTATGTCTTGCCGATCCTGCTTTTGGTCGGTTCCAATGTGTTCATGACCTTTGCATGGTACGGGCACCTGCGCTTCAAGGAAGTGCCACTCGTTGCGGTGATGCTGGCGAGTTGGGGGATAGCCTTGTTCGAATATTGCATGGCGGTGCCGGCGAACCGTTGGGGCAGCGAGGTCTATTCGACCGCCCAGCTCAAGACGATCCAGGAGGTCGTAACGCTAGTGGTATTTGCAGGCTTCTCGGTCGTCTATTTGAAGGAGCCAATCACGTGGAACTATGCGATTGGGTTCTCGTTGGTAGCAGCTGGCGCGTATTTCATCTTTCGCGGACCGCTCTGATGTCGAAATCTGTCGGTCCGTTCATCTCGTTTTGCTACGACAATGTTTGCGATAATTTAATCTGTGATGTTGCAAAAACCACGTGACTATTGTGGCAGAATGGACAAGTCATTAGTCGGTCGAGCATGAGATCGAAACATGGCTCTGGATGGCAAGGTTGCCGCAGCTTTGGCGCTGCATCGGTTCGGACTTGGTCCGAGTCTTGGTTCACGGTCCGGCGCTATTGCGGCGATTGAATCCGATCCGCGCGGTGCCGTGCTGGCGGGACTTGATCAGCCAAATGCCGGCCGGATCGTCAATGCGGAATTGTTGAGCAGCGGAGAAGCGGCGCGTTCCGCCATCGCGTTTCAACAAGCCCAGCGCGAAATGCGGCGCGAGGCAAGGAAAACCACTCCCAAGCCGACCGATCAAAATCAGGACCCCGCTGGCGGCATGGCGGCGGCGCCTCCGGCTCCGCGTAATCGTGGACCTGCGGCCAAGTCGGACATGCGCGCGGCTGCTGGTATTGCGCCCCAGCAAATCTACCTGACTGAGGCCAAGGCACGTTTTACGGCGGCGCTCGACGCCGACATCGGCTTCGTGGAGCGGCTGACCTGGTTCTGGTCGAACCATTTCTGTATTTCTGCCGACAAGGGGCAGGTGCGTCCATTGGCGGGCGCCTACGAGCGCGAGGCGATCCGCCCGCATGTGCTGGGACGCTTCGCCGACATGTTGATGGCAGTCGAGTGCCATCCCGCCATGCTCATCTATCTGGATAATGCGCGCTCGATCGGGCCGAATTCGGCGGCGGGACAAAATCGCGGGCGCGGCCTCAACGAGAATCTCGCGCGCGAGATCCTGGAACTTCATACGCTCGGTGTTCGCACTGTCTACCGCCAGGACGACGTCACCAGCTTTGCCAAGATCATCACGGGCTGGAGCACCGTTCCGCCGGTGCAGGATCCGGCGCGCGGCGGCGAGTTCATGTTCAATCCACGTATGCACGAGCCCGGCACGCAAATCGTGATCGGCAAGAGTTATGCTGACGGCGGCTACGATCAAGGCCGCCGTGTGCTTGCCGATCTGGCGCGGCATCCCGCGACCGCCAAACATGTCGCCTACAAGCTTGCGCGCCACTTTG
>DATGVJ010000565.1:0-10280 GCA_035300505.1 Xanthobacteraceae bacterium
CCTACGCACGCGCACATGACGGACATTTCAGCGGAGGGGCGCGCCGACCGCGTGCTCGGACGAGGGCTGGTCGTAGAATTCCCATTTGACGAACGATAAGACGGGCACTAACCAACAAGGAGCCGTCCATGAGCCAACGTGGCTTGTCCGAAGAGCAGCGCCTGATGCGACAGAGCTGCCGCGACTTCGTCGACGACGTGGTGATCCCCTTCATACGCGGCAACTGGCAGCGCGAATGGAACATGGTGCCGGAAGAACGGCTGCCGCCTGAAATCCTGGAAGGCGCCCAGAAGGTCGGCATCCGCACGCTCGGGGTACCGGAAGAATTCGGCGGCGTCGAACTCGACAAGGCGACCGAAACGCAAACTTTCGCCATTATCGCGGAAGAAATCGCGCGTGGCGATTCAGGCTTGTCCGACAAGCTGGTGCAGATCTGGAAGGTCTCGGTATTGCTGCGCAATCTCGCGCCACGCCATCTGCAGGAACGCTGGTTCCCACGCATCGTCGAGGACCCGCAGTTCCTGCTCGCGCATTGCCTGACCGAGCCGCGTGGTGCCTCCGACCGTTGGCTGCCCTATAACGTGCCGGAGGCTGGCATGCATACGCGCGCCGTCAAGGACGGCCGGCACTGGGTGATCAATGGTCGCAAGCAGTTCATTTCCAATGGCTATGACGCCGGCCTGTTCGTAGTCTATGCCAACACCAATCCCAAGGTCGGCATGCTGCAAGGCACGTCTTCGTTCCTGGTGCCACGCGACACACCTGGTCTCACGATCGCGCGCTGCAACGAGACGCTGGGATGCCGGTTCATGAACAATGGCGAACTGGTGTTCGAGGACATGGCAGTGCCGGAAGATCATCTCCTGGTCGAAAACGACGCCCTCGCCAAGGCCGGCGTCTATTTCCGTCCCGGCAAGATCATCCAGGCCGCCAAAAACCTCGGCGTCGGCGTGCGCGCCTTCGAGGTGACGTCCGACTATGTACAGAACTACGTACAGGGCGGCCGCATCCTGATCAAACACCAGGCGGTCGCCATTCGTCTCGCCGAGATGGCGACCAAGATCGAAGCCGTGCGTGCGCTGATGCAACACGCTGCCGAAGCGGTCGACGACAATGCGCCCAATGCTGACGCCCTGTGCAACATGGCGAAGTATTTCGCTTCGGAAGAGATTCTCAAGGTCGCCACGCACGCCGTCGAACTTCATGGCGGCAACGGCATGATGCTTGATTTTGGCGTCGAGAAGCTCCTGCGCGATGCCGCCATTTTCCCGCACATGGACGGCACCGTCGACATATCGAAGTTCAAGATCGTGAAGGCGCTGTTTCCCCATACGGCCGGCAAATATGCGGGTCCGGAATGATGCCGGATGGAATCTGACACACTTGTTTCCAGATAGCCTTACAGCGGCCGCCGCAAAATCGGAATCGCTCCGACGTCGCTGTCACTGATGCTGGCCTCGACACCGAAAACTTGCGCAATCAGTTTGATCGTCAGCACGTCGCGCGGGGCACCGTCGGCAACGACGCGTCCGCGCTCCATGACGATGATCCGGCCGGCAAAGCGCGCCGCCAGCGTGAGGTCATGGACGATGGCGAGCACGGCGCCACCGCGATGCGCGGCCTCTGCCAGAAGACCCATCACCACGAGTTGATGACGCGGGTCAAGCGATGCCGTCGGCTCGTCGGCCAACAGGATCGGGGCTTCGCCCGCAAGCGCGCGGGCGAGCGCCACGCGCGCGCGTTCGCCACCGGAAAGTTCCGTCACGGCACGGTCGGCAAATTTGTCCGTCGCCGTTGCGGCGAGCGCGCGTTCGACTGCGGCACGATCTGCCTCGGTCAGCGGTGAGAACGCGTCGGCATGGGGATGACGTCCCAGCGCCACGACTGCTGCGACGGACATCGGCCAATGAAAAACATGTCCCTGCGGCAGATAAGCCAGCTGGCGTGCGCGCTCGCGCGCCGACAGCTCGCCAATGGCCTTGCCGGCGAGCAGGATTTGACCGGTCGACCGCAAGAGGCCGGCGAGCGCACGCACCAGCGTCGTTTTGCCGGCGCCATTCGGACCGATGAGGGCGGTCAATTCACCCGCACGCAATTCAAGCGTAACGCCGTCGACAACAAGCGCTCGGCCAAGGCGCACGGACAAGTTCGCAGTCTTGAGGCAAGCGAGATCCCCCGATGCGGTCACGAGGACGCTCCCTCCAGCGCACGCCGCTCGGCAAAGATCATGACAAGAAAAAAAGGAACGCCGATGAGCGCGGTGACGACGCCAATCTTCAATTCGATCGCGGTCGCGTTGGGATTGCTCGGGATGAGACGAACGCCGATGTCGGCCGCGATCAACAAGACGGCCCCAAGCAGCGATGCCGGCAGACAGACGCGCGCGGGATCCGAGCCGACGCGGCGGCGCACCAGGTGCGGCGCCATGAGACCGATAAATCCGATCGAACCCGCGACCGCGACCGCGGCCCCAACCCCGAGCGCCACGCCGACCACCACCATGAGACGGGTGCGATCGATGTCGACGCCGAGCGAGGCGGCGGCATCTTCGCCCAGCGTCAGCGCGCGGAAGGCCGGAACATTGATCCCGAGCAGCAGCCAGCTCGCGACAAAGAACGGTAGCGCCATCAGCACGTGATCATTGCTGCGGTCTTCGAGCGATCCCAGCAGCCAGAAGGCGATCTCAAGCGCCGCATAGGGACTGGGCGCCAGGTTCAAGATGAGCGCCGTCGCGGCACCTGCGAAGCTCGCAAGCGCCAGCCCCGCCAGCAGCGTGACCGTGAGACTGGCGCGCCGGCCCGCGATCATCACCAGCCCGCCGATCGAGACAAGCGCCCCAAGAATGCCGGCAACCGGCACCGCAAACGATGTTGCACCCGCATACCCGAAAGCGATCACGAAAGCGGCGCCCGCGGATGCCGCTTGCGGCGCGCCAAACAGCGCCGGTTCCGCCAGCGGATTGCGCAACAATCCCTGCAGCGCCGCGCCGGCGAGGCCAAGCGTCGCCCCGATCAGCAGTGCCAGGAGCGTGCGCGGCAGCCTGATGCTGCGCACGATAAGTCCGGCGGCGCCGTCGCCATCGATAAGGCCCGTCAACGCGGCCAGCGGTGACAGGCCTGCCGGTCCGATCGTCAGCGAGATGAATGCCAGAACGACGAGCAACCCGACGAGCCCCAAGATCAGGCCATGGGTCGATCTCTCGAGCGCCACGCGCGACATGAAAATCCTCCAGACGGACTTCCTACAGTCTCTTGCCCACGAAAGAAATTGCTGCACTATGGGTCGCCGTGGGTTTCGGCAAAGCGCGACAGAACGCGCATTACCGTAACCCAAACTCCTGACGCATAACATGTAAGCCCCCATGCTACGTCGATTGATGACCAGCTGCGCACGCGCCGTGATGACTGTCATCACGTGGTCATGCTTAACTTGGGCGTACCTTGTTTGGGCTTGCCTTGCCGGCCCGGCCGCCGCCGACGATCCGCCACGCCGGATCGTGTCGTTCAACCTTTGCGCCGATCAGCTCGTAGTGGCCCTTGCCGATCCCGAACAAATCGTCGGGCTTTCACCTCATGCGGCCGAGCCGAAACTATCGGCCGTGGCCGACCAGGCCCGCGCCTTTCGGCGCCTGCCGTGGCAGGCAGAATCCACCATTCCCTTCAATCCCGATCTCGTCCTGGTCGGCGCCTTCGATCGCGCCGCGACGCAACGCATGCTGCGACAACTCGGCTTTCGCGTCCAACGAGTCGAACTGGTCAATGACCTTGAAACAGCACGCCGTCAGGTTCGCGAATTCGCCGATCTCCTTGGCCATGTGGAACGCGGCGAAAAGCTGATTGGCGATATCGAGGCCGCGCGCCGCCGCCTTGCGCAAGCGCCGCGCCCGCGCGACGCAACTGCCCTGCTGGTGGAGAACGGCGGGTATACGGTTGGCCCGACCAGCCTTGCCGCAACCCTGATGACGGAGGCGGGTTTCGCATTGCCCAAGGGCGCGCCACCCGGCTACGGCGGTTTTGTGCCGCTGGAAAAACTGGTCACGCTGCGCCCGGACTATCTGGTGCTGTCGAGTGCAGTCGAAGCCCCGGACGGCCAGGGCGCGCTCTATCTCGCCCATCCGGTGCTCCGGACGCTCTATCCGCCGTCGCGGCGAATCATTCTGCCAAGCCGCTATACGCTCTGCGGCGGCCCGGCCCTGGTTGCGGCACTTGATTATCTAACAGGTGTCGTAACGCGATTGGCCGCTGACAGCGGCGGCCTGAAGCCCTAGCGCTGTCAATCGTCAGGCCAAATCGTCATCGGTGTCGTTAAGCAGTTCGGTGCCGCCCGAAGCCGTCACACGGCCGCCGTCAAGCCGCACGACAGACGTCGCAATCCGCCTGAGTTCGCCGGCATGATGGCTGACATAGACCATCGGCACCTCGTCACGAAGCCGCACCAGGTACGGCAGGATTTCCCGCCTGCGCTCGTTGTCGAGCGAGGCGAGCGGCTCGTCGAGCAGCAGCAGGCGCGGCCGCATCAAAAGCGCGCGGCCGACAGCAACACGCTGGCGTTCGCCGCCGGAAAGTTTGCCCGGGCGCCGGTCGATGAGATGACCGATATCGAGAAAGTCGACCGTGCGCCGCATCTGCGCTGCATCCGGATCAAGACCACACATGCGGCGTCCGTAGTCCAGATTGGCTTTGACCGACAGGTGTGGAAACAGCCTCCCCTCCTGGAACACATAGCCGATACGGCGATGATGCACCGGGACATTGACGCGTCGATCGCTGTCGAACAGAACGACATCGTCGAGCGTGATGCGCCCGCGGTCCGGCGTCACCAGACCAGCAATCATGTTGACGATCGTGGTCTTGCCGGAACCGGAACGGCCATAAAGCGCGGTCACGCCGGAAGCCGAATTAAAGCGTGCCGCAATCGAAAATGCGCCCAATCGCTTTTCGACATCGATTGCCAGCATGCTCATTCCCCGTGGAACCGCATGCCGGCGCGACGCGCGAGCCATTCGGAGACGACAAGCGCCGCAAGCGCGATGACAACCGCAACCACAACGAGGCGACCGGCTGCTGCGTCGCCGCCTGGCGTCTGCGTGAGACTATAGATGGCGGCCGATATGGTCTGGGTCTCGCCCGGAATGGCCGACACGAAAGTGATCGTCGCGCCAAATTCGCCAAGCGCCTTGGCGAAACATAGCACAAAACCCGCAATGAGGCCGGGCAGCGCCAGCGGCAATGTAACCGTCAGCAGGACGCGCCAGCGATTGGCTCCGAGCGTTGCGGCAGCATCTTCCAGGCGCCGATCAATCGCCTCGATGGCAAGCCTGATCGGGCGCACCAAAAGCGGGAACCCCATCAGGCCACACGCCAGCGCCGCACCGGTCCAGCGGAACGAAAAGACGATGCCGAGATAATCGGCGAGGAATGAGCCAACAAGCCCGCGGCGGCCGAACGTAATGAGCAACAGATAGCCGGTCACAACCGGTGGTAGGACCAACGGCAAATGCACGATCCCATCAATCAGCGTCTTGCCCCAGAACTCCTTGCGCGCCAACAGCCAAGCCACCGCAATCCCGAATGGAAGGGCCACCAGGCTCGCCACAATGGCTATGCGCAGCGACAACGCAATGGCAACCCATTCGTCGGGGGCGATGTCGAACATCAGGAAGCTAGCCGCAATGATATTGAATGAATGATCACGACTTCACCAGAAACATAATTCCGCGCATTTCGATGACTTGCATTTCGATAACTTTGCATTTCGACAACTTGCATTTTGTGAACAGCCACAACCGCGCGCGGGCATCCGCGCCGTCTAACGGCAGATTATGCGTGCAGAAGCAACCAAACCGGAAGGGCCGTTCCGGACGAGTAAAGCGCGCTTACGGCGCGCCGCGGGTCGCCGCAGGTACTCTAGCAAGGCTCGGGACCGGTCGTAAAGCGCAACGCAACGACCACGTCGTTAGCCACAACGCATTGTTGGTAGATGGCGGGTAGTTGGTTGATTACACGATTGGATTGAGCAAGAGTAGGCGCCGTCGGAGGGGGAGACAATCGTTGCAAAAGCTGATTGGCCGCGTCAAAGCAATAATGTTTTCGCCTAAAACCGAATGGCCGATCATCGCCCAGGACCCAGGCGAAACGCGAATGGTCCTCGCTCGCCACGTTGCGGTCCTGGCACTCATTCCGGCAATTGCTCGTTTCGTCGGCGGTTCGCTGATTGGTGGATTTACGCCCATCGATCTGGGCGTCGGCGACGCCATCGCCGGATACATCCTGGCGTTCGTTTCAGTCGTAATCGTCGCCGTATCCATCCGCTCGCTGGCACCGACGTTCGGGGCTGACAAGACCACCAAAAACGCACTCAAGTTAACGGTCTATTCCTATACCCCGGCTTGGCTTGCGGGTATTTTCCTGCTCGTTCCGGGCTTGAGTTTTCTCAGCATCCTCGGTCTCTATGGGTTCTATCTCCTGTGGCTCGGATTGCCGGTCTTGATGCGCGCCCCACGCGACAAGGCATTGCCCTATGCGTTGCTGGTCGTTCTTATCGCTCTGGTCCTGGCCATCGTCACCACATTTCTCCCCTACGCAATCATGCGAGGCGGGCGATAGCGCTGAGGGCGCCAAAAGCGCTGAGGGCGCCAAAGCACTCAAGGCGACAAGAGCGCTCAAGGCGCCAAAAGTACTTGGCGGCAGGCTGGTGGCAGTTCGGCCAATGTCAATCCGGGACGCGGCTTTGGCGGCGTCGGCGACGGCTTGGGATGGAGCGTCGAATCCTTGAACCAGTAATCCAGTTCCTTGCCGCAGCCATCGCCGGCAGGCACCGGTTCCTGCGGCTTGCATTCCGGATCGTCGGCCGGACAGTAGAGGCGAACGTGGAAATGATAGTCGTGTCCCCAATAGGCGCGGACTTTGCTCATCCAGGTGCGATCGGGCCCGTTGTCACGGCAGAGCGCCTTCTTGATCGCTGGGTTGACGAAGATACGTTGCACCTGCGGATCCTCGGCGGCCGCCTTGATGATAGCCGCATGCGCCGGCGTCCACACATTGGGATCGACATCCTTGCGATCAGGCGCGACAGCCATGATCGCCGACATTTCTTCGCGCTCCAGGCGCGTCAATTCGCGTGGCGGCATGGGTGTGAGCCAGATGTCGGCATCAAGGCCAACCTGATGACTGGCATGACCTGTGAGCATCGGGCCGCCGCGGGCCTGTGACATGTCGCCGACCAGGAGCCCGCGCCACCCCGCTGTTGTGCCCCTCTCGGACAAATGCTCAAGAAACCGCACAAGCATCGGGTGTCCCCAATTGCGGTTGCGCGAGAGGCGCATGACCTGCCAGGCCCTGCCGTTGATAGGAAGCGCCTCGCCCCCTGCAAGACAGCCCCTGGAATAGAAGCCGACCGTGCGGGGCGCCAGCTTCGCAGCCGTCGGGCGACGGCCAAACAACTCCTTGGCCGGAATTTTGGGATCATCCGGATTGGCAAGCGGCAACAACGGCTTTGGATTGATACTGCCTTTGTCCTGCGCCGCCGCGGAGCCGGCAAGCCCCAGCCCCAAAGCCAATGCGACAAATGTCCCTCGCGCCAAAACGTAACATGGCGGTATGATAGAACTGATCGACGCGCTGATCGACATTTGGGTCGCAATCTGCATCACCATGGTCCGGCCCCCACCGAAACGCTGGAATTGAAGCTTGGCATCGAGAGAGTAGCGATACCTCGATACGAGTTTACGCAAAGCCACTGCGATGTCTAAGGATAATATCGAGGCTTCGGTTCCCCCGTCCCCGCCCAACACCCTTGCCAACATCCTTGCCGAGATTCTCTCGTACTTTCCTTGTCCAGGGATTAACGAGCCACTAGGCCGATCTCTACAAGAGTATGCATCATACGCGATCTTCTTTATCGGTAGCGGACTATACTTAAGACGTACCTACAAAACCGCGCCTCTTGAGACGTGTGTAACTTGAAACCCGGAGATAACACCCAAGGAGTTGACTATGTTTCGTTTTATTCCGACCGTAGCCATGATGGCCGCCGCCATTTCGGTTATGCCCGGCGCTTTGAGTTCCGCTTCGGCCGAGATCATCATCGCAATCAACAAATCGACCCAGAGCATGTCCGTCATCGTTGACGGCGACCATCGCTACACGTGGCCGGTTTCAACCGGCGTCGGCGGCACACCCAGCGGCAGTTACCGGCCACAATCGTTGGACCGCAATCACCGCTCTGGTCTCTACGGCGGCGCGCCGATGCCGCATTCGATCTTCTACAGCCGCAACTTCGCCATCCACGGTACGACAGCCATAGGGCGGCTCGGCACCCGGGCCTCGCATGGTTGCATCAGGCTGCACCCCTCCAACGCCGCCACGCTGTATGCGATGGTGCAACAACAGATGGGCAGCACACGGATCCAGATTCGTTAGCCTTCTTGGCGGGTCTCATCGGGGGATGGCATCGGGGTCTGTTTCGGACTATGTAACAGCCGACGGTTACAGACCTCAGGACCCGACATGCGACGACAAACGCTGCTAGCGGCGATTGCAACGATCCTGGCCGGAACAGCCAGTGCAACCGCGCAGACTTATCCAACGCGTCCGATCACGATGGTGGTTGCCTTCGCGGCCGGCGGTTCAGGAGATACGATCAGCCGCATCATAGCCGAACATATGCGTTCAACCCTCGGCCAAACGGTCATCGTTGAAAACGTAGGGGGCGCCGCCGGCAGCATCGGGGTCGGTCGTGTCGCACGGTCACAGCCCGATGGCTACACCATCAGCGCCGGCAATTGGCCGACGCACGTGCTCAATGGCGCAATCTATTCTTTGAATTACGACCTCCTGAAAGATTTCCAGCCCCTCTCGCTGGTGTCGACGGAGTCCACCGTCATCGTCGGGCGAAAGTCGATCCCGCCGAACAATTTGAGAGAATTTATTGCCTGGCTCAAAGCCAATCCCGACAAGGGTTCCGCCGGAACGAGCGGACCCGGCAGCGTCGGCCATGTGGTGGGCGTGTTCTTCCAGAAGGAAACCGGCACGCAGTTCCAGTTTGTTCCTTACCGCGGCGTCGCGCTTGCGATGCAAGACATGGTGGCGGGTCAGATCGACTTCATGTTCGATCTCTCAGCCAATTCGCTGCCCCAGGTGCGCTCGGGAAATATCAAGGCTTATGCGGTTACGTCACCAACACGTCTGCCGGCCGCGCCGGACATCCCGACCGTGGATGAAGCAGGCCTGCCCGGATTTCACATTTCGAACTTTCGCGGATTCTGGGCGCCCAAGAATACGCCGCGCGACGTGGTCTTGAAACTCAACGGAGCTATCAAGAACGCACTCGGCGATCCAACCGTGCAAAAGCGGCTCCGCGAACTCGGCCAGGAATTGTTTCCGCCCGAAAAGCTGACGCCCGAGGCGCTTGGTGAAATGCAGGCAGCCGAGATCGCCAAGTGGTGGCCGGTGATGAAGGCTGCGAACATCAAGGCCCAGTAGTGTTTGCGCTGTGTAATCTTTAAGGTATCGACCTTGGACTGATCGGGCCCCGCCGCCGATCATAAGGATGCCGCCATGCATCGCTGCGACTGCTCGCGTCACGCGCTTCCGAATCGTCGTTCATTCCTCACCGGGCTCGCGAGCATCGGGGCTACTCCCATGCTGGCGTTCGCGGAGCCGGCCGAGCCCACCGCAGCCGAGGACGAGCGCTTCATGCGCATCGCCATAGCGGAGGCGAAGCTCGGCGACTTTCCCTTCGGGGCCGTCATTGTTCGCGAGGGGCGCATTCTCGCGCGCGGACGCAACCTCGGGCGCCGGAACGCCGACCCCACCGCGCACGGCGAGATGGTCGCGATTCGCCGCTGCATCGCCATGGAGGGCAGCCGGATCATGCGCGGCAGCACACTCTATACATCCGGCGAGCCGTGCGCGATGTGCATGGGCGCGATCTTGTGGAGCCACTTCGGGCGACTGGTATACGCCGCTTCCCTCGAGCAACTCGCCACGAAGATCGACCAGATCATGGTCCCAAGCCAAGAGCTTGCCGGCAAGGCGTCCTTCGCGCCGATTGCGATCAAGGGCGGCGTGCTGGCTGACGAGGCGATGAGTCTGTTTGCGAAGAAATAAACGGCGCTGGAAAGGACATCCATGCTCGCCATCCGCGCCGCGAAGGCCGTCATGGTCGCCGCCGTCGCTTTGTTCGCCACTCTGGTCGCGTTCGGAAACGTCACCGATTACCACACCAACTTCGAGTTCGTGCAGCACGTGCTGTCGATGGACTCGGTCTTTCCTTCCTCG